>NZ_JBWLUX010000002.1:0-313022 GCF_057784315.1 Mesorhizobium sp. CNPSo 4684 | reverse complement strand
GGTGACCAAGGGGGCGGGGCTGGTCTTCGTCTCCGGCATGCCACCGCTCGATCTCACGACTGGCAAACTTGTCAAGGGCGACATCGAGGTGCAGACCGAGGCGTCGCTCAGGGCATTGCGCCATTGTCTCGAAGCGTCGGGAAGCTCGCTGGAGAATGTGCTGATGGTGCGCATCTACGCCGCCAATGCCGGCTTCTACAACGCCATCAACCGCGTCTATGCCAGGCATTTCCCGGAAAACCCGCCCTCGCGGACGTTTGTGCCGGTGGCGTCATGGCCGATGGAGTTCGATATCGAGATTGAATGTGTGGCGGTGGGGTGAAGGCACTTCTCTCCTCATGAAATAATTTCCGCTTGTCTTTCGAGTAAACTCGCCCTCAACTGTCATCGGGGATAGGGAGGGCGAGCCATGAACAAATTACCGAAGAAATTCGGCGAGCGCGTTGCGTCGAACCTAAAGAAGTACCAGCGGATTACGTTGGCTCAACAAAAATCCGATGTCGCGGAGGCCGACACGGTTACCTTAGTCAAGGACATCTTGGCTGATGTTTTTGGCTATGATAAATATGAGGAACTGACGTCGGAGCATCAGATCAAAGCCACATACTGCGATCTCGCGATCAAGATCGCAGGAAAATTGCGATTGCTTGTCGAGGTGAAATCAGCGGGCAGCAGCTTGGCCGATAATCACTTGAGGCAGGTTATCGACTACGGAGCTCACCAAGGCATTCACTGGGTGATCCTGACCAATGCGGTCGAATGGCGGTTGGTCCGTATCTATGTGGCAAACCAGATCAGCCACGAAGAAGTTTGCCGGATTGTCCTTGCCGATATGAACCCCAAGAATGAGGATCATCTGCAGTGCCTCTTCCTATTCGCCAAGGAAGGGCTGACGACCGATGCGATGGACGCTTTTCATCAGCAGGCCCAGTTGTTCAACAAGTTTACGGTCTCGGCGATCATACGTTCCGAA
Source organism: Mesorhizobium sp. CNPSo 4684 (assembly GCF_057784315.1). NCBI lineage: Bacteria > Pseudomonadati > Pseudomonadota > Alphaproteobacteria > Hyphomicrobiales > Phyllobacteriaceae > Mesorhizobium > Mesorhizobium sp. CNPSo 4684. Next base: position 312,049 of record NZ_JBWLUX010000002.1, on the reverse strand, counting down.
GCAGTGATCTCGGTGGTGCGCCGGGAGATCCGGAAGCTCTTTCCGGACATCAAGGTTGGCAACGAGAACCTGTCGCAGTTGGTCGAAAATGAAGTGATCAAGCGAGATACGATCGAGGGTGATAGGGCGAAGGAGGCGGTCGCCAGGATGCGGAAGGCCATGAATAAGTTGGAGAGAGCCAAGAGCAAGGCCGTGAAAGCGGTTGTTGCTGACGTCGCGACTTGACCACCTAGGCTCGCGCTGCCCCTCATCTGCCTGCCGGCATCTTCTCCCCGTATAGCGACGGGGAGAAGAGAGCTAATTTCTAAGCAAAATACTCCTGCAGCGGCCTGACCTCCAGGCTCCCTGCCTTCAGCGCCGCAATCGCCTCGGCCACCGCGGCAGCACCCGACAGCGTCGTGTAATACGGCACCTTCTGCATCAGCGTGGCGCGGCGCAGCGACTTGGAGTCCGACACAGCCTTCTGGCCATCCGTGGTGTTGAAGACGATCTGGACCTGGCGGTTGCGGATGGCGTCTTCGATGTGGGGACGGCCCTCGAGCACCTTGTTGATTTTCTCCGCGACGACGCCGTTCTCGGCGAGGAAGCGGGCGGTGCCTGATGTGGCCATCACCTTAAAACCCTGGCCGGCGAGGCGCTTCACCGCCGGCAGGATGCCCTTCTTGTCCTCGTCGCGCACGGAGACGAACAGCGTGCCGGAGCGCGGCAGGTCGACGCCGGCGCCGAGCTGGCTCTTGGCGAAGGCCAGCGCGAAATCGCGGTCGAGGCCCATGACCTCGCCGGTCGAGCGCATTTCCGGGCCGAGCAGGATGTCGACGCCGGGGAAACGGGCGAAGGGGAAGACGGCTTCCTTGACCGCGATGTGGCCGGGGTTTCTCGGGTCGGGCATGGCGCCGTAGTGGGCGAAGGCGTCTTCCAGCTTTTCGCCGGCCATGATGCGGGCGGCGATTTTCGCGATGGGGCGGCCGATGGTCTTGGCGACGAAGGGCACGGTGCGGGATGCCCGCGGGTTGACCTCCAGCACATAGACCGTGCCGTCCTTGATCGCGTATTGCACGTTCATCAGGCCGCCGACATTGAGCGCGCGGGCGAGGCTTGCCGTCTGCCGCTCCAACTCGTCGACGAGGTCCGGATGCAGCGAATGCACCGGCAGCGAGCAGGCCGAGTCGCCCGAATGGATGCCGGCCTCCTCGATATGCTCCAGGATGCCGGAGACGAAGGTCTCCTTGCCGTCGCAGAGGCAGTCGACATCGACCTCGATGGCGCCCGAGAGATAGGTGTCGAACAAAAGCGGATTCTTGCCCAAGAGCGTGTTGATCTGGCCGGTCTTGTCGTTGGGGTATTTCTGCTTGATGTCCTCCGGCACCAGGCCGGGCACGGTGTCGAGCAGATAGGACTGCAGCATGCCCTCGTCATGGATGATCTGCATGGCGCGGCCGCCAAGCACATAGGAGGGGCGCACCACCAGCGGGAAGCCAAGCTCGCCAGCGACGAGGCGGGCCTGCTCGACGGAGTAGGCGATGCCGTTCTTCGGCTGGGTGAGGTTGAGCTTGTGCAAGAGCTTCTGGAAGCGGTCGCGGTCTTCGGCCAGATCGATCATGTCGGGTGACGTCCCCAGGATCGGGATGCCGGCCTTCTCCAGCGCGTCGGCGAGCTTCAGCGGCGTCTGGCCGCCGAACTGGACGATGACGCCGACCAGCTCGCCCGAGGCCTGTTCGGCGCGCAGGATCTCCAGCACGTCTTCCGCCGTCAGCGGCTCGAAATAGAGCCGGTCGGAGGTGTCGTAGTCGGTCGACACCGTCTCGGGGTTGCAGTTGATCATGATCGCTTCATAGCCGGCGTCGCGCAGCGCGAAGGCGGCATGGCAGCAGCAATAGTCGAACTCGATGCCCTGGCCGATGCGGTTCGGACCACCGCCGAGGATGACGACTTTTTTCCGCGATGACACCTGCGCTTCATTAGCCAGCACACCGGCGAACGGAACCTCGTAGGTGGAATACATGTAGGCGGTGGGTGAGGCGAACTCGGCAGCACAGGTGTCGATGCGCTTATAAACCGGATGAACGTCGAGCTTTTCGCGAATCCTCTGAATCACTTCGGCATCGGTGTTCGTCAGCGACGCGAGGCGGGCGTCGGAGAAGCCCATGGCCTTCAGCATGCGCAGATTGACGGCGTCTTGCGGAATGCCGTGCTCGCGGATGCGGGCTTCCATGGCCAGGATGCCGGCGATCTGCTCGAGGAACCACGGGTCGATCTTGCACATTGCGTGCACGTCTTCCAGCGACGTGCCCATGCGGATCGCCTGCGCCACCATGCGCAGCCGGTCGGGTGTCGGCGTGCCCAAAGCGGCTCGGATGGCGTTGCGGTCGTCGACGTGGCTGGCGGGCGCAGTGCCATGACCAAGGCCGGGGATCTCGATTTCGTCGAGGCCGGTCAGGCCTGTTTCCAGACCGCGCAGCGCCTTCTGCAAAGACTCCTGGAACGTGCGGCCGATGGCCATGACTTCGCCGACCGACTTCATGGCGGTGGTCAGCACCGGCTCGGCGCCGGGGAATTTCTCGAAGGCAAAGCGCGGAATCTTGGTGACGACGTAGTCGATCGACGGCTCGAACGAAGCGGGGGTGGCGCCGCCGGTGATGTCGTTCTCCAGCTCGTCCAGCGTGTAGCCGACGGCAAGTTTTGCCGCGATCTTGGCGATGGGGAAGCCGGTCGCCTTCGAAGCCAAAGCGGACGAGCGCGAGACACGCGGGTTCATCTCGATCACGACGAGGCGGCCGTCGGCCGGGTTGACGGCGAACTGCACGTTCGAGCCGCCGGTCTCGACGCCGATTTCGCGCAGCACCGCGATCGAGGCGTTGCGCATCATCTGGTATTCCTTGTCGGTCAAGGTCAGCGCCGGCGCGACGGTGATGGAATCGCCGGTGTGCACGCCCATCGGGTCGATGTTCTCGATCGAGCAGACGATGATGCAATTGTCCGCCTTGTCGCGGACGACCTCCATCTCATATTCCTTCCAGCCGAGCACGCTTTCCTCGATGAGCACTTCGGTGGTCGGCGAAGCGTCGAGGCCGGACTGGACGATATCGTAGAATTCGGCGCGGTTGTAGGCGATGCCGCCGCCGGTGCCGCCCATGGTGAAGGACGGGCGGATGATGGCGGGCAGGCCGACATGGTCGAGCGCTTGTGCTGCGATCGCCATGCCATGGCTGATGTAGCGCTGCTTGCGGTCGCCTTCGCCGAGGTTCCAGCGTGTTTCCAGCGCGTCGAGCGCTGCGTCGAGATCGGCAGGTTTTTCGGCCTTGAGCGTGGCGCGCTCGGCCTCATGCGTCTTGCGGTCGGTGTTCTTGACGTCGGTGGCGTTGGCCAGCATCGACTTCGGCGTTTCCAGGCCGATCTTCTTCATCGCCTCGCGAAACAAAGCGCGGTCCTCGGCCTTGTCGATAGCCGTGGCGTCGGCGCCGATCATCTCGACATTGTAACGGTCGAGCACGCCCATGCGGCGCAGCGACAAAGCGGTGTTCAGCGCGGTCTGGCCGCCCATGGTCGGCAGCAGCGCATCGGGGCGCTCCTTGGCGATGATCTTGGCGACGACCTCCGGCGTGATCGGCTCGATATAAGTGGCGTCGGCCAGTTCCGGGTCGGTCATGATGGTGGCCGGGTTGGAATTGACCAGGATGACCCGGAAGCCTTCTTCCTTCAGCGCCTTGCAGGCCTGGGTGCCGGAATAGTCGAACTCGCAGGCCTGGCCGATGACGATGGGGCCGGCCCCGATGATCAGGATCGACTTGATGTCGGTGCGTCTTGGCATCGTTGTGAGTTCCGTTCGGCGAGCGGCTTGCACGAAAAACCGGGACGGGAAGACCCGGCCGGTTGTGCTTGCGATTCTGGTATCAGGCTAGGAGGGCCTTATAGGGAAGAGTTTTGGCGGATGTAACCCCGAAAATGCAAGGAAGGCAGTAGGGATTGGGGCAGTAGGGATTAGGCGAGGTTGAAGTGCCTACTGCCTATTCCCTACTGCCTTCTTCGCCGGTCGCCACGGCGTCGGTGATCTCGAAGCGCTCGGAGGTGCCGATGCGGATCATGTTCAAGCTGCCTTCGCGGGTGAAGCGGAATTCGTCGGCCGAGTCGGAGCCGACTGGCAAGCCGCCATGGAAGCTGATGATGCGCGCGCCGCCGTCCGGCCAGGTCACGGTCACGGCGCTGTCGCCGCCGGTATGGGCGACGCTTATTTGGCACTGGGTCATCGGCTCGCCGACATGGCGCGCGCAGGGGATGCCGGGCGCGGGCGGAGCAGGGGAGGGCTCGATCGCCGCGAACGCCATGCCATAGGCATCGTCCATCGCGGTCCTGCCGATCTCTGCGGCGGATTTCGGCGCGCCTGGATCCGTGCCGCCAAGACGCTGCGTCAGGTCAGGCGGCGGCGCAGGTGCGGGCGGTGGGGAAGGCGTCGTGGCGTCCGGGCCGGCATCAGTGGCCGTGGCGACAGTGGACGCATCTGTTGGCTGGTCAGATTCGGGCACGGTCGCCGGATTGACCGGAACGAGATAGCGCGCCGGCGCCCAGCCGGTGACTTTGGGATTGTCTGAAACAATCTTGCACCAGGGATGTCCGTCAATGTCGTTGCAGCCGAGGTTGCGTACGCTCGCGCCGGCAGCCACCCGCGCCTCGGTCTTGCCCATCGGCGATGGCTTGGCGCGGATGTTGAGCAGATCGTCGGGGGCAAGCCCTGTGACGATGGAGATGAAGGGCGCCTCTTCGGCGCGGGCCGGGACAACGGCGAGCCACGCCGTCAGCAGCGGAGCGGCAATCAGCGCATGCAGACTTGTTCGGAGCGTAACGATGCGCCTCATCATTGGCCGTGCACTGATACTCTGTACCTTTGCCGCGGCAGGTCCTGCCGCATGCCGAGGCGGTTTTATAAGGGACGATACGGCGCCATGTAAGTCCGAAAATGCGTCCGATGTTTGGTGCCGGGAGGGCGGCGCAGGGTACGGCTTTGCCGTCAAACGGAGCCTTGCCCAGCGGATTTGGGCATGAAGCCAGTCCTGAGCGCGTGCGCCCATTCGGGCCGTCCCGCCTGTTCGGCCTGTCTGGCTGCCGCTTCATGGTCGTAGTCGACGGCGATGGTCTCGAAACGGTCGGGTCCTTCACCATCCAAGGTGACGATGCCGTAGCGCGCATGCGGGCTGCCTTGCTCCGAAACATGCGCCGGCGGGGTGTCGTCGTCATAGGCGGGGGCGCCGACGCTGCCGGGGTTGAAGATCACGGGGCCGTCGGGGATGCGGATCAGCTCTGGGCGGTGGCTGTGTCCGCACAGCACGATGCGGCAGGCGAGCCCGTTCAGCCGCCGCTGAATAGCCGCGAGCGGTGCGCGCACCAGTTGGCCATCGACGATCGCGTCGAGCAGATATTTCTCGTCATGGTCAGGCCGGGCATGAAAGGCGACCACGCCGGGAATGATCTCCAGCGTGAAGGGCAGGGCGAACAGGGCTTCGCGCTGCGCCTCCGTCAGCCGTTCCTGCGCGTAGCGGTCGGAAGCCCACATCGTGTCGTCGGCGGGATCGACGGCAACGCGGCGGTCATGATTGCCGCGCACGGTCGGCAGGTCGAGCGCTTCGAGCCGCTCGAACGTCTCGCGCGGCCACAGCGGACCGGAGACGCAATCGCCGAGGTTGATGGTGAAATCGGCGCCGCCGCGCCGCTTGAGGTCGTCGAGCACGGCATCCAGTGCCAGGACGTTACCGTGGATGTCGGCGAGGACGGCGATGCGCATGCGGCGGGCTCCCTGGTGCAGCCGCGTTGGAGGCTTTGCGGCCCGTCTTCGTTATCAAGCCCGTGCCTTCGGTATCAAGCCCTTGAGATCGTTCGGGACAGCCGGCAGCCCCACCCGTGGCTTTTGCGGAAGCACTCCATCTGCTACCGTCCACGCCATTCCAGAGTTCATCTGGGGGGAGATCTGCTCAAGACAGCCTTGGAGGGACCAGGCGATGACCCGCGACCAGATGGTAGCCCACCTCCGCGCCGCCAATGACGTCGCGCGCGCGACTGCCGCGCACGGGCATCATCCTTTCGGCTGTGTGCTCGTCGGCCCCGACGATCGCATCCTGATGCGGCAAGGCAACATCAACACCGTGCGCCACGCCGAAACCGAACTCTCCCGGCGTGCGGCGGACGCCTATCCGCCGGAATTCCTCTGGTCCTGCACGCTGGTCACCACCGGCGAGCCCTGTGCGATGTGCACCGGAACGCTCTACTGGGCCAATATCGGCCGGCTGGTCTATGGCTACGAGGAGACCAAGCTTCTCGCGCTGACTGCCGACCACGCCGAGAATCCGACGATGAACCTGTCGTCGCGCACAGTCCTCGCCTCCGGGCAGAAGCCGGTCGAGGTCCACGGTCCCTTCCCCGAGATGGAAGAGGAACTTCTCGCCCCGCATATCGGTTTTTGGCAGCGCTAGGAGCGACAGAAACCTTACTTGCGAAGCTGCAGCCTCAAGCCGGCAGTTCGATGTCGTGGCCTCCAACCGCGGGCAGGGCAGGGTCGTCGCCAGCCGCGGCGATAACGCTGTCGAGCAGGCCGGGGAAGCGGGCGTCGAGATCGGCGCGGCGCAGCGTGATCATGCGGTTGGTGCCGACCACTTCGGCGCGGGTGACGCCGGCCTCGCGCAGCTTGGCGAGGTGATAGCTGAGATTGGTCTTCGAGCCGAGGTCGAGGAACTGGCTGCAGTTCAACGCCACGCCCTCCTTGCTGGCGAGATAGCGCACAATGGCGAGCCTGGTCGGATCGCCAAGCACGCCGAGCACGATCGGCAGGCTGATCTGGTCTGTGTTGGGATGCGGCAAGGTCATGGCCCGAAACTAAGCACAGTCAGTGGCGATTTCAACGCGTCCATCTTGTCCCGCGCATACACAGTATTTCTCCGTTCGCGATCAGGCCCGCCGGCTGTCCTGACACAGGGCTGTCAGCAGGGTTCAGCTATTTTTGGCCACCTTCATTGACATCATGCCCTGTTATGTCCAATTGTTCAATAAGCTTTGAACTAAGGACACCCCAATGGACAAGCGCCTCTTTTGGCTTGCGCTCGGATCGTTCACGATCTCGACCGAAGGCTTCGTCATTTCCAGCCTTTTGCCCGACATCGCCACCGACGCCGGCATTTCCATTCCGCTCGCCGGCACGCTGATCACCGCTTTTGCGCTCGCCTATGCGATCGGCACGCCGATCCTGGCGACGCTGACCGGTGAATGGGACCGGCGCCGCGTCATCCTGTGGACGCTGACTTTCTTCGTCATAGGCAATCTGGTTGCGGCGCTGAGCTCGTCCTTCGAACTGCTGCTCATTGCCCGCATAATCATGGCGCTGTCCTCGGGCCTGTTTGCCGCAACCGCGCAAGGCACGGCGGTGGCGCTGGTCGATGACCATCACCGGGCGCGCGCCATTGCCGTGGTCGTCGGCGGCACCACCGTGGCGGTTGCGCTTGGCGCACCGCTCGGCGCGCTGGTCGCCGCCTTTGCCGGCTGGCGCGGCACCTTCTTTGCCATTGCCGGGCTTGGCGCGTTGGTCGGCGCCATCCTGTGGTATCGGCTGCCGCGTGGCATCATCGGCACCAGACTGCCGCTGCGGGCACGGCTTTCGGCAGCGGTGCGCCCCGGCGTCATGCCAATCCTGCTGACGACGACTCTGGCGCTGATCGGTGCCTTCGCCGTCTTTGCCTATGTCGCACCGCTGGCCATCGAAAGCGGGGGCCTCAGCCCGATTGCGTTGCCCGGCATGCTGCTCGCCTTTGGCGTCGGCGCCGTCATCGGCAACATTGCCGGTGGCCAGGCGGCCGACCGTTTCGGCGCGACGCGCACCGTCGGCTGGTCGCTGGCGCTGAGCGCGGCCATGCTGGTCATGCTCTCGGTCGTCCCGACCTTCCTTCCGCAGCACATCGCCGGGCCGGTGCTGATGGCCATGATGGTGCCGTGGGGCATCGTCGGCTGGGCGTTCCCGCCGGCGCAGGCCAGCCGCATCATCAAGCTGGCGCCAGACGCCGCTCCGATCGTGCTGTCGCTCAATGCCTCGGCGCTCTATCTCGGCGTGGCGCTGGGCGCGGTGGTCGGCGGTGCGGTGCTGCGCTACGGCGTGCCGGCCGATCTCGGCCTGGTGGCGGCGGTGTTCCCGGTTATCGGGCTCGGCGTCGTGCTGGCCGGCCGCTGGGCGGCACGACCAGTCGCCATGCCGGCGGAGTAATGCCGTTTCCAGATATGATCGCCGGCCGCTTCTTCAGCTTGAAGGGGCGGCCGGTGGTACTTCGTAATCCAGCTCCGCGACTTCATCCAGCATGGCGCGCAAATCGGCCGCCCGTTGCCTGCCGACCATGTCCTCGAAGCGCTGCTGGGCAGTGCTCCACAGTTTCGTCGCCTCTTCGAGCTTGGCGAGGCCTTGGGTCGTCAGCCGCACCCGCTTGATGCGGCGATCGTCCTTGTCGGCGAAGGTCTCGATATAGTCGTCGCGGATCAGCGGCTTCAGCGTGTGGCCGAGCGCCGACAGATCCATGACCATCTCTTCGGCTATGGTGCCCATCGCCGGCTCGCTGCCGATATAGATCTGGTAGAGCAGGCCGTATTGCGTGCCCTTCAGGCCAGAAGGCGCGATCACATCGTCATAGAAGCGGCTGAGCTTGCGCGCGGCGCGCCGCAGCGTGGCATTGTTGCAAGGGCTGAATCCCGGCATCGCAGTCTTGGTCATCACGACTCCTCACCGGCGAAAGCGTCTGTCGGCCTGCCGCAGAAATAGTTTCTGCCGCCTCCGTTGACAAGATGGTGGCATATACCTACTTCCCAGATAGTGGTATATGCCACTAATTGGAAATCAGGCGGCGAGGGGGACATCCCATCTCGCCGGGCAGCTAAAAAGGAACAGGACAATGAGTGGACAGGACAATAAGGGCACCGCAGTCATCACCGGCGCGTCGGCCGGCATCGGAGCGGTCTATGCCGACAGGCTGGCCGGGCAGGGCTACGATCTGGTGCTGGTGGCGAGGCGCGCCGACCGGCTCGAGGAACTGGCTGAAAAGCTGCGTTATGCCTACAAGCGCAAGGTCAGCGTGATTGCCGCAGATCTCGCCGACGACAATGATGTGCGCCGCGTCGAGCAGGCGATCGCCGCCGACGACAGCGTGACGCTGCTGGTCAACAATGCCGGCATTGGCGGCCAGCAGGTCGTGGCGACCGCCGACGCCGACGAGGCCGAGCGCATGATCAAGGTCAATGTCATTGCCTTGACCCGCCTGACCCGCGCCGTGCTGCCGGGGCTTTTGGCGCGCAACCGCGGCGCCATCGTCAACATCGCCTCGGTGCTCGCCTATGAGACCTCGTTCGGCGGCATCTACAGCGGCACCAAGGCCTATGTCGTCAACTTCACAGAAGGGCTGCACCGCGAGGTCGCAGGCACCAATGTAAAGGTCCAGGCGGTGCTGCCGGGTGCGACCCGCACCGATTTCTGGGAGCTTGCCGGCAGCGATATCGACAACCTGCCGAAGGAAATCATCATGAGCGCCGACGATATGGTCGATGCGGCACTTGTGGGTCTCGCCAGGGGTGAAGCCGTCACCGTGCCGGCGCTTGCCGATGCGGCCAAGCTCGACACCTTCCTCGGCGCCCGGCAGGCCTTCTACGGCAGCCTCCACGCCGACAAGCCGGCGGCCCGCTACGCGGCTTGAGTTGACAGAACTCGGGTTCCTCGCCCCCGCAAAGCGGGGGAGAGGTGGCCGCGAAGCGGCCGGAGAGGGGGCCCTCGTAGGGCGGATGCCTTACGGGAGCTGGGTCGCCGTCGTCGCGCTAATCCCCCCTCTCCGTCTCGGCTTCGCCGAGCCACCTCTCCCCCATTTCATGGGGGCGAGGAACTGGAGCGGCTAAGTCCCCCGCCACATCGGAATGATCGACGCCGCCAGCACCAGCGCCAGCACGATGTTGAGCGCGCGCCATTGCCATTCGGTCTTGAGCAGCCGTGCCAGCACCATGCCCGCCACGCACCAGACGGACAGCGAGATCGCAGCCGTCAGGCCGAAGGTCGAGCCGAGCAGCAAAGCCAGTTGTCCCGGTCCGTCGGCCAGCGCCGCGAACGAGGCTGCGGCACCCAGTCCCATCGCCCAGCCCTTCGGGTTCATCCACTGAATGCCTGCGCCGCCGAAGAAGCTGTTGGGCTTGGCCATCGTCACATCGAGATTGGGCGGCCCGGCGCGGCCGATCTTGATGGCCAGCCAGATGAGATAGAGCGAGCCGATGATCTTCATCGCCAGCTGCAGCGACGGCATGGCGAGCAGCAGGCCGGCAAGCCCGGCGGCGGCGGCTCCGGTCACCGTGGCAAGGCCGGCAGCGCTGCCGGCCATCAGCGGCACAGAACGGCGAAAGCCGAACTGCGCGCCCGAAGCGGTGGACAAGGTGGTGGCGATGCCTGGCGTGGCGGTGGCCACGAAGGCAAACATGATGAGCGGCAGGATGGGCTGGAGCATGAGGCGTCCTTCATCGAAGGCCCCATGGTAGACTGCCGCCTGCTTCAGTAAATGCAATGTTTGCGATGCCTGGCATTAGCAGATATAATGCTAGCCATGATCCGAAACCTCGACACGGCGCTGATCCGCACCTTCGTCACCGTCGCCGACAAGGCCAGCATGACAGCCGCGGCAAACGCGCTGCATTTGACGCAAGGCGCCGTCAGTCAGCAGGTCAAGCGGCTGGAGGAGGCGCTCGGCTGCAGCCTGTTCGAGCGCGACCGGCGCGGCTTGCGGCTGACACGGCCCGGCGAGCGGCTGTTCGGCAAGGCAAAGCGGCTGCTTGGCCTCAATGACGAAATCTGGGCCGAGATGGCGGGCACGGACGTGGCCGGCCAGGTGCGGCTCGGCGTGCCCTACGATCTCGTCGGCACCTTGCTGGCGCCGGTGCTGAAGGCCTATTCCGAGGCCTATCCGCGGGTCGAGATTTCGCTGCTCTGTGCCGCCTCGCCGGAGCTTACTGCCGCCCTTGCGGCCGGCACCATCGATCTTGCCGTCATCGAGGAACGGGTCGGTCCGTCGGCCGGCGAATGCCTGGTCATCGACCGGCTGGTCTGGGTCGGGGCCAAGGGAGGCGTTGCCCGCGCCAAGCGACCGCTGCCGGTGTCGATCGTTGCCGACACCTGCGCCTTCCGCCCGGTGGTGCTGTCGGCGCTGAACGAACACGGGCTGGAATGGCGCACCGTGTTCGAAAACGGTAACATCGACGCCACGACCGCGACGGTGCGCTCCGACCTCGCAGTCACCACATGGCTCGCCTCCACCGTGCCGGCCGATCTCGACATTCTGCCTTCCGATTCAGGGCTGCCGCCGCTGCCGAATTTCTCGATCAATTTGCACCTGCCCAAGTACGGCGCAGCGCCGGCCGTGCAGGAATTCGCGCGGTATATCAGGGATGGGCTGGCACGGCGGGCTGTGGCGGCTTGAGGGTGCGCCCCTTCTCCCCGTCACCATACGGGGAGAAGGTGCCGGCAGGCGGGAGGGGCGGCGCGAACCGATCCGTTTTCAGATAAACAGACTTTTCGTCCAATTGGCGAGGTCAGCGCTGCTTCTCATTGCCCTGCCGGGCATTTCTCTCCGTAAAGTGACGGGGAGAAATAACCACTCACTTCCAGGTTTTGCGCCGCTCGAGCTCGGCGTCGGACGGCTCTTGCGTGGCAAACGACCCGACCTTGATCTCGCCTGATCGTTCGTAGGTTGCCATGATGACACCGGTGGTTGTCGCCTGCGACTTGACCAGCTTGAAGGCGGCCGGCATCGCATCGTCGCCGAACAGCCGCTTTCCCTTGCCCAGCAATAACGGGAAGGTCATCAGCCGGATTTCATCGATCAGCCCGTCGGCCAGCAAAGTCCGGATCAGCTCGCCCGAACCCTGGATGAGCAGATCAGGCCCATCCTCTTGGCTGAGGCGGCGCAACGCCGCGACGATATCTTCCCCAAGCCATTGCGTGTTCTCCCAGGTCAGGCTGTCCGGTCGATGCGTCGCCACATATTTGGTCGCAGGGTTGAAGGCATCTCCGATCGGATCTTTCTGGTAAGGCCAGTACGCCGCGAAGATGTCGTAGGTCCTGCGGCCGAGCAGCAGCGCGAAGGGTTTGGAGAAGAGTTCTTCCATCGCCACGCCCGCCACCTCGTCAAAATAATGGAAGGTCCAGCCGCCGAACTCGAAGCCGCCAACCGGATCCTCTTCCGGACCGCCTGGCGCTTGCATGACGCCGTCGAGGCTGACGAAGGTGGCAGCGATGATCTTCCTCATTGGATTTTTCCTTCTCTTTGGTCCGCGTCGTCGGGCCGGACTTCGATCCAAGGACGGACCGGCAGGCGGCCTTCCGACAGGTAACAGCAAAAAACGATACCTATTGCCGCTGTCGCCTGCCGCCAAGCGCCTGCGACGAAAACCAGACGTCGCCGATGACAGCGGTGGCGGTCCGGTCCGGCGCCCTGTCTGATGTCAGCCAGATGGAGCGGCTTCGCGCCGCTTGCTGGAGGTCGGGGATTTTCGCCGCCGAGTTGGCGACCGAGGCGCCGACGCAAGGGATGAACCATGAGCGCATGAACGGGTCGCAGGCAAAGCCCTTGTCTGTGCGGGTCACCGTCACGGCAAGGCCGACGCCCTGGGACGGGCGCCAGGGAAAGATCATGCGGCCGCCGGGCTTTAGCGCTCGCAGCCAGGCAACCGGCGGAGCGATGACGCCAGCGTTGACATAGATGATGTCGGAAGGCGGCAGATCGCTCGTGACGGCATCACCGTGAATGACGCTGACATTGTCATAGGTTTCGAGGTTCTTTGTCGCTTTGGCGGCAAGGTCGGCCTCCAGTTCGAAGGCGGTGACCGCGCCAGGCGAAACCAGCCGTGCCAGCAAGGCGGTGTAGTAGCCGGTGCCGGCGCCGACATGGGTGACGGCCTCACCCGGTCTGGGGGCGATCCGGCCGATCCACATGGCGTGCAGGGAGGGCTCGCCGTTGTTGATGCCCTTGTCGGCATCGAGCGCCACCAGCACGTCCTGATAGATGTGAACCGGATCGGCGCTCGGCGTCATGATCTTGCCGTTGCCGGTGATCAGCGCCCTGCCAGCAACCACCGTCCAGGGTCCGGGGCCGAGAAAGGCCTCGCGCGGCACCGTGGCGAAAGCCTGTTCGAGACGCGGATCGGCCGAGCCGGCACTGGCCGCCATCAACTGCGCATAGAATTTCCTGGCGTCTTCGACATTTGTCATGATGGCGAACAAGATAGCGCAAGCCGCCAGTTTGTCGCGGTCTGGAGCAATTCCAGCAAAAGTGTGAAACGACTTTCCCTTGGGAATTGCGTTAAAACAAAGAGATAGAGCAGGTCGCCGTTTCCGCGAAACGGCGAACTACTCGAGAAGAAGCTCAGCCGACGCCGAAGACGGTGTCGTAGAGCAGCTTGAAATTGAGCACCAGGATGATCGCGGCGACCACCCACGCGAGGGCCGCCACGCCGCGCGGAATGGCAAGGTTGCCCATCTTCTTCTTGTCGGAGACAAACTGCACCAGCGGGATGACCGCGAAAGGAAGCTGCATCGACAGGATCACCTGGCTGAAGACAAGCAACTGGCCGGTGCCCTTTTCGCCATAGAACGCGGTGACGACCACCACTGGAACGATGGCGATGCCGCGCGTCAGCAGCCGGCGCGCCCATTGCGGGATGCGCAGGCGCAGGAAGCCTTCCATGACGATCTGACCGGCAAGCGTTGCCGTAACCGTCGAGTTGAGGCCCGAGGCCAGCAGCGCCACCGCAAACAGGATAGAGGCGATGCCGAGGCCAAGCAGCGGCGACAGGAGTTCGAAGGCTTGGCCGATTTCGGCGACGTCCTGATGGCCGGTGCCGTGGAAGGCGACAGCCGAGACGATCAGGATCGAAGCGTTGACGAACAGCGCCAGGATGAGCGCGATGGTCGAGTCGGTCGTCGCCCATTTGATGGCGTCGCGCTTGCCCTTTTCGGTCCGCTCATAAGCGCGTGTCTGCACGATCGAGGAGTGCAGATAGAGATTGTGCGGCATGACCGTAGCGCCAATGATGCCGATGGCGATGTAGAGCATCGCCGGGTTGGTGACGATCTCCGTCGACGGCACGAACATCGAATGCAGGATCGAGCCGACCGGCGGGGCGGCGGCGAAGATCTGGATGGCGAAGCAGCCGAAGATGATGATCAAAAGCGCGATGACGAAGGCTTCGAGATAGCGGAAACCCTTGTTCATCAACAAAAGCACTATGAAGGCGTCGAGCGCCGTCAGCATGGCGCCGCCGATGAGCGGAATGCCGAACAGAAGCTGCAGCGCAATCGCCGTGCCGATGACTTCGGCGAGGTCGCAGGCGATGATGGCGAGTTCGCAGGCGATCCACAGCACGAAACTGACGGGACGGGGATAGTAGGCGCGGCAGGCCTGGGCGAGGTCACGGCCGGTGGCGATGCCAAGCCGGGCGGCGAGCGCCTGCAGCAGGATCGCCATCAGGTTGGACAGCATGATGATGAACAAAAGCGTGTAGCCGAACTGCGCGCCGCCGGCGAGATCGGTCGCCCAGTTGCCCGGGTCCATATAGCCGACCGAAACCATGTAGCCCGGCCCCATGAAGGCGAACAGACGGCGGAACCAGACGCCGGATTGCGGCACCGTGATCGTGGAATTCACCTCGCGCAGGCTGGGCGGATTGTCCTCCGGCCTGTCAAATCGCCAGGTTGATCCCACGGTTGCGTCGGCTTCGGACATGTACGGTTTTCCACTGAATGGATTGGTATCTGGCATCCTATCTATGCCAGGGCTCAACATTATGCAACAGGCTATATTTCATTGTATGTGCTTCTTATGAGGGCAGCCAATGGACACGCAGGGGGTGATCGCAAACGCCGGTTGCGCCTGCCATGGAATGCAAATAAACGGCTGGAACAGTTAAGCCTGTGCTATGAATGGCAAAGGCGGATTGATTTGTCGAAAGCCAAGAGGGAGCACGTATTGGCGCTGAAGCACAAACCGGTTCGACGCGAAGAGCCGCTTCCGGATGCCGATGTCCATTCCGAAGGCTTCCGGCAGACGCGCGAAGCGCGCCGCAGCGCGCTGGTCGAGGATTATGTCGAGCTGATAGCCGACCTGATCGAGGACGGCAATGAGGCGCGTCAGGTCGATATCGCGGCAAGGCTTGGTGTCGCCCAGCCGACGGTGGCCAAGATGCTGACCAGGCTGTGCGCCGACGGGCTCGTCTCCCGCAAGCCGTATCGCGGCGTGTTCCTGACCGATGCCGGCCGCAAGGTGGCGGAGGAAAGCCGCATCCGCCACCAAACGGTTGAAGCCTTCCTGCGTTCGCTCGGCGTCAGCGCCGAGACGGCGCGCATCGATGCCGAGGGCATCGAGCATCACGTCAGCGCCGAGACGCTGGAAGCCTTCCGCAAGGCGATGATCACGCCGCGCTGAGCCTTGCCAGCCTCGAACCAAAGTCTACGGGAACCTCTACACCTCAGGCTCGTTGCTCCTGACGTCGCGCGCGATTGTTGCGCGCCAAGGAGGATAACCATGGGCGTCGAACAGGCACCGACCGCGAAGGGCAAGCAGGCTGCAAAGGGTTTGAAGCAGGCTGCCGCAAAAGACGAGCGCAAGACCGAAGCCGAAACCGGCCGGCCGCTGAAGAAGGGCGCCGCGCGTTTCGAGGAACGCTCCAAAAGCTCGGATGGCAAAAGCGCGGGCGCCAAGCAGAAGAGCTGAGTTCTCGCTCGCAAGCGCCAACGCGCTGCTTATTCTTCGCTCACATCCTGTACCCAGCTGCGCGGATGGCCGTCGACGCGGAACTGGAAGATGAAATAGGGCGGGATGCAGGTGCCCTTGCCAAGCTTGGCCTCGGCCAGATCGTCATAGCCGGCGGTGCAGATATAGTCCTCGCGGCAGGGATGCGCCTTGTCGCAGGCGCGCAGGCCGGCGGTCTTGGTGAATTCCTTGGTACAGAATTTGTGGTCCTTGCCCGAAGCGATGCAGTCGTTGAAGCCGGTCTTGGCCAGCCGCCCACAGCTTGCCTCGTCCGGAAGCTTGTCGCAGCTCGCCTTGCGCAGCATGCCGCCGGGAAAGCCGCCGGTCTTCTGTTCGGGATTGTCGTAGCGCTGGCGCGCCGCGCCATAACCGGCGAGTTTTATCAGCGGTTTCTTGTCGCGCGCCGGATCGATGGCACAGGCCTTTGCGGTGGCCGGCGACAGGCGGCAATACTGGTCGCTGCCCCATTTCGACATCTTGATCTCGCCGAACTCGACGGGATCGCCGACGGCGGTGCCCTTCTCGCTGACGCAGGTGCCGAAGCCCGGATGGATGGCGCTTTCATGGACGCCGGCGCAGCGCAGGCCTTCACCACAGTTCCAGTCCTTGAAGCTTGCATCCTCACCCTGATAGCAGATCGAGCCCCAGCCATTGTAGAGGTCGGTGCCTTTCAGCGCCTCGCCGTATTTGGCATCGGGACGGACGGCGAAGCCGCGGGAGAAGTCCGGATGGCCGCCGGCGGCGAAGTCCTCGACGATGGCGCGCCGGCGCGGCAGATCGGCGAAGAACACCGCCGAGCCCGGTACGAAGACAGCGTTGCGGCGCGGCTCGCTCGCCGGATCAGCGCCGGTGTAATGAAAGCCGGCAATGCCGTGCGTCTGATGGCAGCCGGTGCAGGTCATGTCGTTGAGACGCAAATTGAAGCCGGCCACCGATTTCACGCTGCGCAATTCGTTGCCCCTGGCGACATAATCCTTCAGCGCCTTGTCGATATCGGCATCGTCGAGCAGCCCATAGGCGATGTTGTTTTGCGATCTGGCCATGCCGCCGGGTGCGACCGAGACGGCGCTGGTCGCCAGGAATTTGTCGTCGATGACCAGCCGGCCGCGATCGAGATCGTAGATGTTGCGGTCGGTCAGCAGCCATTTGGCGAAGGCCGGCCGGTCGGCCAGCACGATCTTCCTGTCGATCTGGTTCTCCATCTTCGATTCCTGGAAGGTGGAAGTCGCCGGGTCCCATTTGAAAATCTTGAGGAGATATTCGGCGTGGCCGCCGAAATCGCGGCGGCTCGAGGCCGATAGCCGGAGAACCTGCATGTTGAGTTCGAGCCGCATGATCTGCGATGAATTCAGCATGGCGTTGGACAGCGGCCCTTCATCGGATCGCAGCCAGGCTGCCAGCTGATCGGGTGGAAGGTCTTTTTGCCCGGCGGTAAGCCAGCGCCTGGCCACATCGGCACAGGACACGGCGGTGGCGCTTGGACGGTCTCTCGAAGCGCGGGCGCGAGCCTCGCCGGGCTTGGCGTTGAAGACCAGGCTCATGGTCAGCGGCAGGCGCGACGAAATGCGTTGTGCCGTCGTCCCTTTCGCCGGCTTCTCCGCCACCGAATAATGGAAACGGTAGATCAGCCTGATCTCGCCGCATTCGGTGTGGCCGAGATAGCCGCGGTCCATGCGGTTGACGACGCCAGTCAGGTCCAGCGTCGAGCCATCGTCATCGATGTAGTTGGGGTTGAATTTCTGGCTGGGGTCCTTCGTCTTCGCCATAGCGGCGACATAGGGGTCGGGACTGCCGGCGGGCTCGTCGGCGATCTCCTGCTTGACGGCGTTGCGCACCGGGGTCAGCGCACGCACCGAAAACAGGCCGCGATTGTCGACCTCGCGGGTGAGACCCAGCGCCGGGCCGAGCAGGCGGCTGATGGAAAGACCACCACGCTCGAGCGCCTGCAATGTGTCGGGGTCGGTGACGGCGACGCTGGAATCGAGCGTCACGGCGCACGCCGGCCACGGGCCGAGGCACAGCAGCGCCGCCAGCAACAGAAATCGACCGATCGTCCGCAAGCCCCTGATACCCCCGTTCGAACCGGATGCTACAGCGCGCAGGCCGCCTCGACCAGAGCGCAAACCCGCGATGCCGGCGGCGCGAAAAATACTGTGACTTGGTGCAACCATTGGGATATTCGTTTGTTGGGTCGGACCGGGCCATACCATCGGCCGGGTCTGCCGGGAATTTTGCATCACGGGGAGTTGCCATGCTCTGGAAGGGCCGCCGTCAGAGTGACAATGTCGAGGACGAGCGCAGCGACAGCGGCGGCGGTGGTTTCGGCGGCGGCAGCCCTGGCCAGTTCCGCGTCCCGATCGGCGGCCGCACCGGTGGCGGCGGCAGCATCCTGCTCGTCATCCTTGTGGTGCTGGCCGGATGGTATTTCGGCTTCGATCCGTCCCAGATCCTGGGCGGCGGCGACAGCGGCGGTGTGCTGCCGGGGGGCGGCGGCCAGATCACCGACAACAGCGGCGGCCAGGACGAGGGTGCCGGCACGCCTGCTTCCGACGAGATGAAGCAGTTCGTGGCGACCGTGCTGGCCGAGACCGAAGAGACCTGGACCGGCATCTTCCAGTCACAGGGCTTGAAGTACGAGGACCCGAAGCTGGTGCTGTTCAGTGGCCAGATCCGTTCGGCCTGCGGCTCCGCCTCGACGGCAGCCGGCCCCTTCTATTGTCCCGGCGACCACAAGGTCTACCTCGACACCACCTTCTTCCAGCAGCTAGACCAGCAGTTCGGCGCCTCGGGCGATTTCGCTCAGGCCTATGTGATCGCCCATGAGGTCGGTCACCATGTGCAGAACCTCACCGGCATCCTGCCCAAGTTCAACCAGATGCGTCAGTCCATGGGCGAGGCGGAAGCCAACCAGATGTCGGTGCGGATCGAGTTGCAGGCAGACTGCTTCGCCGGCGTGTGGGCACACTTCACCGGGCAGAAAGGCATTCTGGAACAGGGCGACATCGAAGAGGCGCTGAACGCCGCCAAGCAGATCGGCGACGACACGCTGCAGAAGAAGATGCAGGGCTATGTCGTTCCGGAAAGCTTCAACCATGGCACCTCGCAGCAGCGGCAGACCTGGTTGGCGCGTGGCTACAAGAGCGGCAAGCTGTCGGATTGCAACACGCTGACGGGTCCAATCTGACGAGACTTTCTCAGGCCCGCACTTCCCAGCGTAAACCAACCGCCAACTTGCCGTCAGGGAATGTCAGGATCAGCGATTCCTGCGCGTTCCCTTATTGTTCCGGAATGATGCCTCGCCTATAAGGGGCGCCCGCCTTCGCCCAAAGGCGGCCCAGGGAGCAGGCACCATCATGATCGACCCCAAAACCGCCAGGCGGGGCCTTGCGCTCGTCTTCACCACGCTGCTGCTCGATATTATCGGCTTCGGTATGATCATGCCGGTGCTGCCGGCTTTCTTGAGGGAGTTGAGTGGCGTCGGCATCAGCGAAGCGGCGATCGAAGGCGGCTGGCTGTTCTTCGTCTATGCGGCGATGCAGTTCTTCTTCGCGCCGATCATGGGCGGATTGAGCGACCGCTTCGGGCGGCGGCCGATCCTGCTCGCCTCGGTGCTGACCTTCTCCATCGACAATCTGATCTGCGCCATCGCCTGGTCCTATCCGATGCTGTTCATCGGCCGCGTGCTGGCCGGCATTTCGGGCGCCAGCTATTCCACGACATCGGCCTTCATTGCCGACATTTCGAACGATGAGAACCGGGCGAAGAATTTCGGTCTGCTGGGCATCGCCTTCGGCGTCGGCTTCGTCATCGGGCCGGTGCTGGGCGGGCTGCTCGGCACGTTCGGGCCGCGCGTCCCGTTCTATTTCGCCGCCGGGCTTGCCTTCGTGAATTTTTTGATCGCGCTGTTCTTCCTGCCGGAAACGCTGGAGCAGAAGCACCGCCGCCGCTTCGAATGGAAGCGCGCCAATCCGGTCGGCACGCTCATGCAGATGCGCCAATACCAGGGCATCGGCTGGATCGGACTCGCCTTCTTCCTGATGACGCTCGGCCACATGATGTATCCGGCGGTGTGGTCGTTCGTCTCCAATTACCGCTATGGCTGGAGCGAGCAGCAGATCGGCTTCTCGCTCGGCGCCTTCGGCCTGTGCGGCGCGATCGTCATGGCGACAGTGCTGCCGCGCGTGATCCCAAAACTTGGCGAATGGAGGACGGCGGTCATTGGTCTCACATTCACGGCCGCCAGCGCCTTCGGCTATGCCTTCGCCTCGCAAGGCTGGATGATCTATGCGGTGATCGTCGTCGGCTGTCTGGAAGCACTAGCCGATCCGCCGCTGAGGAGCCTCGCCGCCGCCAAGGTGCCGCCTTCGGCGCAGGGCGAGCTGCAGGGCGCGATGACCTCGATCTTCTCAATCACCTCGATCATCACGCCGCTGCTCTACACCGCGATCTTTTCCTGGTTCACCGGGCCGAATGCACCGGTGACCTTTGGCGGCGCGCCCTATCTGCTCGGCGCGTGTTTCCTCACGCTTGCAGTCATCGTCTTTGTGACGAAAGTGGCGCGGCCGACGGCAGTGAGAAGCGCCACTACCGGCGTCGCTGAAGATGGTGCGCAGGTATGAGCCATGACAGCCGCATAAAGCTGACCAAGGAGGGGGTGTCGCTGTCGCGGCTGGTGTTCGGCGCCCGGCGGCTGCTCGACAGCGCCGCCCGCCCGGACGCCGATCAGGTCGCGAGGTTGATCGGCTCGGCCGTCGACCTCGGGCTGACCAGCTTCGATCATGCCGACATATATGAGAACTACGAGGTCGAGGCGGCGTTCGGCGCCGGCTTGTCGCGCTGGAAGGGAAAGCGCGACAGTATCGAGCTGATCTCGAAATGCGACATCATGCTGGCATCCGGCAACCGGCCGCAAAACCGGCTGAAGCATTACGACACCAGTGCCGATCATATCGTCGCCTCTGTCGAGCGTTCGCTCGCCAATCTCGGCACCGACTATCTCGACCTGTTGCTGTTGCACCGGCCCGATCCGCTCATGGACGCCGACGAGACGGCGGCAGCCCTTGCCGGCCTGGTCAAATCAGGCAAGGTGAGGGCGGTCGGCGTCTCCAATTTCACGCCCTCGCAGTTCGATCTGTTGGCCTCGCGGCTGCCGTTTCCCTTGGCCACCAACCAGATCGAAATGTCGGTGCTGAAAACCAATGCGCTGGCCGATGGCAGCCTCGATCATGCGCAACGCTTCGGCTATGCGCCGATGATCTGGTCGCCGCTCGGCGGCGGCTCGCTGTTCACCGGCAAGGAAGGGCGCGAGGCGCGGGTCAGGGCAGCGCTTGCCAGCGTTGCGGCTGAAACCGGCGTGGGCGATCTCGCGGCAATCGCCATCGCCTGGCTGTTGCGCCACCCGGCCCGGCTGGTGCCGGTGCTGGGCACGATGAAGCCGGAGCGGCTGTCAGCCATGGTCAAGGCGCTGGAGATCAACCTCGACCGCCAGCAATGGTTCGCCATTCTGGAGGCAAGCGAAGGAAGGCCGGTGGCGTAGTCAATTCTAGGCTTCGATCCATTCGGCAGGGATATCCAACGCCTTCGTCAGCATGGCGCTGGTCTGCGCCGAGGGCTTGCGACGATTGGATTCGAGGTCCGACAGGAAGCCCTGACTTACACCGATGGCATCAGCCAATTCGGCTTGCGTCAGCTTACGCCCGTTGCGCAGTGCCTTGAGCCGGCTGGAGCCTCGCAAAATATCCATGGTCACGTCAGCCGGCAGGGATTTTTCCGTTTTGAGCTCGGCCTTGCGCTCGTCGTAGATCGCCACAGCGGCAGCGTCTTCTCTGGCTTCCTCCGCAGCATGCAGCAATGCCTCGTAGTCGGCCTTCGGGATGACGACCAGTTCTTCCCCGGTTGAAGTCTTTATGATTTGCGGAGCCTTCATGATCTCCTGTCCTATGGCCGGCTGTTGGTCGTCGTTTCGCGCTTGCCGATGTAGATCGCGAGGATTATAGCGCGATCCTCATCAAATATAACGCGGTAGCGACCGATCCGAAGTCTGTAACCGTCTCGGCCAGCAAGACGTTTTACATCTCCACGTCCGCTGACGGCATAAGTGATCAAACCTTCGGAGACCTGCTCGCGGACATCGGCCGGCAGATTATCGAGATCGCGAGCTGCCGAAACGAGAGGATGATCGTCACGGTAGGGACATCGCAGATTTATCGCTTTAGGTTAAGCGATATTATCGCTTATGGCCAAACTCAGGCTCAGGCCCGCTCGGCTAGCAATTCCTCGCCACGCTTTTCGCGGATCAAATTGACGAAGCGGCGGAACAGGTAGTGCGAGTCCTGTGGGCCTGGCGAAGCCTCGGGATGATGCTGGACCGAGAACACCGGGCGTCCCGTCAACGCGATGCCGCAATTCGAGCCGTCGAACAGCGAGACATGGGTTTCCTCGACGCCTTCCGGCAGCGAGTCGGCATCGACGGCAAAGCCATGGTTCATCGAGACGATCTCGACCTTGCCGGTGGTATGATCCTTGACCGGATGGTTGGCGCCGTGGTGGCCCTGGTGCATCTTGGCGGTCTTGCCGCCCAGCGCCAGCGCCAGCATCTGGTGGCCGAGGCAGATGCCGAACACCGGAATGTCGGTCTTGAGCAGGTCCTGGATCACCGGCACGGCGTAATCGCCGGTTGCTTCCGGATCGCCGGGGCCGTTGGAGAGGAAGATGCCGTCGGGCTGCATGGCCAGGATCTCTTCCGAACCGGTGCTGGCCGGCACCACTGTCACCTTGGCGCCGAGGCCGGAAAGCAGGCGCAATATGTTGCGCTTGACGCCGTAGTCGATGGCAACGACATGCATCGACGGTTCGGCCTGTTCGCCAAAACCTTCGTTCCACACCCAGGGCGTTTCGCGCCATACCGACGACTGGCCGGAGGTGACCTCCTTGGCGAGGTCGAGCCCGATCAGGCCCGACCAGGCGGCGGCGCGGCGCTTCAAATCGTCGAGGTCGAACACGCCGTCGGGCGCATGGGCGATGACGGCGTTGGGCATGCCCTTTTCGCGGATCAGCGCGGTCAGCGCGCGGGTGTCGATGCCGGACAGCGCGACGATGCCGCGCTTCTTCAGCCACTGGTCGAGGTGGCCGGCCGCACGGTAGTTGGACGGGTTGGTGACATCGGCCTTGAACACGGCGCCGACGGCGCCGGCGCGGGCGACCGGGTTCAAGTCCTCGATGTCCTCGTCATTGGTGCCGATATTGCCGATATGCGGGAAGGTGAAGGTGACGATCTGGCCGGCATAGGATGGGTCGGTGAGGATTTCCTGATAGCCGGTGAGCGCGGTGTTGAAGCAGACTTCGGCAACGGCGGAGCCGGCGGCGCCGAGACCGCGACCCTCGATGACGGTGCCGTCGGCCAGCACCAGAAGGGCGGTCGGCTTTTCGGTTGCCCAGGCGGGGGTCAACGCGGGCGTCATCTCGGCCATGGCGGCGCTCCTGTCAGGTTGCGCGTTTCGATGGTTCTGCGCCGCAAACGGCGCGGCCGATTTCTCGAGCCTGCGCGCATCAATTCATTGTCTTATGCAAGGCCGAGTACATAGGGGAAGGCGCCGGAGCGGTCAATGATGCCGGGCCAAATCGGCGGGCATTTGTTTCGTCGAACGATATCAGGGGTTTGGCGCGTTTGCTTTACGAGTTCGCCACGGTTATTGTCCGCGCCGTTCGAAGGAGAAAGCATCATGCGCGCAAAAATCGCCGAATCCCTGAAGAGCGCGATGAAGGCGCAGGACAAGCACCGGCTGCCGACATTGCGGCTGATCCAGGCCGCCATCCACGACCGCGACATCGCCAATCGCGGCTCGGGCAAAGAGCCCGCCAGCGACGAGGAGATCCTGCAGATCCTGGCCAAGATGGTGAAGCAGCGCGAGGAATCGGCCAAGGCGTTCGAAGACGGCAAGCGGCCGGAACTGGCGGCCCAGGAGCGCCGCGAGATGGAGATCATCCGTGGCTTCCTGCCGACGCAGCTGGACGATGCGGCCGTGGCTGCGGCGGCCCGCGAGGCGATTGCGGCCACGGGTGCCGCCAGCCAGAAGGACATGGGCAAGGTGATCGCCGCGCTGAAGCAGAAATATGCCGGCCAGATGGACTTCGGCAAGGCAAGCGGCATCGTCAAAGGTTTGTTGCAGTAGCAGCCGGCCTTCAAGGCGTCTTGCAGCGTCTTGCCGTGTCGCGACGCATTTTCGATCGGCAAAGATTCAGCTATGATCTGATTCCGGCGCGCCCACGCCTCCTCCCTCCAGCGGGGAAGCATTGATCATGCGGGGCCATGCGATCATCAAAACCGACTGTTCGAGCACCAAGCATAAGGAGGGGTTGCGAAGATTGCTCGCAATAGGAGGTTTTTCGATGAGGTTGTCAGCGCCGGTCTACCATCTGAAGCGTGAAGCCAAACTCTTGGCGCGAAAAGACAATATTCCCCTTCACCAGGCGCTTGACCGCATTGCAGCCAGGGAAGGTTTCGACAACTGGAGCTTGCTTGCGAGCAAAGCCTCCGCAGCGACGCCTGCCGGCAAATTGTTTGCGCAAATGGCGCCCGGTGACCTGGTTCTGGTGGGGGCGCGGCCGGGCCAGGGCAAGACCCTGATGAGCCTCAAGCTCGCGTTGGAGGCCATGAGGTCGGGCAATCGCGGCGTATTCTTCACCTTGGAGTACAGCGAGCGAGACGTTTTGGACCGATTTCGCGCCATCGGGGCGGACCCGGCGCAGTTCGGCGGCCTGTTCGAATTCGACAATTCCGACGCCGTCAGCGCCGACTACATCATAGGCAAACTGGGATCGGCGCCGCGTGGCACTCTGGTGGTCATAGACTATCTGCAACTGCTCGATCAGAAACGTGAAAACCCCGACCTGATGGCCCAGGTTCGGACACTGAAGTCATTTGCCCGGGAACGAGGGCTGATCCTGGTCTTCATCTCCCAGATCGATCGATCATACGATCCGCGGATCAAGTCCTGTCCAGATATCAGCGACGTCCGCTTGCCGAACCCGCTGGATCTGTCGCTGTTCGATAAGGCATGTTTTCTCAACAAGAGCGAAGTTCGTTTCCAGGCCGGAGGCTTTGCCTAGTCTCGGCGTCGCCCTGCTTCCCGGTTCCGTGCATTGAGCATCATGATCGAAATCGTCAAACCGGCGCTCGAACATCTGTCATCCTACAAGGCCGCGCTCGAGCGCGGCTGGTCGCCGGACAATGTCCGCCTGATGGAAGCGACGCGCGAGCAGCTTGCCGCCATCGAGGCGGATCCGGTGGCGTTCCTTGCCAGCCTCGACGATCCCGAGGCGAAGGGGCCGCCGATCGCCTTGCCCGATGGCACGACCGTGCCGCGGCTGCCCAGCTTCCGGCGCTGGATCTGGGACGGCGAGGCCGCCGGCTCGATTGGCTTTCGCTGGCAGCCCGGAACGTCGGCGCTGCCGTCGCATGTGCTCGGCCATATCGGCTATGCCGTGGTGCCGTGGAAGCGCGGCCGCGGCTATGCCACCGAGGCGCTGCGGCTGATGCTGGATGAGGCGAGGGCGGTCGGCTTGCCATATGTCGAGCTCACCACCGACCTCGACAATCCGGCCTCGCAGAAGGTGGTGCTGGCCAATGGCGGCCGTGTGGTGGGTCCGTTCGTCAAGGACGCCGCGTATGGTGGCGCCGAGAGCCTGTTGTTCCGGATCGATTTGTAGGCGCTACTCGGCTGCGGCTGGCAGCGGTGGGGCTGCCCGGCTGCGCCCTTCCCAGATGTAGGAGGCAAGCGCCACCGCGACCGCGACCAGCATCGCAGCGGCGCCCACCACCGGAAGGCTGCGATAGCCGTAACCGGCGTTGAGCATGGCGGCGCCCAGCGATGCGGCGAGCGCGATGCCGACGTTGAAGCCCGACGGTATGAGCGAGGAGGCGAGATTGGAGGCGTCCGCCGTCCAGGCCAGGATGCGGGTCTGGATCGGCGTGCCGATGGCGAAGTTGAGGCCACCCCAAATGACGATGGCGATGACCATCGGCAGCGGGTAGGGGCTGACGGCATAGATCACGCCAAGCATCACCGCCTGCAGGGCAAGCATGGTGATCAGCGACGGCATCAGCTTCCAGTCGGAAAGCTTGCCGCCGAGGAAGACGCCGATGGTGGCGCCGACGCCGTTGAGCAGCAGCACCCAGGGGATCAGGTTTTCGTCGAGATGGGTCACTTCAAGCAGCGTCGGCGTGATGTAGGTGAACAGGCCGAACTGGCCGATCATCAGCATCAGCATCAGGATCAGCGAGGTCCAGACCTGCTGGCGCGCCAGCACGCGCACCTCGTGGCCAAGGTTGGTGGACGGGCTCGACGCGCCCGTTTTGTGCGGCAAGAGGGCGGCCATGGCGGCAAACGCCACTACGCCAAGCGCGCACATAACCCAGAAAGTGGCGCGCCAGCCCCAGAGATTGCCGATCGCGGTGCCGGCCGGCACGCCGATGACGTTGGAAACGGTGAGGCCGGAGAGGATGACGGCGACAGCCATGCCGCGCTTGTCCTCGGGCACAAGGCCGACGGCCACCACCATGGCGACGCCGAAATAGGCTCCGTGCGCGACGGCGACCGCAATGCGCAGGAGCAGCATCGAGGCAAAGTCGGGCGCCAGCGCGCAAGCGGCCTGGCCGATGGTGAAGGCGACGGTCAGGCAAAGCAGCAGGGTTTTGCGGGAAAAGCCCTTGGTGGCGAGCGCCAGCAGCGGCCCGCCAACCGCGATGCCGCCGGCATAGCCGGAGACGAGATAGCCGGAGGTCGGGATCGAAACGCCGAGGCCGTCGGCCACTTGCGGCAATACACCGGCGATGACGAATTCGGTGGTGCCGAAAGCGAAGGCGGCGATGAACAGGGCAATGAGCGGAAGCATGGCGCGGAAGCGATCCTGAGACGAGGTCGCCTCAAATCATGGATGGCGCTTGCCGGCAATGCAGAAATTGTCGACGCCGCCTTAGGTTTTCTTGATCCGGCCCATCCCAGCTGGCGGCACCCGCCAAGTCTAAGCGGCGTTCTTCCTGCCGTAGGGGATTTTCAGCCACGCCCGCTCATGAAGGTAATACAGCAAGGATTTGGTGACGACCTCGGTGGCGCCGATGGCCGCGGCAAGCTTGATGCTGCCGGTGACGACGAGCGAGATGATCATCGTGTCGATGGTGCCGGTGGCGCGCCACGATAGCGCCTTGGCAAAGCTGCGCGAATGGGTATCCAAAGACTATCCTCCCGGTGGACTGACCCGATGCTTAGCCGAGGGAGGGCTGGGCGCGCAAAGACTAATTTCGCCGCAGCAGGCGCTTGTCCGGGCTCAGCTGGCCTTCAGCCTCGACCCACCGAGCAGGCCGCGCTCTTCCAGCACCGGATAGGCCATCGAGGCCAGCAGCGAGTTGATCTGTTTCAGGTCGCGGATGGTGTCGAGGTGGATGGAGCTGGTCTCGACGCTTTTGGCGGTGCCGTCGCGCAGGCGCACGAAATGGCTGGCGCTGGTTTCCTTCTCGCGGTCGCGCAGTCGGTCCTTTTCCAGCACCAGCTGGCGCGCGGCCTCGGGGTCGCGGGACACCAGCACATTGAAGGCGAGCCTGGCATTGGCCAGCACCGAGGCATGGAAGGCGCTGAGTTCCCGCCAGCCTTCGGGCGTGAACTCCAGCCCGCGCTCAAGCTTCTTCTTCACATGCACCAGCATGTTGCGCACGATGATGTCGCCGACCTGCTCGAGCTTGACGCATGCACCGATCAATTCCTGGCAGCGGAGGGCCTCGTCCTCTGTGAGCGAGTTCCTGGTCAGTTTGGCCAGATAGAGCTTGATCGCCGCGTGCTTCCTGTCGACACGGTCGTCAAGTGCGGCCAGCGCCTTGATCTTGTCAGCGTCGGCGCTCTCGTAGAGTTCGATGATGCGCTTCAGCATGATCTCGACTGTTTCGCAGACCCGCACCACCTCGCGGGTGGCATTGGCCAGCGCCTGGCTCGGCACGTCCAGCGCGCTGTCGTTGAGCGCGGAAAGCTCGATGACGTCGAGAGCTGCGGCCGGTTCGGACTTGGTGCCCATCGCCACGATCTTCTCCGAAACGCGATAGACCAGACCGGCCAGCGGCAGGCCGGCGAGCAGGATCAGCACATTGAACAGAATGTGGGCGTTGACGATCTGGTCCGGTACGGTGGCGCCGAGGAAGGCGACCGGCGGCTTCACCGTCATGAACAGGATCAGCATCACCAGCGAGCCCATGCCGCGCATCAACAGATTGCCGATCGGCACGACGCGCACGCCAGGCTCGGCGTTGCGGGTGAGCAGCGGCGCGATGATCGACGAGCCGAGATTGACGCCGAGCACCAGCACGATGCCGAGTTCCGGCGGGATGAAACCGCGGCCGGCCAGCGTCACCAAAAGCAGCACCGCGGCGATCGAGGAGTGGAACAGCCAGGTGATGAGGGCTGCAAGCAGGTAGGCGGTGACGAAATCGCCTGAGAAATAGTTGACGATCAGCGGCATCAGCGTGCTCTGGCGCAGCGGCTCGGACGCCTGGCCGATCATCTCCAGCGACAGAAGCAAAAGGCCGATGCCGACCAGAATGCGGCCGGACTGGCGCCAGTCGCGCCGCTCGGTGGCCATGAACATGACAGTGCCGGCGACAAGGCAGATCGGCACCAGCAGCGTCAGATCGAAAGTCAAGAGCTTGACCACCAGCGCCGAGCCGATTTCGGCGCCGCGCACCGCCAACTGGCCGGACATGCCTGACACGATGCCTGCGCCGGCGAAGGAGCCTACCAGAAGCGTAACCGCGGTCGAGCTCTGCAGCGCGACCGACAGGCCGCAGCCGGCCAGCACCGCCATGATCGGATTGCGCATGGTGGCGCGCAGCCGGTGGCGCAGCACATCGCCATAGGCGCGCTCGACGCCGGTTTTGACCATCCGGGTGGCGAACAGCATCAGCGCCACGGCGCCGGCCAGATGCAGGAGAACGACCGAACCGCTCATGTCGACGCCTGCATGTGGACAGGACGCGCGATGCTGACAGCGAGACGCCTGGAGGGGACAACGAGGGTGCGAATCATGGTCATGACAGTCGCTTATATTAGCTGGAATATTTTAGCCGGATAATAAAATTTGTCGATTCCAAGGGCCGTCGCGACGCGACAGGCCGTGTCGGAAAATAGACGGCCGCGCAGGAAAATAGACGGACGCGCAGATGACTGCACGACGGGTTCATGGCACGGCAGTGGATTGGCGAAGTTTGCCGCGCCTTTGGCGACAACCTTTGTGATGATCTTCAAATGTTTGAATAAGCGAATGATTTCATTACATAATTGTAATTCTTACGTTCAGTTTCAGTTCATCCTTCGGGCGCTATTCCCTGGGCATCAACAACCAAGGAGCCCCGTCAATGAAACGCATTGTTCTTTCCGCCCTCGCTTTCTCGATGCTGACCGCGACTTCGCTTGCCGGCCAGGCCGCGCCTCTCAATCCGCCGGTCGCACCCCAATCGAACTACACCCAGGTTGACTGGCAGAAACCCGGCAGGAATGTCGACGTCAGGAAGCGCGTCGTGAAGAAGACGGTCGTCGTCAAGCGCAGCCATTGGCGCAATGGCCAGAAATATTCCAGCTGGAGGCAGCACCAGCCGATCCGCGACTATGGCCGCTATGGCCTGCATCGTCCCGGCCGCGGCCAGGAATGGATCCGCGTCGGCAACGACTATGTGCTGGTGAGCATCCTGTCCGGCATCATCTTCGGCGCCATTGCCGTGCAGTAAGCCTGACCAGCGCACTGCTGGAGCTTGAAAGGAGGCGGCCGGCAACGGCCGCCTTTCTTTTTGGGCTGTGGAAACCGGGTAAGGTCCGCAATAGGGGTCGTCGGATTTCGCGCACATGATTATATGAGGGACAAACGAGTTCCCAGATGCGCTTTCCGCCCGCCTTTCTCGACGAGATACGCGACCGTGTGCCGATTTCATCGGTTATCGGCCAGCGCGTCGCGTGGGACAGGAAGAAGACCAACGCGTCGCGCGGCGATTACTGGGCATGCTGCCCCTTCCATGGCGAGAAGAGCCCGTCCTTTCACTGCGAGGACAAGAAGGGCCGCTATCACTGCTTCGGCTGCTCGGTGTCGGGCGATCATTTCAAGTTCCTGACCGAACTCGACGGCATGAGTTTTCCCGAAGCGGTCGAGAAGATCGCCGAGATGGCTGGCGTGCCGATGCCGGTGCGCGACGAACGGGAGGAGCAGCGCGAGAAGGAACGCGCCAGCCTGACCGACGTCATGGAGATGGCGACTGTCTTCTTCCAGGAGCGGCTGCAGGGACCGGAAGGGGCGAAAGCCCGCGCCTATTTGCGCGACCGCGGGCTGACGCCGGCGACGCAGCAATCATTCCGGCTGGGCTTTGCACCGGACAGCCGCAACGCGCTGAAGGAGCATCTTGCCGCCAAGGGCGTGCCCAAGGCCGACATCGAGGCCTGCGGGCTGGTGCGCCATGGCGACGACATCCCGGTCTCCTATGACTGGTTCCGCGACAGGATCATGTTCCCGATCCCGGATTCGCGCGGCAAGATCATCGCCTTCGGCGGCCGCGCGCTGGCCGCCGATGCGCTGGCCAAATACATGAACTCGCCCGACACCGAGCTCTTCCACAAGGGCAATGTGCTCTACAATTTCGCCCGCGCCCGCAAAGCGCTCGCAAAGGGCGGTACGGTGATTGCCGTTGAAGGCTATATGGACGTCATCGCGCTGGCGCAGGCCGGCTTCGAAAATGCCGTGGCGCCGCTCGGAACCGCACTCACCGAAAACCAGCTCGAACTTCTGTGGCGCATGGCGCCCGAGCCGATGCTTTGCTTCGACGGCGACCAGGCCGGGCTGAAGGCGGCGTGGCGCGCCGCCGACATGGCGCTGCCGTCGATCCAGCCGGGACGCTCGGCGCGCTTTGCCCTGCTGCCCGAGGGCAAGGACCCCGACGATCTGGTCAAGGCCGAAGGGCCGGACGCCTTTCGCGCCGTGCTTGCCGAAGCGCGGCCGCTGGCCGACCTGCTCTGGATGCGCGAGACGGCAGGCGGCGTCTTCGACACGCCGGAGCGGCGGGCGGAACTGGAAAAGACGCTGCGCGAACTGACCAGCCGCATCCGCGACGAGAGCCTGCGCTACCACTACCAGCAGGAGATGCGCGAGCGCGTGCTGAACTTCTTCGGCTCGCAGCGCAGTGCCCGCCAGGGTCGTCAGGACTGGAAACCGGGGCAGGGCAAAACACCGGCACCCGGCGGCCAGTTCGCGAAAGGCAGCGGCGTTGGCGCGCGCGCCGCGATCACCGAAAGCCTCGGCCGCTCCGCCATGGTCAAGCGCGGCGGCGAGATGATGTCGGTGCGCGAGGCGACGATCATCGTGGCGCTGGTCAACCATCCCGCGCTGATCGACGAGAATTTCGCCCATGTCGAGTTCCTCGATCTCGCCAACACCGATCTGCAGCGGCTGCACGCCGCCATCCTCGACGCCATGGCGCATGACATGGCCAATGACCGCGACGCGGTGATCGCCACGATCGAGCGCGCCGGCTGCAGCGACATCTGGGGGCGGGCGGTGATGCTGATCAAACGCGCCCGGCAATGGCCGGCGCTGGAAACCGCCGCCCTTGACGATGCCCGTGACGCCTTCAACCAAGCGCTGCACTTGCAGCGCAGCGCGCGCACCTTACATAAGGAGCTCAAGCAGGCGGAAGCAGCGCTCGCCAGCGATCCCACAGACGAAAACTACCGGCATCTCGTCGAGATTCAGGCGCAATTTCGTGATGTGCAGGCAACGGAAGCGCTGATCGAAGGGTTCGGCGTGTCCTCGGGCAAGGCTGGACGCGTGTAGGTTGAAACCTGCGCAAGAGTGAAGTTGAAACGTGCAGCGCGTCGAATCGACGCCTCTAAGTCGGGTAATTGATTCGCTTTTTTGATGCGAATCATGCGAGAGGCGCTTGACCTTCTGGCAGAATGACGGAATCAGGACGATTCGAAACCTTAACCCGTGCCGGCGTCGATGGGAAATGCAGCGATGTGAGGTGCTGATCACTGGACAGGCTGTTAGCCTGCCACAGATATCAGGGTTAATCTGGACTTAATGCATGTCGCCCAAAAGTGAAAACCGGTTTTGGGGCACGATATGAACCAAACAAAAGAGTTGATGCGGTTACCGGCCCGGTGAAGCGCGTTTCGTCACGAGCGCATAATTTGACCGGTGCGGCAGCTTACGCGGCTTCGATGTTCGGCCGCTAGGAGAAGATAAAGACTATGGCGACAAAGGAAAAGGAAGAGGTCGAGACCGAACGTGAAGGCGCCACCGATGGCCCGCTGCTCGACCTTTCCGATGATGCTGTCAAGAAGATGATCAAGGCCGCCAAGAAGCGCGGCTATGTGACCCTTGACGAGCTGAATGCGGTGCTGCCGTCGGAAGAGACCGATCCGGATCGCATCGAAGACATCAATGCGATGCTGTCCGACATGGGCATCAACGTGGTCGAGGACGACGACCAGGGCGAGGAGCCCGAGGCCGCCGACAGCAATGCCGATGCCGAGGAAGACGCCAACGAACTGGCCGAGCAGACCGGCACCGCCGTCGCCGCCACGACCACCAAGAAAGAGCCGACCGACCGCACCGATGATCCGGTGCGCATGTATCTGCGCGAAATGGGCTCGGTCGAGCTCCTGTCGCGCGAGGGCGAAATCGCCATCGCCAAGCGCATCGAGGCCGGCCGCGAGACGATGATTGCGGGCCTGTGCGAAAGCCCGCTGACCTTCCAGGCCATCATCATCTGGCGTGACGAGCTCAACGAATCCAAGATCCTGCTGCGCGAGATCATCGACCTCGAAGCCACCTATGCCGGCCCCGAAGCCAAGCAGGCGCCGGTGGTCGAGCGTATCGAGGAAACCCCGAAGCCCGAGGAAAAGCCGCGCCGCGGCGGCCGTGACGACGAAGACGACATCACCAATGTCGGCACCGATACGCGCGGCCTGGTCGATGACGACGAGGAAGACGAGGACGAGGCCAGCCTGTCGCTGGCGGCGATGGAAGCGGAACTGCGCCCGCAGGTGATGGAGACGCTCGACGTCATCGCCGACACCTACAAGAAGCTGCGCAAGCTGCAGGACCAGCAGGTCGAGAACCGGCTGGCCGCGGCCGGCACGCTGTCGCCCAGCCAGGACCGCCGCCTGAAGGAACTGAAGGACCAGCTGATCAAGGCGGTGAAGTCGCTGTCGCTCAACACCGCGCGCATCGAGGCGCTGGTCGAGCAGCTCTACGACATCAACAAGCGGCTGGTGCAGAACGAAGGCAAGCTGCTGCGCCTGGCCGAAAGCTATGGCGTGCGCCGCGAGGAGTTCCTGAAGGAATATCAGGGTTCCGAGCTCGACCCGAACTGGACGCGCTCGATCGGCAATCTGACCTCGCGCGGCTGGAAGGAATTCACCAAGAACGAGAAGGACGCGATCAAGGAGCTGCGCTCGGAGATCCAGAACCTCGCCACCGAAACGGCGATCTCGATCCTGGAATTCCGCAAGATCGTCAATCAGGTGCAGAAGGGCGAGCGCGAAGCCGCGATCGCCAAGAAGGAAATGGTCGAGGCCAATCTGCGTCTCGTCATCTCGATCGCCAAGAAGTACACCAATCGCGGCCTGCAGTTCCTCGACCTGATCCAGGAAGGCAATATCGGCCTGATGAAGGCGGTCGACAAATTCGAATACCGCCGCGGTTACAAGTTCTCGACCTACGCGACATGGTGGATCCGGCAGGCGATCACGCGTTCGATCGCCGACCAGGCGCGCACCATCCGCATTCCGGTGCACATGATCGAAACGATCAACAAGATCGTGCGGACCTCGCGCCAGATGCTGCACGAGATCGGCCGCGAGCCGACGCCTGAGGAACTGGCCGAAAAGCTCGCAATGCCGCTCGAAAAAGTCCGCAAGGTGCTGAAGATCGCCAAGGAGCCGATCTCGCTTGAAACCCCGGTGGGCGACGAGGAGGATTCGCATCTCGGCGATTTCATCGAGGACAAGATGGCGATCCTGCCGATCGATGCGGCGATCCAGGCCAATCTGCGCGAGACCACCACGCGCGTGCTCGCCTCGCTGACGCCGCGCGAAGAGCGCGTGCTG
This sequence comes from Mesorhizobium sp. CNPSo 4684, assembly GCF_057784315.1. Lineage (NCBI taxonomy): Bacteria > Pseudomonadati > Pseudomonadota > Alphaproteobacteria > Hyphomicrobiales > Phyllobacteriaceae > Mesorhizobium > Mesorhizobium sp. CNPSo 4684. The sequence goes on along the minus strand of NZ_JBWLUX010000002.1, from coordinate 278,124 downwards.
CGCATGCGTTTCGGCATCGGCATGAACACCGACCACACGCTGGAAGAAGTCGGCCAGCAGTTCTCGGTCACCCGCGAGCGTATCCGCCAGATCGAAGCCAAGGCGCTGCGCAAGCTCAAGCACCCGAGCAGGTCGCGCAAGCTCAGGAGCTTCCTCGACAGCTGACACTCGCCGATTGCAATGAAATTAAGGGCGCCCATCGAGGCGCCCTTTTCGTTTCAAGTGGTTCATCGAATTGCTCTACAATGGCACGTTCAGCCGTGTCCCCTCGACGATGATGCCGCCTCGGTCGCCAATTTCTATTGAGCCATAACGCTGCCTGAAGGACTCGGGCAGCGGGCGGTCGCCGGGAATCGACAGCCACAGGCGCAGCATATGGCGCGCCTGTCCGGATCCGGCCAATCGCGAAAACCCATGCGGTCGTGAAGCAGTGAATGGTTGTAGACAAACTGCATGTCGCCGGGCCGCAGCCGCATCGACAGGTTTAATTTCGGGTCATTGGCAAGGCTGTCGAAGAGATCCAGCGCTTCGACATGCACAGGGCTCAGCCGCATGGCATCGGGGAAGCGCTGGGCGCTGTCGATATACTGGCGTTGATAAATGCCGGTCAGGAGTCCCGCGTGCCAGTTGAGGACCGGGATTTCGAAGTAGGGCTTTTCGCCTTCGGGTACCTCGCCGCGCCGGTCGGCGGCAATCGGATCAAACAGCAGGCGGACCAGATCGGGCCGTCTCTTGCACATCTCGTTGTAGATCGTCACCGTGCTTACCAGCAGGGACTCGCCACCTTGCATGGCATCTTTCAGGCAGAGCAGACCGACGACGTCGGCGGAGTCGGTGTGAAATGTCTGGCGCTCCGCCGTCTGGTAGATGCGCGTCGTAGCGTCCCTGACGTCGGCGCCTGTGTCGCGGACATGGCCGAGTATATGGCCCTGGGCATTCTGCGACCGTGCGCCTCCAAGATGCGCGCCAATCCCGCAGAAGATCGTTGCCGACATTTGCGCGGAATATGTCTCGACCGGAAGGCCGCGAAGCACCTCGAACCCGATGCCTGCGATGAGTTTTTCGCGGAGGTCGGCGAGATGGCCGGCAAGCCGGGGCAAGGGGAAGTCGGCCTTGCTCAGGTTGCCGATATCTTGCGAACGGCCGAGAAAGCCGGTTGCCGCCAATTCCAGTTCCGCGACATCCTGCTTGTCCAATTCGACCAGCCAATTTTCAGGATGCTTCGCCATTTCCTCGCCAGTCCATGCGGCAGGAATTTCGATCTGTCCGGGCGGCAGGTCGATGCTCTCGCGCATGAAACTCTCCACTGGCTGGATCGGCGGGGGGCTCCGCCAGGTCGATGGCCACGAACGTGAGATTGCCGTAGTCAGGCGGATTATTAAACCGGCTTTCCCTGGTCGGCGCCGACAGTTTTGCGGTCGTCGCTTTGCCGCCGCCCTGGCGCTTGGAGAAATCGCCTTCACGCATCAACGGGGCTGGCGCGCGGTCCTTGCACGAAGCTCGCTGCGGGCGGATACTTCCCGTCGGATGCATTTCTGGGCGACAAACCGGATGCCCGCCCCGGCTGAGGTCCTGAGCCGTGCTCCGTGGCGCCGGAGGGAGGTGTGCGATGACGACCTACATCCTGCTGATGAACTGGACCGAACAGGGCTCCAGGAATGTGCGCGAGTCGCCGAAACGGCTCGATGCCGCCAAGAAGCAGCTGGCCGACATGGGCGGATCGTTCAAGGCGTTTTATCTCACCATGGGCGAATGCGACATGGTGGCCGTGGTCGAGGCGCCCGACGATGCGGTGCTGGCGCGTTTTGCGCTGATGCTCGGGGCGGGTGGTAGCGTCAAGACGCGAACGCTCAAGGCTTTCCCCGAATTTGCCTATCGCGAGATCATCACCTCGCTTGGATAGGCGCGGCTGCTTGAGACAACGCGGCCGGATGCATTTCGGTGCGGGTGCCGCTTGACGGCGCCCGAGCCGCCGATATTGAGGAGAAATGCTCCTCTCGCTCGAGAAGAACTTCATTTTCATCCATATCCCGAAGACGGCCGGGACCTCGATCACCCGTGCGCTGCGGCCATGGTGCCTGAAGCCGAAGCCGACGCCATGGCGGCGTTTGCTGTCGCGTCTGCCGCTGCCAGAAGCGCCCGACAAGGCCAATTTCAGGCAGCATGACAGAGCCGCCTGGCTGCGGCGCAAATTGCCCTCCCGGCTCTATGACGGCGCCTACAAGTTCGCCGTGGTGCGCAACCCTTTCGCGCTGGTCGTTTCCAACTACCAGCATTTGCGCCGGAAAACCTCGCGGCGCCGCCATCGCCAGGCGCAGCGCTGGGACTTCAAGGCGTTCCTGCGCTACCTCGAACGCAAGAACCGGCTGGCGCGGGTGGATCAGACGAGCTGGCTTTCGGACAGGAACGGAAAGCTGATTATCGACGAGGTCCTGCGCTTCGAAACGCTGGGCGAGCAGTTCAATGTCCTGGCCGAGCGGCTCGGCCTTCCCGGCGAGCTTCCGCGATCGAATGTCGGCGCGCCTGTCGACTATCGCGCCCTCTACGATGAGGAGGCGAAAGCGATCGTGCGGCGGCTCTATGTCAGAGACTTCGGCTACGAGTTCTGATCAAGCGCGGCGCTTCGCCATGTTGCAGGCCGATAGCATTGTAGGGATAGTCGGTTCCGTTCCTCAGGTCGCGGTCTGAAAGCCATGCCCAAGCCTGCGCTTACCGTCTGGTACAACACACGCTGCCCCGTCTGCGATGGCGGCATCACCAGGCAGAAACGGCGGCTGATCGAGGCGATCAAGGCCGGGCGGATCGAATTCCGCGACATCAACCTCGAACCGGCCGCCCTGGCCGGCTACGGCGCCTCGCTAGAGGACATCCGCCGCCGGCTGCATGCCACGGATGATCAGGGCAAGCTGCTGGTCGGCGCCGATGTCGCTGTCGCAGTCTGGAGGGCGACGCCTGGCGAGGGGTGGCTGGCTGCGCTGTTCGGCAATCCGGTCGCGCTGCCGCTGACCCGGTTCGCCTATGATCGCTTTGCTGACCTTCTCTATGCCTGGAACCGGCGCAAGGGCCGCTGGTAAGAAGGCAAGGCCCGAATTTGCCTTCGGGCCTTGCTGCCGTCGCCTTATCTGCTGGCCGGCTCGCACAGCCAGCTGACGATGCGGCGCACCGCGGGCAACACAAGCAGCAGCGTCGGAAACGCCACCAGCCAGGACAAGCCCCAGGCGGTGAGCCAGACAGAGGGCAGGTTGGGCTGAGGGCCAAGGCTTTTCAGCGTCGAGATGAACGAGACGATGAAGGTCATCAGCAGCGACAGCACCAGCGGGCTGATGATGGCAGCATAGCGCGCCGGCAGCTTGCCGCGCTTACGGGTCGTGGTCATTGGGATTTTCCCTGAAGTATCCGGTCCGTCGCATGGCATCCACTCCTGCCGGGATTCCGGCGGAATTGCCCGGAAGGACCGGGGTTGGATGCGTTGCTTGACGTCAGACGCTTACGGAGAGGCGCAAAGCCCTCACGCGCCTTCTAGCTGTCGGCGTCGGCGAAATCAACCGCTCTGGCGCCGCTCTTAGATACATCGTAAGATATATCTTGACTCGTCGGGCGTGTGCGCCTAATTAAGATATATCGTAAGATAGAACTCAAGGAGCATCAATGCACAGACATCATCCCTTTGGTGAGCGCGCCGAGCGTGCCTTCCTGCATATGGCCGGCAAGTTCGGCGGCAAATTTGGTGGCAGAGGGGGCGGCGGCTTCGGCCCATTCGGTCACGGCGGACGTGGCGGCGGACGCGGCGGCCCGGGCGATATGTTTCGCGCCGGACGCATGCTGGCCGACGGCGATCTCAAGCTGATCACCCTGTCGCTGCTGGCCGAGGCGCCGCGCCACGGCTACGACATCATCAAGGCGCTGGAGGAGCGCACCAGCGGCATCTACAGCCCGAGCCCGGGCGTCGTTTATCCGACGCTGACCTTCCTCGAAGAGGCCGGCTATGCCGCCTCTGCGGCCGACGGCAACAAGAAGGTGTTTTCGATCACCGAGGCGGGCCAGGCGCATCTTACCGAAAACCGCGAAATGATCGACGGCGTGCTCGAGCATCTCGAGCGCTTCGGCCGCAAGATGGCCAAGGCGCGCGAGTGGTTCGGCTGGAACGACGACAGCGAGGAAGGCGGACGGCGTGGCCGTGGCGGCCGTTCGGAAGCCCGCGACGAGTTCCGCGCCGTGCGCCACCGGCTGCGTGCTGCCCTTGGCGAGATCGTCGACGCGCCGGCCGAAAAGCAGGCCGAAGCAATCGCCATACTGGAAGGCGCCGCCGAAGCTCTTGAGGCGCTATCGCGCGGCTGAGCACTGGTAGGGTCGTCGGCCCTTGCTCGTTCGACTGAGGAGCGATACTGAAAATCATCCTGCACCACACCCTGTGGTGCGGGATGATTGCCGTAGGAGGCTGCTCATGTCTTTTCTGAAACGTCTTTTCGGCGGCGGTGGCGGCAGTGACACCGGCGAGCCCAAGAGCGCCGCTCCGGCAAAGCAGATCGAACACAAGGGTTTTCTGATCAGCGCCACACCTTACAAGGCTGACGGCCAGTACCAGACCTGCGGTGTGGTTTCGAAGGAAATCGGCGGCGTCATGAAAGAGCACCGCTTCATCCGCGCCGACCGTTTCGCCAGTCTTGACGACGCTGTCGACATCTCGATCAAGAAAGGCATCCAGCTCGTCGACGAGCAGGGCGAGAAGATCTTCGGCTAGGTATGTCGATATTCAGGTGATGCCGACCTGCGAATGCCGGCTTCCTGCGCTTCCGATGCTCACGTACGAAAAGTACGCTCCACTCCGGTTCTCGGTATCAGCCATTCTCGGCTCGGCCTAACCTGAATCTCAACACACCCTTGTTAGCGCCTGGTGCGTTGACAACAAAAAAGGCAGGCGATGGGCGCCTGCCTTTTTCAATTCGAGTGAGTGACGGGCTTGCGTTTTACGCCGCCGCCACAACACGCTCGGCAGCACCCGCGGCCACCACGGCGTCGACCTTGGCGGTCGCCTTGGCCAGAGCCGCGGTAACGGCATCGGCGCCCATGCCTACGCCTTCGATGCGGATGACTTCGACATCGGTCATGCCGAGGAAGCCGAGCACCGAGCGCAGATAGGGGACAGCGTGGTCCATCTGGACGGCCGCGCCTTCGGAATAGATACCGCCGGAAGCGAGCACGATGTAGACCTTCTTGCCGGTGACGAGGCCCTTGGGGCCGCCCTCACCATAGGAGAAGCTCCTGCCGGAACGGGCGATGTGGTCCACCCACGACTTCAGCGTCGAGGAGATGTTGAAGTTGATGAAGCCGGTAGCAAGAATCACGGTGTCGGCGGCGAACAGCTCGTCGAGGACGACATCGGAAACGCCCACGACTTCGGCCTGGTGCGCAGTGCGGGCTTCAGCCGGGGTGTAGATGCCGGTCGCATAATCGGGGTCGATGTGCGGCAGCGGGTTGGCGACGAGATCGCGCACGACAAGCTCGGCAGAGGGGTTGGCGGCGACAAGCTTTTCAGCGAATTCGGTGGCGATGCGGGTCGAGTGCGAAGCGGAGCCACGCGGGCTCGAGGTTACAAGAAGGATGGACATAGCGGTTCTCTCCAGTGGGAATTGAATTGTCCCGCTTGATATGGGCCTATCGATCCATTCAAAAAACTGGTATATTTTCTATATGATCCATCCATAAAGTAGATACGCCATGCAACCCAATCCGACGCTCGACCAATTGCAAATCCTGGTGGCGGTGGCCGACACCGGCAGTTTCTCCGCCGCCGGGCGCAAGCTGAACCGGGCGCAGTCTGTCATCAGCTATGGTATCGCCAATCTCGAGGCGCAGCTTGGGCTGAAACTGTTCGTGCGCGAGGGCACGCGCGAGCCGCAACTGACCGAGATTGGCCGGGCGATGCTGGAGGATGCGCGGCGCATGGTCGGCGTGCTGCAGAGCATCCGCTCGCGCGTCGACGGCCACCATCAGGGATTGGAGGCGGAAGTCGCCCTGTCGGTCGACGCGACGCTGCCTTCGCCGGTGCTGGTTCGTGTGCTGAAGGCATTCGAGGCGCAGTTTCCAACCGTGATGCTGCGCCTGCACATCGGTTCGCTCGGCCTGATCCCCGATCATGTCGTCAGCGGACAGTCCGATCTTGGCATTGGTGGCCTGCTGGGAGAGGTCGACGTGCATCTCGTGCGCATCGGCTTCATGTCGATCGTGCTGGCTGCCGCGCCCAGCCATCCGCTGGCCCGGCTGCCGAAGCCGGTGGCGCTCGAAGATGCGCGCGAACACACCCAACTCGTTGTCACCGACCAGTCCGAACGCACCAAGGGACGCGACTTCGGTGTCTTCGCCTACCGAACCTGGCGGCTGACGGACGTGCGTACGAAACACACGTTGATGCGCGAGGGGCTGGGCTGGGGCGGGTTGCCGCGCTGGCTGATCGCCGACGATTTGGCCAGCGGCAGGCTGGTGGAACTCGACCTCGAACCCTACAGCGAGGTGCGCTCATCGCTCTATGCCATGCATCGCGTCGACCGCAGCCCGAAGCCGGCGGCGGCCTGGTTGATCGACCAGTTCAAACGTCAGCTCGGCTGTTTCAACGAGTTCGAGCCGGACCACCTGCCTGAGGAAGAGCCGGGGACAGCCCATCGATCAGCGCCATGAGCACGGCGCGATAGTCTTCGGCTGAGGCGCCGGCCTCGACGGCCAGTGCCGCGCGATCGAAAGCCGCGGCGAGCAAAGCGGTCAGCGCGTCGACCGGCAGCCTGATCAACGACTGCTCGCGCATCGCTGCAACCAGGCCTTCGCGCAGCGAACGGTTGCCGTGGCGGTTGTCGATCGCGTCCATGGCGGCGCGGCCGAGCACGGCAGGTCCGTCGAGCAACAGCAGTCGGGTGCGGCCGGGCGCGCGCATGGCAGCGAGATAGGCGTCCGATCCGGCGATCAGCGCGTCGCGGGCAAACAGCGATGGCGGCGAGGCACGATCGACCTCAGCGGCGACAGCTTCTGCCTCCTGCTCGACCACGGCGGCAAACAGCGCCTGCTTGTCGGCGAAATGGTGGTAGAGCGCGCCGCGGGTGACGCCGGCGGCCGCTACGATCTCCGGCGTGCCGGTCTCGGCATAGGATTTTTCAATGAACAGTTTGCGCGCGGCGGCGATCAGGTCGGCACGTGTTGCCTCGGTGCGATCGCGATTGGACCGGCGCGCGGTTTCTCGTTGCATACATGCAGCCTGTATGTTATTTCAATCTACATGCAGACTGTATGTTAGCTCACGGGAGAAAGAAAGATGAAGACGACGAGCTATTATCCGGTGTTGATGACGGGCGACGTAGCCGGCACGAAAGCCTTCTATATCAGCCACTTCCGCTTCAAGCCGCTGTTTGCGAGCGACTGGTATGTACATCTGCAGTCGGCTGAGGATCGCCGGGTCAATCTCGGCATCGTCCACGGCGACCACGAAACGATCCCGGAAGAGGGGCGCGGCCGCACGTCGGGGCTGCTGATCAATTTCGAGGTCAGGGATCCGGACGCGGTTTATGAGCGGATCGTTGCGGCCGGCCTGCCGATCCTGCGCTCGCTGCACGACGAACCCTTCGGCCAGCGACATTTCATCACCCGAGACCCCAATGGCGTGCTGATCGACGTCATCAAGCCGATTCCACCCAGCGAGGAGTTTCTGGCGCAGTTCGCGGACGGCGCGGCAGGCACCTAAGCGATGGCAGCAAGTGTCGGCAGCGGCTCCGGCCTCTGTGGCCGGGGTCACGCGATGCAGTCTATGCTGGATGATGCTGAAGCTGGTCCTGTTGCATGCGTGACATCTGGCTTGTTCGTGCGCCATCCAATCTCGGCCTTCGGCCGCTGCACGCCGGCCATGTGCCCGGCACCTGGCGCGCGCCGCAGGCGCTGAGCGAAGCCGGTCTGATCGAGGTGCTGGTGCCGGCGCGGGTGGTCGATCTCGAAAGGCCCGCTTACAGCATCGAACAGCAACCGGGCACCCGCCTGCGCAATGGTCCGGCGATCCGCCGCTTCAATCTCGACCTTGCCGAGATCGTCGCAAGTGCGCTCGGGCAAAGCGAATTCCCGCTGGTCATCGGCGGCGATTGTTCGATCCTGCTTGGCGCGCTGGCGGCCGCGCGACGGTCCGGCGCGGTCGCGCTGGTGCATGTCGATGGCCACAGCGATTTCCGCCATCCCGGCAATTACGACGTCGATGCCGCGCTCGGCTCGGCCGCCGGCATGGACCTGGCGCTTGCCACCGGACGTGGCGAGCCTTTGTTGACGGAGTGGCCCGGCATTGCCGGTCCGCTTGTTGCCGACGAGACGGTGGTGCAGATCGGTGAACGCGAGGGCCGCGATGCCGATTTCGCCTGGCCCGACATCAATGCGACCGCCATCACGCGTATCGATGTCTTTGCCGCGCAGGAACTCGGCGCGGCTGGAGTGTTGGAAAAGACCCGAGCCACGCTGACGCGCGCCGATTGTCCCTACTGGTTGCATCTCGATGTCGATGTGCTCGACCAGACAATCATGGCGGCGGTGGATTCGCCCGGCAGTCCCGGCATCGATCCCGACGATCTCGTTGCGATCCTGTCGGCGCTGGCAGGGGACCAGCGCTGCATCGGCATGGACATGACCATCTACGATCCCGATCTCGACCCGGACGGCGACCTCGCAGCGTTGCTAGTGTCGCTGCTCGGGCGCGTGGTCAAGCAGCGATAGGGTTCAGCTCGCCCTTGCCACCGGCGTCACCGTCACCTGGCTGACGCCGGCGCGGCGCACCACGGTGCACAGCGTCTCGCGGCCGATGCGTTCGGCGTCGAGCATGCGCACGAGGTCGTCGACGCCGGTGACGGGGCGGCCGTCTATTGCGGCGATGATGTCGCCCTCCTTCAGGCCGGCCTTTGCCGCCGGGCCGTTCTTCTCGACGCTGCGCAGCCGTACCGCGGTGTTGGTCGACACCTGTGACAGAAGCGCTGCGCGGCGCGGCAGGTTGGTGGTGTCGGCGGAGATGCCGATGAAGGCGCGCCGCACCCGGCCGAAGCGGATGATCTCCGAAATGACGAAGTTCGCGGTGTTGGAGGCAACCGCGAAGGCGATGCCTTGCGCGCCATGGATCATGGCGGTGTTGACGCCGATCACCTCGCCGGCCGACGAGACCAGCGGCCCGCCGGAATTGCCAGGATTGAGCGCCGCATCGGTCTGGATGACGTCGTCGATCAGCCGCCCGGTCGAGGCGCGCATCGACCGGCCAAGCGCGGAGACGACGCCGGAGGTGACGGTCCATTCGAAGCCGAGCGGATTGCCGATGGCGATGGCGATCTGGCCGCGCCGCAGCCGCTTGGAATCGCCCAGCGGCGCGACATCGGCAAAGCTGCCGTCAGCGCGCACTAGCGCGATGTCGGTGTCGGGGTCGCGGCCAAGCACGCGGCCTTCGCTGGAGGCGCCGTCCGGCATCGAGACTCGCACCGTCCTGGCGTCGCCGACGACATGGAAATTGGTGACGACCAAGCCGTCCTGTGCGATGACGAAGCCGGAGCCGTGGCCGCCCTGGCCGCCGATGCGCTCGATGCGGCAGACGGCGGGGCCGATGCGATCGACCGCGTCTGCCACCGTCGTCGAATAGGCGTCGAGCAGTGTGTCGTCCGGTTGGAATTTGGCGGCGGCGACGGCCATTGATGGGCTCCGTGTTTTCAGGCTTGTTCGTGATTTTTTCCTGTGCGTGTCGTTATCCCAAAACCGCTGAGCACTTTTGGGCGACACGCACTATATGTGCGGAGCGGCTGGATCCGCCGCGACCTGACCAGATGGCCAGTGAAACCATGAACTAGCCGTCAGGCGAGTATCTGCGAGCCGGCTGCCGAGCGATATCTGGGGCATGCAAGAAACCCAGGAGACCAAAATGAGCGACTTCAATCTCGGCGTCTTTTCCGCCGCCATCGCCGACGTCGCGGCTGCGGCGGCACCCGTGACGGCAAGTTTCACCACCCATCACCATCGCACCGCCAGCGCCTTCCACTGGCGTGACGGCTATTTCGTCACCGCCGAGGAAGCCGTCGAGGCCGGCGAAGAGATCGAACTGACATTGGCTTCGGGCGAGACGGTCAAGGCCGAACTGGTCGGCCGCGATCCCTCGACAGGCGTTGCACTTTTGAAACCGGCAGGTGCTGTCAGCGCCGCGCCGCTTACCAAAGCGGATGCGGTGCGGCCCGGCAATCTGGCCATTGCCATCGGCAGCAGCCAGGGCTCGGCTCTGGCCGTGTCGGGCTCGGTCGGTGAGGTCGGTCCGGCCTGGCGCTCGATGCGCGGCGGCACCATCGACCGGCGCATCAATCTTGCCGTCAATGCCGGCAGCCGTTTCGAGGGCGGGCCGGTGCTCGACGCCAAGGGCGCGCTGATTGGCATGCTGCTGTTCGGCCCGCGCGGCCGGGCCCTGGTCATGCCCTATGAGACGATCGAGCGGGCGGTGGAGACGCTGCGTGAAAAGGGCCATGTCGCGCGCGGCTATCTCGGCGCCGGCCTGCACCCGATCCGTGACGGCGCGGCGCGCGGTGCCATGGTGATGAGCCTCGACGACAATGGCCCGGCCAAGGCCGCCGGTCTTGCGCTCGGTGACATCATCGTGGCGTGGAACGGCGAGGCCGTACATGGGCCGCGTGAACTTATCCGCAAGCTTGGGCCCGATAGCGCAGGTGCCGCAGTGAGGCTTGGCGTGGTGCGCGGCGGCGAACAGCGCGATGTGGCTGTAACCATCGGCGAGAAGCCGCTGAGCTGAGAGGGGTGATGGACACGCTCGCCAACGATCGGATCATGTCCGACAGCCCCGCCTCGCGGCGGCTGGTGGTGCTGATCGCGCTTGGCGACGTTGTTCGCGCTGAGCGCTTGGCTGCCGCGCTTGCCGCGAGCGACGATCTGTTGCCGGTCGCGGCCGGCAGCGGTGCGGCCGACGTCGCCATCATCGACGGCAGCGGCGCTGATGCCGTGCCGGCCGCCACGCCGCGGGTGCTGCTGTCTGGGCGTGTGGGCGGCGAACGGCCTGCCGGCGAGGTGTTTGCCGTCATGCCTGCCGGCGCGGACGATCTGCTGATCGCCTCGGCGGTGCGGCTGGCGGCGGCTGGCTATCGCGTCTCGGGCGACGGCGGTGGCGGGCGCCATGGAGATTTTCATGCTGGCGATGGCGAGCCTTTCGAGGAAGACCTCTCCGATGAACATGCCCCCCGACCGGCACTGTCACCGCGCGAGGCCGAAGTGCTGGCACTGCTTGCCGAGGGCGCGCCCAACAAGGTGATCGCGCGACGGCTGAACATCTCGGTGCACACGGCAAAGTTCCACGTCGCCGCGATCCTGATCAAGCTCGGCGCGGCGAACCGCACCGATGCGATCGCGATTGCCATGCGGCAGGGCCTGGTGCTGGTCTGATGTGGCTCAAACCGCCGCTTCGATATCGGTCAGCCGGAAATCATCGCCCTTGAACAACAACGGCATGGCTTCGAGCCGTGCCGTGGCGTAGGCGATGCAGTCGCCGAAATTCAGCGCCGCCGGATGCCGGCCCTTGCCATAGCGCAGGAAGGTCTGGCGGGCGACGGCGGCGTGGTCGGCTGTGAATGCGACGGTTTCGATCGAGGCGGTACGCAGGAACTGGTCGAGGCGATCCAAGACTTCATCTTCCCGGCGGCCAGCGAGCACGATCGTCGTTTCAAGCAAAGTTGGCGCTGCCAGCAGCCGTCTCTTGGCCTGAGTGATCGCCAGCACGAAACGGTCGTAGCCCGGCTCAAGGCGCAGAATGGCGACCAGAACCGAGGAATCGATGATCATTTTGTCGGGATTCCGAACTCATCGTAACCAAGGATTTCGTCGTCGGTCAGTGCGTTTTCACGTTCCGGGACGTTTCCAGCACTGTCCGCGATCGCCATCAACCGCTGAAACAGGTCGCTGGCTTCGTCGCGTGGCACCAGCCGCTCGCGCGCGACCTCGCGCTCGAGGCTCTGACGGATAGCCTCTGTCACGGTCACGCGCCGGCGGCGGGCGAGTTCGCGCGCCAGTTGCTCGACTTCCATGTTCTTGATGGACAGCGCCATTCTATATTCCACCTTTTTGCATAGAATATATACCAGGCGCCTGACAAATCCTACAGCTTTCGGGCGCAGATCGATGTCAGCCTCCGCAGCGTCACCCATCGCTTCCCGCCGCAGGCCCTTGTATCCCCGCAACTGCGCGGGCAAGGATCGCGCAAAGAACCAAAGCCACTGGAGGAAAAATGTCGCTGAAGGGAAAGACGCTGTTCATCTCCGGCGGGTCGCGCGGCATTGGGCTGGCGATTGCGCTCAGGGCGGCGCGCGATGGCGCGAATGTGACGATCGCAGCCAAGACCGCCGAGCCGCATCCGAAGCTGCCAGGCACGATCTACACGGCTGCCGAAGAAATCGAGCAAGCCGGCGGCAAGGCGCTACCAGTTTTGTGCGACATCCGCGAGGAGGCGCAGGTTGCGGAGGCAGTCGCTAGAACCGTGGAAAAATTCGGCGGCATCGACATCTGCGTCAACAATGCCAGCGCCATCCAGCTCACCGGGACGCTGGAAACCGACATGAAGCGTTACGATCTGATGCACCAGATCAACACGCGCGGCACTTTCCTGGTCTCGAAAATGTGCATTCCGCACCTGAAGTTGGCAAGCAATCCTCACATTCTGAATCTGGCGCCGCCGCTCGACATGAAGGCCAAGTGGTTCAAGAACCACGTCGCCTACACGATGGCCAAGTTCGGCATGTCGATGTGCACGCTGGGCATGAGCGCCGAGTTTGCCAAGGATGGCATCGCGGTCAATTCGCTGTGGCCGATCTCGACCATCGACACGGCGGCGGTGCGCAATCTGCTCGGCGGCGCGACGGTGGCGGCGATGAGCCGTTTGCCCGATATCATGGCCGATGCCGCGCATGCCATCTTCCTGCGGCCATCGCGCGAGACGACTGGCAATTTCTACATCGACGAAGAGGTGCTGCGCGCCGAGGGTGTAACGGACTTTTCGATCTATTCGCCCGGTGCGACAGGATCGCTGGCCGGCGACTTTTTCGTGCCCGATGAGGTGTTTGCGAATTCGCCAACGAACGTCAAAAGCATTTACTAGCCGGTTTCACGCGCGTCTGCGCAGGCTCCCGTCTGTCTGCCGCACCTTCTCCGTTCACGGGGAAACGGCCTCAGTCTCCTTGCCTTTGGCCAGGCCCATCAGCCGGTCGATATAGGCGAGCATGAACGCCGAAACGACGAAGGCGAGGTGGATGATGGTCAGCCACATCAGCTGGTCGGTCGTGTAGGATGCAGAGTTGAGGAACACCTGCAACAGGTGGATCGAGGAAATGGCGACGATGGTCGAGGCAACCTTGACCTTGAGCGAGCCGACATCGATCGTGCCGAGCCAATGGACCTCGCCGTCATTCTCGTCGAAGCGGCTGACGAAGTTCTCGTAGCCGGAGATAATGACCATCACCACCAGCGAGGCGACAAGTGCCGCATCGATGAGGCCGAGCATTTTCAGGATGGTATCGGTGTCGCCGAGCGTAAAGGCGAGGGTGATAAACTCATAGAGCTTCTTGCCGAAGGATAGTGCGTAGACGGCCAATGCCAGGGCCAGCCCGATGTAGAAAACGACCAGCAGCCAGCGCGAGGCGAGAATGATCGATTCGATGGCAAGTTCGAGACGTTTCATGCAGCGGTTCCGGTCAGCTTTCTGCGGTCGAATGGGTATTTCGGCCAGCCCGCCCCGGTTTGCAAGGCTAATTTTAGTGCAAAAAAACCCCGCCGGGCGGGCCGGCGGGGCTCAGTGCATCCCGCTGGAGTCGGGACGGGGCAGGGAACGCCCAGTCGTGAATCTGGGGTGAGCGGCCTCGCGATTCAATGAGCCGGCTCTAATGCTTGTACAATTCTTGTTGACTGGGCTGGCGGTTCGTACATCCACCCCATCCCGGTCTACCGGGATGGGGTGCTTTTTGTTGATCTATTCCAGAAAGCCACTCAAGCTATTGGAAAAGCAGATCAATTGTTGCTCGCCACGGGCGCCACCAGCGAGGTGATGCGGCGGATGGCGACGCGGCGGTTCTCGCGGTTGGGCGCCGTCGTGTTCACCTTCAAATACTCCTCGCCATAGCCCTGCGTGGTCAGGTTCTCCGGCGGGATGCCGAAGGCATTGGTCAACGCTTCGGCAACCGCCTCGGCGCGGCGGTCGGACAGAGCAAGGTTCGCCTCCGGCGTTCCGACCGCGTCGGTGTGACCTTCGATGAGGAAGGTTTCGGCCGGGTTCTTCTTCAACAGCTTCTCCATGGCGCTGGCGACACCTTCCAGTTTCTGCACTTCGGTGTCGGAGATCGAGGCCGAGCCAAATTCGAAGTTCAGCGTGTCGAGGTCGACGCGCCGCGCGATGTCACGCACACGCGCCGAGCGCTTGACCTCGTCGATCGAATAGAGGCGCTGGACCCTCTCCACCGGCGGCTGTTCGAGGAAGGTGTAGTAGTCGTCCGGATCCTCCACATCCTCCGAATCCAGAATGTAGTCCCGACGCGAGATGTCGAGCCGCATCGGCGGCAGGTCGTCGCCGGGATCGCGCCAGTCGCTGTCATCCTCATAGTACCGCTCGTCGACATAGCTCAGCACATATTCGCGTCCATCCGGTGCAATGCGCGAACGCTGGATGACGTCGCCATAGCGGTTGCGGATGGTGACGATCCGGACACCGTTGTCACGCTCGACGATTTCCCGGGTGCGATCGCCCGACAGATCCTCATAGTAGACGTTCCTGGCGCCGCGGGTCATGCGCGGGGCGTCATTGCTCTGGACGAATGTCTGGTTGTTGAACTGCAGGATGACGCGGTCGCCGAGTTCCCTGACGACGTCGACGCCTTTCGGACGCCGGCGGTCGCGAACGTTCTCATCGGGTGCACGCTCTACGCGCGTGCCCTTTTCCTCCGTCACCGGCGCAATCTTTTCAAGCTGGATTGCCTGTTGGGCCGACTTGTCGTCGGTGGGTGGTGGTCCCTGGTCGACCGGGGCAGGCTTAGGAGCCTGCGCCTGCTCGCCATTCTGCTGGGCGGGCTGGTTGGCCAGCTCGCCATTGGCATTCTCGCCTCCCTGCTGGCCGTTCTTGCCCTTGCGCTTGCGCAGGACGTCCTTCTGGCTGTCGAGGATGGGGGCTGCGTTCTTGTCGGCCGGGGCTTCACCTTGGGCCGCATTTTCGCCCTGGGCTGGCTGTTCGCCCTGGGCTGGCTGTTCGCCGGTCACCGGCTGCTGGCCATTGGCGGGTTGTTCGGCCTTCGACGGTTGTTCTTCGGTGGCCGGCTGCTCTCCCGTCACCGGCTGTTCGCCGACAGGCTTGTTGCCGCGCTTCTTCTTGCCCTGAGGCTGTTCGCCCTGGGCGGGTGTTGCCTGCTGCTCCGGCTGAAGCGGTTCGGCCTGCGGAACCGGCTCGCCGGCGGGCGCTTGCTTCTTGGCTGGCGCCTGTTCGGCGGGTGCGGCTTCGATCTGCTGATCCTGCTTACGCTTCTTGCGCAGGGACTGCGAGTTGTTGTCGTTTGCCGGGGCTGCCTGTTCGGCGGGCTGTTCGGCAGGTGCGGCCTCGATCTGCTGCTGCTGATCGCGCTTCTTCCTGCGCGGCTTGATCGGCTGCTCTTCGTTTGCCGGCGCTGCCTGTTCGGCGGGCTGCTCGGCAGGTGCGGCCTCGATCTGCTGCTGCTGGTCGCGCTTCTTCCTGCGCGGCTTGATCGGCTGCTCTTCGTTTGCCGGCGCCGCCTGCTCGGCAGGCTGTTCGGCAGGTGCGGCCTCGATCTGCTGCTGCTGATCGCGTTTCTTCCTGCGCGGTAGCTGCTCTTCGACGGCAGGCGCGGCCTGTTCGGCCGGAGCCTGTTCGGTCTGCTGTTGCTGGTCGCGCCTCTTCCTGCGCGGCTGCTGTTGCTGCTCGCCCTGCGCTGGCGCGGCCTGCTCCGCCGGCGCGGATTCTGTTTGCTGCTGCTGGTCGCGCTTCTTTCTCTTGGGCTGTTCCGGCTCCCCCTGCTGTTTCTGTGCGCAAGCCTCGGCCGATTCACCCTCGGCGCAAGCGGCCTGAGCCAATATCAGCGGCGCGGCCGTGTGCTGCAAGGGGCCGAAAACGGCGTTGCCCTGCAGCGGGGAGGCGCCCAACGGCGCGGATGCCATCAGCAGGCCAAGTGCCGTACCTGCCAGTACCCGTGGTTGGCGTTTCATCACAAATTCTCCTTATGGGGTCCCATCCCTGCCCAAACTGTCCTTGACCGAATTGGTTCCGGTTTGCAGGCATTACCTGCACCCAAGGACGATTGACCGGCCTTTTGAAGGCAACTTCATGTTCTTCGTATGGTGCGAGCGGCATTTGCGGCGACGGTACAGCTTGACCTCACCGCCAGCGAGGGCCACATCTCAGCCCATGATGGAAACCCCGTTCTGGAAAACCAAGACGCTGGAAGCGATGACGCCGGCCGAGTGGGAATCGCTCTGCGACGGGTGCGGCAAATGCTGCCTGTCGAAACTCGAGGACGAAGATACCGGCGAGATCTACTGGACATCAGTCGGCTGCCGTCTGTTCGACGGGCAAACCTGCCGCTGTTCGGACTATGCCAACCGGCTGGCGCGCGTGCCGGACTGCGTCGGGCTGACGCCGCAGAATGTGCGCACCATCAGTTGGCTGCCAAAAACCTGCGCCTACCGGCTGGTTGCCGAGGGGCACGATCTCTACTGGTGGCACAGGCTGGTGTCGGGAAGCGCCGAGACCGTGCATGAAGCCGGCATTTCCATGCGCGGCCGCGTCCGCGCCAGCGAGACCGATCTTGCCGAGCCGGACGACTATTTCGACTATATGCTCGACGACGAGCCCTAGTTTGAAAGTGATAGAGCATGATGTCTGGACAAACACTGTTTGTCCGAGAAAACCGCTTCACACTTTTCGACATCATGCTCAAGCGTCTGGAACGGATGTAGCCGCCGCCCGTTGTGGGATGACCGGACTTTTTTGAGACTCCAAGTCGTTTGCAGCGGTGGAAGGGGCGGTTGCTTTCGACCTGTCCGGCAGATTAACCGAAAATGAACGGCCGGTTCGCAAAGAGTTCAGACTGCAAGGAGCATTCTCCCCCCCATCGGTTCGACGAAGACGGGCGCCAGCCCTCAACAAGGAGAGAAGACAATGTTCAACACGATCAAAACGGCAGCCCTTTCGGGTCTCGTAGCCCTCGGCACGCTTGCCGCCGTGCCCGCCCATGCGGACTCGATCTATCTCGGCTTCGGCAACAATCATGACCGCCGCACCGGCGTCTATATCGGCGACGACGATGACGGCTACCGCCGCGAGCGCAGCTGGCGTCGTTGCTCGCCGGAGCGCGCCCTCGACAAGGCCGAGCGCATGGGCCTGCACCGCGTCCGCCTCGTCGACGTCAATCGCCGCGTCGTGAAGGTCGCCGGCCGCCAGTATGGTGATCGCGTGGTGGTCGTGTTCGCCAATGAGCGCGGCTGCCCGGTGATTTATCGCTAAGGCAGGAGACTGATCTGCTGATGAAGATCAGTCTGGAGGCATGATCCTCTGCGAGGATCAGCCTGTGATAGCGGCATGATCCTCTGCGAGGGTCGGCCAGCAGCCCCTTTCCCATAGCGCGGAAGGGTGCGGCTCGAAGAAAACCCCGAAGGACCATGTCCTCCGGGGTTTTTCATATTTGGTGCCAATTAAAATACCGGCCAGTTCGGCCCGCAGCATGCTGCCGCGGGCCTTTGCTGATTTGGATAAGCCTACTTGAGCTCGAAGGTCACGGTGACCTGCACCGCGTAGGCATTTTCGCCGGCTTGTACCGGAACCGCCGCGCCCGCCGCATCGAAGGCCTTGGCGTTGATCGGCATCGGCGCCGGGGCGATGTTCTGCTCGGTGATTTCCAGCACCTGGCCGATGCTGACGCCGGCAGCCCCGGCCAGCGTCTTGGCCTTGGCCATGGCGTCGGCGACCGCTTTCTTGCGGGCCTCGGTAACGGCGGCCTTCGGATCCTCGTTGGAGAACGAGATGCCGCCGCCCTGGTTGACGCCGAGCGACACCGCCTTGTCGAGAATCTCGCCGGTCTTGTCGATGTCGCGGATGCGCACGGAGAGCGTGTTGGTCACTTGGTAGGCGACAAGCTCGGCTTCCTGGCTGCCGTCGGGCTTGTTGGTGTAGTTGTAACGCGGGTTGATCTGGATGCCGGCGGTCTGCAGGTCGCGGTCCTTGATCCCTGCCGATTTCATTGCCGCGATCACGGCGGCCATGGCGTCATTGTTGGCGTCGAGTGCCGCGCGTGCCGTCTTGGCCTCGCGCATGACGCTGAGCGTCAGCAGCGCCAGGTCGGGCGCTACAGTCGACTGGCCTTCACCCGACACGATGATGCGGGGCGGGGGCAGCGAATCGGCAGCGGCGGCAATAGCCGGAAAAGCGATCGCCGCGGCAAGTGCGAGCGGCAAAAGATGTCTGGTCATTAAAATCTCCTCGGTCTGCGATCCAGTCGCGCCTGTCGACTAGAGCATGATGCCGAAAAGTGTGAAGCGGTTTTCGGACGACATCATGCTCTACTTCTTTGATTTAGAGACGGATTCAGATTTCAGGTCGAATAGACCTGAAATCATCCGGCTCTAGGATGCGAATATGGGCTGATTTGGGCGATCTCGGCCAGCCTGTCCGGAAAGCCTTGTGCCGCGTAAGGAAAAACACTAATCCAGCGCGCGTGGGGCCTGTAGCTCAATGGTTAGAGCCGGCGGCTCATAACCGCTTGGTTGGGGGTTCGAGTCCCTCCGGGCCCACCAACTTGTTACAAATCAGTGGCTTGCGATTAATTCTTTGAGTTTGAATTAAGCGTCATCGGGTAAGTCTCTGCCTTTGAGTGAAATGGTTTGGGCCCGTTCGTCGATGGCACCCGTCACACGTAGCTCGACACTCCCGGCTTCGAAAGACCCTTCGGCGATGCGTGCGGTATTCGGCGGCAACGACGTGCAATTAGGCGGGGTTCCGAACTCGGCCGCGCACGTCCCCCCGCCAGTACTGGCCGTCGATGGCCAAATCATCTGGGAAATCTTGGTACCTAGCGCGCAACGCTCGCTTGAGATCCTCATACTCGAGGGGTCGGCGAGAACTGACTATCACGCCTTCGCAAAAAGGGCCATCGTTGCGCGGTTGTCGACAGCTACTCCTTCAGGCTGCGCGGCCGAAGCGATCGACCCTGAAATCGTCGAGCGGCGTTTCGCAACGGTCTGTCATGATGAGCTCGGCCATGGCATCGCCCACGCCCGGACCGAGCTGGAAGCCGTGTCCGCTGAAGCCGAAAGCGTGGAACAGGCCTGGCGTCGTCGCCGAGCGTCCCATGATCGGCAGCATGTCTCTGACATAACCCTCGCAGCCGGACCAAGTGCGAATGACGGTAGCCTGCGCGATCGCCGGCAGCAGCCGCGCGACGGCGCGCAATTGCAATGGAAGGCGCATGGGATCGGCGCTGGCCTGGCCTGGATCGAGATTCACCGCTACTCTTTCGGCCGCTCCGCCGAAGACGATGTTGCCCCGCTCGACCTGACGCAGATAGGCGCCATGGTCCTTGTTGCGCGTCCAGATGCCGACCACCGGCAAGATCTGATGCGGCAGCGGCTCGGTCACGCCCATCTGCGGGCCACGGGCGTCGAGCGGAACCGTTTCGCCGAACTGCGCGGCGATGCGCGCGCCCCAAGCACCGGCGGTGTTGAGCAGACACTCGGCGGCGAATGCACCTTTTGAACAGGCGACAAGGAAGCTGGAGCCCGTGTGAGTGATCTTCTCGACCTCGGCTCCCTCGATGATTTCCGCGCCCAGCTTGCGGGCGGCTTCCGCAAAGGCCGGCGCGATCAATCGGGGATTGGCGCTGCCGTCATGCGGCGAGAACGACGCGGCGATCGCCTCAGGGCCGAGGCCGGGAAACCGGGAAGAGATTTCGCGCGGTCCGAGTTCCGCCAGGTCAAGCCCCCAGGGCAGCGCCGCCTCGGCATAGGCCCGCATGTCGGCGAGGCTATCTTCATCGAAGATCAGCCGGATATGGCCGGTAGCGCGGAATTCCACGTCGCGGCCAAGCATTTTTTCGGCCTCGCCCCACAGCCTGAGCGAGCGATGGGCCAGCGGAAGCTGGGACAGATGACGCCCCGTGCGCCGGATGTTGCCGAAGGAGGCAACCGTTGCGCCAGTGCCGATCCGGTTGCGCTCGATCAACGTCACGCGCGCGCCGTGCTGGGCCAGGAAATAGGTCGAAGCCGTTCCCATCAGTCCGCCGCCCAGCACGATCACATCCATGGCGCCCTCTTGCAATGAATCATTGACCAATCTTGTCGGCGCCACGGCATTGCGTCAAAGATGGGTTTGGATAGAAGCCATAAGCTTTACCTATGGAGTGGCAATGCGGGCCCGGCAGCTCGAAGTGTTCATCGCTGTCATGCGCGCGGGCACCGTGACCGCCGCGGCGCGGATGCTGAACATCTCCCAGCCCGCTTTGAGCCAGATCGTGCTCCATACCGAGGACGAACTCGGCTTCACCCTGTTCGAGCGGGTGAAAGGCCGGCTGCGGCCGACCCCGGAGGCGCTCGAGATCTTCCCTGATGCCGAGAGGTTGTCAGCGGGGCTTGAAGGCTTGCGCCGCAAGACCACCGACCTGCGTCTGGGCCGAACCGGGCTGGTGCGGGTCGCGGCTTCGCCGCCGCCGGCCATGGCTATCTTGCCGCGTGCGTTCACCAAATTCCGGGCCCAGCATCCCAACATAATGTTGCGCGCTCATAGCGCGCCGATCGCCGCCATCGTCGACATGCTGCGAGCCGGCGACGCCAGCCTCGGCGTGGCCATGGACGACCGGCTCCCTCCGGATATTGAGGCGGAGGTGATCGGCAGCGTCGGCTTCGCATGCCTGCTGCCCGCCGGGCACGCGCTGCAAAAGAAAGCCGAACTGACGCTCGCCGACCTCGTCGGGGAGGAGTTGATATCGTATCGCGGCAACACCCGTCCTGCCGACGAACTGGCCCACGCTGCCCGCGCGCAAGGTGTGGCGCTTTCGCCGTCGCTCGAGATCGACGTATCCATCTCCGCGGTCGGCTTCGTCCAGGCCGGTCTGGGCATCGCCTTGGTCGACGCGCTGCTGCCTTGGCATCAGTTTGACGGGCTTGCGGTCAGGCTGCTGACAGGCCCGGAATTTCCGATCGCGCTTCTCACCTCGCGGACGCGGGCCCTTTCACGCGCCGATGAGATGATGCGCGATGAGATCGGCGCGGCCTGTGCCGCCGTCCTGAATGAGCATCGCGCGAAAGCATAAGCAAGACTTATATCCTTGCTCATCATACGTCTTGGACCCGCACCATCCGGCATGCCAATTTGCTTGGCAGACAGGAAGGGACGCATCATGGATGGTGTCATCACGGCGGATAAGGCGCAGAACAGAGCCGACTGGAAGGTTGGCGTCGATATCGGCGGGACATTCATCGATTTCTGTGCGCTCGAAGCAAATTCCGGACGCCTCGCCTCGCTAAAGGTGCTGACGACGCCAGAAGATCCGGGCGCCGAACTGATGACCGGTCTTACCCTTCTGGCCGAGCGCGAAGGTTTTGATCCTGCCCATATGACGCGCTTCGTGCACGGCACCACCGTCGGCATCAACACGATCATCCAGCGCAAGGGCGCGCCGCTGGCGCTGTTCACCAATGCCGGCTTCGAAGACGTGATCGAGCTCGCGCGGCTGCGCATGCCGGAGATGTATTCTCTGTTCTGCTCGCGTCCGGACCCGCTGATCTCGCGCGACATGGTGTTCGGCATTCCGGTCCGCATGCGCGCCGATGGAAGCGAATCCCAGGCGCCGGACATGGCGGTGGTGGCCAGCGCGGTGGCAGCGGCGAAAGCGAATGGGGCGCAGGGGATCATCGTCTCCTTCCTCCATTCCTGGCGCAACGCCGCGCAGGAGGCTGCCGTCAAGGCGACGATCGCGCGTCTCGCTCCCGACCTCTTCGTCTTCTCTTCGGCCGAGGTGTGGCCGGTCATCCGCGAATACGAGCGCAGCTCGACCGCCATTCTCAATGGTTATGTCCATCCGCGCGTCTCGGGCTATCTGACGGCGCTGGAAGAGCGGCTGAAGGACCGCGGCGTGCCGGCCCGCCCGATGCTGACGAAGTCGAACGGCGGGCTGATGAACGCCGCCGAAGGCAAGCGCGCCTGCGTCAACATGTTGCTGTCGGGA
Organism: Mesorhizobium sp. CNPSo 4684; assembly: GCF_057784315.1. NCBI lineage: Bacteria > Pseudomonadati > Pseudomonadota > Alphaproteobacteria > Hyphomicrobiales > Phyllobacteriaceae > Mesorhizobium > Mesorhizobium sp. CNPSo 4684. Next base: position 255,880 of record NZ_JBWLUX010000002.1, on the reverse strand, counting down.
ACGGCCTCCGGTGTCATCGGCGCCTCGTGGCTGGCCCGTCAGGCTGGCGAAGACAAGATCCTTACCCTCGACATCGGCGGCACCTCAGCCGACTTCGCGCTCATCATCGACGGCGAGCCGCAGTTCGGCACCGGCGAAGTGATCGGCGAATTTCCGCTCCATATCCCCTCCGTCTCTGTGAGCTCTATCGGCGTCGGCGGCGGCTCGATCGCCAGCATCGACGCGCAAGGGGTGCTGCGCGTCGGGCCGGAGTCGGCGGGTTCGACGCCGGGACCGGCATGCTACGGCCGTGGCGGCGAGCGGGCGACGGTGACAGACGCCATGGTGGTGTGCGGATGGCTCGGTCACAGCGAGATGGCCTACGGCCAGCTCAGGATCGATACCGGACTGGCGCATCGCGGGGTCGGCGAGCTTGCCGCCCGGCTCGACCGACCGGTCGAGCAGACCGCGCAGGCGATCCTCGACATTGCGGTGTCGGAGATGTTCGTCGAGGTCGAGAAACTCGCCTCGCGCGCCGGCGTCGACTTGCGCGATTTCACGCTGATGCCCTTCGGCGGCGGAGGCCCGATGCTCGGCGCCTTCCTGGCCCGTGAACTCGGGATGAAGCGCGTCATGGCGCCCCGCCGTCCCGGCGTGGTGTCGGCGCTGGGCGGGTTGGTGGCGGATCTGCGCGGGGACTTCATCCGCACCATCTTCAGCCCGCTGTCGAGCATGTCGCTTGCCGGAATTCGCGAGGCCTTCGAGGCCCTGGCACGTGAGGGCCGCGACTGGCTCGCGGCGCAACGTCATGACGGGGAGGCGGAGATCAATTTGTCCTGCGACATGCGCTATGTCGGACAGAGTTATGAGATCGAGGTCGCCCTTTCACCGGAATGGCTGACGGACGGCAATGCGGCCGCCATCGCACAGGCCTTCCACCTCACCCATCAGCAGCTCTACGATTTCCACGACCCGGACGGCGAGATCGAACTTGTGAATGTCCGGCTATCCGCCGTGGGCGCGGGGCCGAAGCTCTCCTTCCTGGAGACAGACGAGATCCGTGCCGCCGCCGTTCCGGCGCGCCGGCTCCCGGTCTATACGGGCGCTGGCGTCGAGACCGTCGACCTCCACGACCGGCAGGCCCTGGTGCCGGGCAGCACGTTCCACGGGCCTGCGGTGGTCGTGCAGGAAGACACCACCTTCGCAATTCCCGCTGGAGCACAGGCACGGGTCGACCGTCACCTCAACCTTTTGCTGACCTTCCCGGAGTGATGCCATGTTTGACCGGACAAATCTGCAGGTTCTGGCGAACCATGCCCGCGCGGCGGCCGAGAACATGGCCCACACGCTGCACCGCACTGCGCACTCTGCCTTCGTCAAGGAGACGCAGGATTTCACCGTGATGCTGATGGATCGTTCGGGCGCGACCTTCGCCGTGCCGATGGACCTCGGCGCCACCTGGTATCCGGGGCTTTCGTATCACCGCGCGATCGCGATGGTCGACGACTACCGGCCGGGCGACGTTGCGTTCACCAACGATCCCTATTCGGGCCACGTCGCCACGCACGCGCCCGACACGCATCTGTGGAAGCCGGTCTTCGTCGATGGCGAGATCGTCGCCTGGACCGGAGGGCATATCCACAACACCGACATGGGGGGCGCGGTGCCGGCCTCGCTCAGCCGGGCGCTGACCGAGATCCATCAGGAAGGCATTCGCTTTCCGCCGATGAAGCTGGTGAACGAGGGCGTCTTCGACGAGACGATACTGCGGATCATGAGCACCAATGTGCGCAAGCCCGACCTCAACATCGGCGACATCAAGGCGCTGGTCGGCGCGCTCAACACCGGCGAGCGCAAGATCCAGGCGATGGTGAGGAAGTTCGGCAAGGCCGGCTTCATCGAAGGCGTTGCCGCCCTTCTCGACCATGCGGAGGCGCAGGCGCGCGACGTGCTGCGTTCGATGCCCGACGGCACCTGGGAATTCGCCGACTATGCCGACGAGGATTCCGTCGAGGCCAATCCGTGCCGGCTGAAGCTGACGCTGACGATCAGGGGCGACGAAGCGGTGCTCGACTTCACCGGCTCCGATCCTCAGCTCGGCTCCTCGCTCAACGTGCCATCAGGCGGCGACCCGCGACACACCATGCTGCTGGTGGGCGTCTACTACGTGCTCTACACGCTCAACCCGAAGGTCCTGCTCAATACGGGCCTTACCAGGCCGTTCACCTGCATCACGCCCGAAGGTTCGGTGCTCAATCCTGTCCATCCCGCCGCAGTGGGCATGCGCTCGCTCACCTGCGCCCGGCTGCGGTCGGTCATCTTCGGCGCCTTCTCGCAAGCCGTGCCGGAGCGCCTGCCAGCAGCACCCGCCGGCAACAACTGCATCGTCAACGTCATGACCACGGACGAGCGGACCAGCCGGACCGTCATCGCGGCGGTGAACCCCGTGGTGGGGGGCGGTGGTGCGATGCCGCATCGCGACGGCACCAACGGATCGGGCGCCGACGCCGCCTATCTCAAGAACACGCCGATCGAGATCACCGAGACCGAGACCCCGGTCGAATTCGTGAAGTACGGGCTCGCCAGGGACAGTGGCGGTGCAGGGCGCTGGCGCGGCGGCCTGGCGACCGAGATGGCCTTCCGTGTCTTCGCCCCCGACTCCAGGATCACGGCCCGCAACCGCGACCGGAGCTTCTTTCGTCCCTGGGGTGTGCTGGGCGGCAAGGCGGCCGGCCTGTCTGACATGGTCGTCAATCCGGGGACCGAGCACGAGCGGCGGCTGGGCAACATCGACACGGCGGTCCTGCAGCCTGGCGACGTGCTTGATATCCGCTCCGCCGGCGGCGGCGGGCGCGGCGATCCGCATGAGCGCGAGCCCTGGCAGGTCGCGCAGGATGTGCGGCGCGGCTATGTTTCGGCGACGGCGGCCGAGCGCGACTATGGCGTCGTCATCCTTGACGGCGAGGCCGACGAGCAGGCAACGGAAAGGCTGCGCGCACGCAAGGAGCCAGCCGCCGGCCACTTCCATTTCGGTCCGGAGCGCGACGGTTACGAAGCGCAGTGGACGCCGTTGGCTTACGACCGGCTCACCGCCATACTGAGGGACTTGCGGGTCCATTGGCGGTTCTTCGCCAAGACGGAGATCTTCCGCCGCATGAAGGGGCGCTCGGGGCCGGAAGGCGTCCAGGCGGCGTTCGATGCGGTCTGCGAACGGTTCCCCGAACTGCCGCGTCCGCGCCCCGTGCGAGAGGCCGCGGAATGATCATCGCCGGCCGCATCGTCCGACTGGCTGAACGCGACCGGGCGCAGCTGCATTTCTATCTCGACGGTGAGATGCGCGGCGCGCTAGCGGGCGACACCGTGCTGACCGCCATGCTGGCGTCAGGGCACGCGTTGCGAAAGTCCGAGTTCGGAGCCGAGCCGCGTGCTGGCTTCTGCCTGATGGGAGCCTGCCAGGATTGCTGGGTATGGCAGGACGAGGGACCGCGGCTGCGGGCGTGCTCGACACTTCTCAGCGAAGGCATGCGGTTGCGCACGATGCCATCGGAGAGCTGGCTGTGAGCGAGACCCCGTCGCCGCGGATCGTGATCGTGGGCGCCGGTCCGGCTGGCATAAGGGCCGCCGCGACGCTTGTGGAGGCCGGGCTCCACCCGGTGGTGATCGACGAAGGGCAGCGCGCGGGCGGACAGATCTATCGCCGCCCGCCCGCCGGGTTCACCCGCACCGCGAAGCAGCTCTACGGGTCGGAGGCGGCGAAGGCGGACGCGCTGCATGCGCTGTTTGACTGGCTGGCCAAAGAGGGGCGGCTCACCCATTGCGCGGCGAGTTCGGTTATCGCCGCGCAGAACGGGCGACTGCACGTGCTTGGGGAGGGCGGCGTGCAGCTAGTCGGCTATGACCGCCTGATCCTTGCCACCGGCGCGTCCGACCGTGTCGCTCCGGTCCCGGGCTGGCAGAGCGCCGGCGTCTACAGCCTCGGCGCCGCGCAGATCGCGCTCAAGGCGCAGGGCGTGGCGCTTGGGCGGCGCATCGTCCTGATCGGATCGGGGCCTTTGCTGACGCTGGTCGGCGCCCAGCTCGTCAAAGCTGGAGCCGATGTGGCGGCGGTGCTGGACACTTCTCCCTGGCATCAGCAGATGCGGGGGCTCTGGCAGCTTGCCGCCCGGGCGCTCGTCACGCTGCGCGGTCTGGCCCTGCGAGCAAGGCTCGGCGGCCGCTACCATGCGGGCGTGACGCTCGAGCGGATCGAGGCTGACGAAAAAGGTGTCACGGCGATGCGTTGGCGCGACGCCGGCGGCCGGGAGCACCGCACCCCTTGCGACATGATAGGCATGGGCTGGCATCTGCGGGCAGAGACGCATCTGGCCGACCTTGTGGGGTGCGCCTTCACCTATGACGAGCAGTGGCGGCAATGGCTGCCGAAGACCGACGAGATGGGTCGGGCCGGTAACAGCGTTTATCTGGCAGGCGATGGGGCTCGTCTTCTGGGAGCGGACGGCGCGGAGATCGCGGGGCGTCTCGCGGCCGCGGCATGCCTTGCCGATCTCGGAATTCCGGCGCGCTCTACCGGCGCCGATCTGCGCAAGCTTGCGCGGCTCGAGCGCTTTGCCCGTGGCCTGGCTTGCGCCTTTCCCTGGCCGGCAGCGATGGCGCGGGCACTCCCCGACGACGCGGTAGTTTGCCGCTGCGAGAACGTGACTGCCAGAGCTGTACGTGAGAGCGCGGGTTTCGGCGGCGGCGAGGCCAACAGGGTGAAATCGCTGTCGCGCGTCGGCATGGGGCGATGCCAGGGGCGCTACTGCCAGTTGGCTGCCGTTGAACTTGTTGCGGCGCAAGCCGGCTGTGCGCCCGGCGCTGTCGGCCGGTTTCGCGGGCAGGCGCCTGTCCGCTCGGCACCTATCGGTGCCTTTCTCCGGGACGGTTGATGCAATTCCGGAGGCCACACCAGGATGGCATGGATCACATCCTAGAAGTCGGCGACCTTCCCCCAGGCCGAAGCGTCGAAGCGTCGGGGATCATAGGATGTCGCATCGACGACCGGTTCCGAGCCGGTCATCAGATCGGCGACGAGATGCCCGGCGCCGGGTCCGATGCCGAAGCCGTGTCCCGAAAATCCGGCGGCCAGGAAGAAACCCGGAACACTATGGATCTCGCCGATGGCAGGCACGCCGTCCGGCGTGCTGTCGATATAGCCGGCCCAGGCTGCGCTGATCCTGGTCTGGCGCAGTGCCGGCAGCAGCTCGAGTGCCCGGGCGTGGGTCAGGCGGATCGTCGCCTGGTCCGGGGCCGGATCGAGGATGCGCATCCGTTCCATTGGCGTCGGCTGGTCGAGCCGCCAGTGCCGGAGCGTTTCGTGGCCCGAGCGCACGCCCTGCAGACCGCCGGGCGCGAGGCTTCGCCACCGCTTCAGGAACATAGGCAGGAACTGCGACGAGAAGCGCAGCTGCTGCGGCGTGACGTCCACGCGGCCGCGTCCGCTTATGGCGAGCGTGTAGCCGCCGTCGCCGCGACGCGTGGCCGAGATCCGTGTCGTGTGCAGCGCATCCGGCAGGCCCTCAGCGCCGGGCGAGACGGACAGGATGGAGGAGCGGACCGACGCCTGCGGAAAGCGGAAACCGAACTGATGGCAGAAGGAGGAGGCCCAAGCGCCGCCGGCCAGGACCGCCACCTTGGTCCGGATCGTTCCGTTTTCCGTGACCACGCCGCTCAGGCGCCCGCCTTCGGTCTCGATACCGCGCGCGGCGCAATTCTGGTGCACGGAGCCCCCGAGCTTGAGGATGGCGCGGGCGACCGAGGGCGCGGCCCGCGACGGGTCGGCCGTGCCGTCGGTCGGCGAGAAGACGCCGCCGTTCCAGGTCCGGCCCGTGGCGCGACCCCGCTCGCTGGCCCCGGCGCTGTCGAGCATGTGCGTGGTGACGCCGGCCGTTTTGGCGAAGTCACGCCAGCGCGCCCAGCCGGCCAGTTCCGCGTCGTCATTGCTGAGATAGAGCAGGCCGCAGCGCCGAAAGCCGGTGTCCTCGCCGGTTTCCGCCGCGAAGCTGTTCCACAGATCGAGGCTTCGGGTTGCCATCGGCAGCTCGCGGGCGTCGCGGTTCTGCTGCCGGCACCATCCCCAGTTCCTGGAGGATTGTTCGGCGCCGATGCGTCCCTTTTCGACGAGAGCGACCTGCATGCCGCGCCTGGCCAGGTAATAGGCCGCGAAGACGCCGACGATGCCGCCGCCGATCACCACCGCGTCCGCGGACTGTGGCAGTTCGCCAGATGTCTCGATTTGCTGCAATTGAGCGCGCATGGTCTCTCTGCCTCGATACGCCAATCTAACGCGTTGTGCAGGCAGCCGCTGCTGCAGTTGAGGCCGAGGCAGAATTTTATTCCGGCAGATCGGTTGAAATCGGAAGTCACTGCGTTTCAAAGTAGTGTCGGCTTGGATGGACAGGCCGGCGGGCTGTGGTAGGGTCGATGGCTGTTGATACGGCAGCATTTTGTGCTGTGGCATGCGTTCTTCGGAGACGGCCGTGAAACTGGATCGGATCGACATCAAAATTCTGCACGAATTGCAGAAGAACGGCCGCATCACCAATGTGGAACTGGCCGATCTGGTGCATCTGTCGCCGAGCCCGTGCCTGATGCGGGTCAAGAAACTCCAGTCGGAAGGCTACATCGAAGGCTATTCGGCGCAGATCAATATCGGCAAGCTTGGCCAGACGCTGACCGTTTTCACCGAAATCACCTTGAAGAACCACCGTCAGATTGACTTCGCCCGCTTTCTCGCTGTCGTGGAGAAGATCGAGCAGGTCATCGAATGCCATCTTGTGTCGGGCGGCTACGACTATTTGATGAAATTCGTGACCTCCGGCATTAGTGAGTATCAGACGATCATGGAGCGACTGACCGACATGGATATCGGCATCGACAAGTATTTCAGCTTCGTGGTGCTGAAGTCTCCCATCGTCAAGGCGCACATGCCGCTGCCCAGCCTGTTTCCGATGTAGTCGGAGCAATTCCAGTCAAAGTGTGAACGGTTTTCCCGGGAAAAGCGCGCAGCGCTTTCCCTTGGGAATTGCGTCAAAAACAAAGAGATAGAGCGGTTCGCCGTTTCCTTGAACGGTGAACCGCTCTATCGATGGCCGTACTGGCTGACGAGCTCGGGGTCGCGGACGAGGCCATCGAGCCACGTTGGGTCAAGCTTCGGCACGGAGGAGAACAGAAGCTTGGAATAGGGGTGGGTGGGCGCCGTCAGCTTGTCGGGCGTGATCTGCTCCACCCGCTCCCCGTTGTACATGACCATGATCTCGTCGCAGATGGCCTCGACGACGGAGAGGTCGTGGCTGATGAAGATGTAGGAGAGTCCCAGCTCGCGCTGTAGTTCCTTGAGCAGCTCGATCACGGCCGCCGCCACCACTGTATCGAGCGCCGAGGTGATTTCGTCGCAGATGATGAGCTTGGGGTTGGCCGCCAGCGCGCGTGCGAAGTTCACCCGCTGCTTTTGCCCACCAGACAGTTCCGATGGATGACGGTAGCGCAATCCCCTCGGCAGGCGCACCATGTCGAGCAGTTCGTCGACGCGCTCCGAGCGCGCCTGCCTGTCGAGCCGGTGATAGAAGGCCAGCGGACGGGAGATGATGTCCTCCACGGGCTTGGCCGGATTGAGCGCGGTATCGGCATATTGGAACACGATCTGCATCTCGCGCAGTTGGTCCTGGCTGCGTTTCCTGGCGGCCCGCTGCAGTTCCTTGCCGTCGAAGACGATATTCCCGGCCGCCGCCGGATGGATGCCGGCGATGACGCGCGCCAGCGTCGACTTTCCGCAGCCGGATTCGCCGATGACGCCGAGATTACGCCCCTTCTCGACGACCAGACTGACGGAATCGACCGCGCGGATGAGTGGCAGTCCGTCAGCTCGCACCGCGCCATAGCCGGCAGTCACATTGTCGATACAAAGCAGCTGCCTAGTCCCGGCATCCACGTCCGCATGCGCTTGGCGCGGCTTCGGTTCGAAGGCGGCCAGCAATTCGCGTGTATAGGGGTGCTGGGCAGTCGAAAGGATTGCCGCCGTGGTGCCGGTCTCCTGCACCTCGCCACCCTTCAGCACCACGATGCGGTCGGCGATCTGAGCGACGACCGCGAGGTCGTGGGAAACATAGACACCCGCTATCCCGCCCGCCCGCATGACCGACTTGAATGCCTTCAGCACGTCGATCTGCGTCGTCACGTCGAGTGCTGTCGTCGGCTCGTCGAAGATGACCAGCTTGGGATCACTGATGAGCGCCATGGCCGCCGACAGCCGCTGCAATTGCCCGCCGGAAACCTGGTGCGGATAACGGGCGCCGATCCCTTCCGGATCCGGCAGCGACAAGGCCTTGAACAGCTCGACCGCGCGCTGGCGCGCCTGTGCGGGCGGCATCAGCTTGTGGATGCGCGTGACCTCGATGACCTGATCCATGATCGTCGACGAGGGGTTGAAGGCAGCGGCAGCACTTTGCGGGACATAGGCAATATCGGTGCCGCGCAGCTTGGCGCGTTCCTTCTCGGAGAGCGCAGCCATGTTCTTGCCGTTTACGTTGATCTCGCCGCCGGTGATCCGGCAGCCGGGCCGCGCATAGCCCATGAGCGAGAGCGCTACCGTCGTCTTGCCGGAGCCGCTCTCGCCGATCAGGGCAACGATCTCGCCGTCGGCGATGTCGAAGCTGACGCCCTTTATGATTTCGACAAGCCGTCCGGAGTCGGTCGTCGCCTCGATCCGCAGGTTTCTGACCTCGACGAGATTGCTCATGCGTCTCGGTCCCTGATCTTCTGCGGCAGGTTGTCGATCAGCAGGTTGACGCTGATGGTGAGGCTGGCGATTGCCAGCGACGGCACGATGACGGCGGGCGCCGCGAAGGGCAGGCCGCCGATGTTCTCGCGCACCAGCGCCCCCCAGTCGGCGAGCGGTGGCTGCAGGCCGAGCCCCAGGAAGGACAGGCCGGAGAGCAGCAGCACGATGAAGACGAAGCGCAGCCCGAAGTCGGCCAGCACCGGGCGGATGATGTTGGGCAGGATCTCGGACCCGATGAGATAGAAGGTGCTCTCGCCACGGACACGGGCGACGGTGATGAAGTCCATGGTGTTGATGTTGACGGCGAGCGCGCGCGCGAAGCGGTAGGCGCCGGGGATATAGATGACGGCCAGCGTCAGGATCAGCACCGGGATCGACGAGCCGACCGCAGCGACGACCACAAGGCCGAACAGCTTGCTGGGGATGGAGTTCATGGCGTCCAGGAAGCGGCTGAGGCAGGTGTCGAGCCAGCCACCGGTCACGGCCGCGATCATCCCCAGCACGACACCTGAAAAGCAGGCGATGGAGACGGCGGCGAGCGATATGCCGACAGTGTAGCGGGCGCCCATCAGAACCCGCGAGAGCATATCGCGCCCAAGATAATCCGAGCCGAGCCACAGTCCCTGGCGCATCGGGCCGAAATAGTCGTCGTCGACAATGTCGCCGATCGAATGGGGAATGACGTAAGGCGCCAGGATCGCGATGAGCGTCCAGGCCAGGATGACCAGAGCGGCCACGACGCCGACGAGGCTGTAGCTGTGGCCCAGGAAGGACCGTCGGGAGGTTGTCGCGCGCGCTATCGTCATCTGAGCCTCGGGTTGGACATGATAGCCACGATGTCGGCAGCGGTGATGAGGAAGAGGTAGCCGAGGCAGAAGATCATCGCGCAACTCTGGATAAGCGGCAGATCACGGGTGGCGACGGCATCGACCATCAGCTTGGCGATGCCGGGATAGTTGAAGATCGTCTCGACGATGATGACGCCGCCGACCAGATAGGACAGCGAGAGCGCGATCGCGTTGACGATCGGCCCGAGCGCGTTGGGAAGGGCGTGCCTCAGCACCATGCGGCCGCGCGAGGCGCCTTTCAGAAGCGCCATCTCCACATAAGGCGTGGAGAGCGTCTCGATCACCGCGGCGCGCGTCATGCGGATCATCTGGGCGGAGATGACGAAGGTGAGCGTGATCACCGGCATTGCATAGATGCGCACGAGGTCGGTCAGCGAATGCGCCTCGTTGACCGATGACAGCGCCGGCAGCCATTTGAGATAAACGGCGAAGAGCAGGACCGCGAGTGTCGCGACCATGAATTCCGGTACGGAGATGATGCCGATCGACAGGATGGTGATGGTGCGGTCATAGACAGAGCCGCGCAGCATGGCGGCGGTGATGCCGAGCGTCAGCGCCAATGGCACCGAGAGCAGCGTAGTGATGCCCGCGAGTTTCATCGTGTTGACCAGGCGTCCGCCGATCAGTGTCGCGACCGGCATCTCATTGGCATAGGAGGTGCCGAGGTCGCCGTGGAGCAGTCCCACAAGCCAGAGCAGAAAGCGCAGGATCGCCGGATCGTTGAGATGCATGGCCTCGCGCAGGCCGGCGACCGCTTCCGGAGTCGCCGCCTGGCCGAGCAGGATCGATGCGGTGTCTCCTGGCAGCATGCTGGTGGCGAAGAACACAGCGAACAGGACGATCAAAAGCGTGACGGCCGCAATCCCCAGCCGCTTCAGCACTAGGTTGAGAACCCGAGACGTCATGGAAGCGCTCCCCGCGGTTGCGTTCGGCCAAAACACTCTTGCGCAATGCAGTGCCGAGGACCGGCTGACCGGCCCCCGGGCAGGCTTTTCCTAGGCTTCGAGCCAGAGATATTCCGCCATTGCGTAGCCCATCATGCCACCGAGCGGGTTCGCCTCCAAACCCTTCACCTTGCTGGAGAGGGCATCCACGTTGGAAATGTAGGCCGGGATGATGGTGCCGGCCTCCTCGGAGACCATAGCCTGCATCTGGCCGTAGATCTCCTTGCGCTTGGCCTGGTCGAGCGAGCCGCGCGCCTCGATGAGCATCTTGTCGAACTTCTCGGACTTGTACTGGCTTTCGTTCCACGGCGCGTTGGAAGCGTAGAGGAGCGAGAACAGGATGTCCGGCGTCGGGCGCGGATTGATGTTGCCGAAATGGATTGGCGCCTTCAGCCAGTAATTGTCCCAGTAGCCGTCGGCCGGGACGCGCTGGACGTCGAGCTTCATGCCGATATCCGCGCCGGCGGCCTGGATGATCACCGCCATGTCGATCGACGAGGTCGCGGCGTCGGAAGCGATCACCGGGATGGACTGGCCGAGCAGGCCTGCCTTCTGGAAGTGGAACTTCGCCTTGTCCGGATCGAAAACCTTCGGCTTGACGTCGGAATTGTGGAAGATATTTGCCGGCGAGACAGGCTGGTCGTTGCCAATCTCGCCGAGGCCGCGCAATGCCGATTTGACGATCTGCTCGCGGTTGACGAGATACTTCATGCCGGCAACGAAGTCGGCGTTGCTGCCTGGATCCATGTCGAGCCGGATGTTGAGGTCGGTGTAGTTGCCCGAGGTCGTCTTCGACAATTCGAAGCCTTGCTGGCCGCCGATGAGCTTCATCGCGCGCGGATTGATCGAGGCGGCAAAATTGATGTCGCCGGAAAGCAGGGCGTTGACGCGGGCGCTGTCGTCGCTGATGGCGATGAACTCGAAGGAGTCGAGATATGGCTTGCCCGACTTCCAGTAGTTCTTGTTCTTGGTGACCACCGAACGCACGCCCGGTTCGAACGTTTGCAGCACGAAGGCGCCGGTGCCATTGCCCTTGGAGAAGTCCGTGGTGCCGTTCTGGACGATCATGAAGTGGTGCAGCGCCAGGATGGTCGGCAGGTCGGCATTCGGGTCGGCCAGCGTGATTTCGACGGTCGATTTGTCGACCGCCTTGAAGCTGGACATCTGGGCGGCGATCTTGGCGACCTTGGAGCCGACCGCCGGATCAAGATGACGCTTCAGCGAGAAGACGACGTCGTCGGCGGTGAGGTCCTTGCCGTCGTGGAACGTGACGCCCTTGCGCAGCTTCACCGTCCAGGTCTTGGCGTCCTTGCTGTCGAAGCTCTCGGCCAGCTCCATCTGCGTAACGCCATCCTTGTCGAGGAAAGTCAAGCGGTTGTAGAGCGAGCAGCAGCGGACATAGTCGGTGGAGAGCGACGCTTTTGCAGGATCGAGCGTGTCGGCGGTCGATGACGACCAGCCGGCCGCCTTGAAATTTCCGCCGGAAACCGGCTCGGCGGCGACGGCATTGGTGGCGCGGCCGAGCGCCAGGCTGCCCGCGGCAACCGCGGCGCCGCCGGCCAGCAGCATCTTGAGGAGTTCACGGCGGCTCGCGCCCCGCCGAATGGCGTTTTCGACCATGGCATCGTCTGCACTGGTCCAGTTCGTGATCTTGTCGGTCATGGTATTCCCCTTTCTGTTTGTTTTCCGGGATGCTCGTCTTGTTGCGGCTTTCCGGGGCTTGGGCTTAGATTCGTTCCTTCAGACTTTCCCGCACGGCCGCCGCCAACGCGGCCATTGAGGTGAAGTGGTGGTCCGGCACGGTGAAGCGCTCGGGTTCGATCGTGCCGCCATAACCCTTCTGGGCGTGCCGGCGCTCGATCCAGCAGTTGGTCATGCCAAGCGCCCGGGATATGCCGATGTCGTGGTACTGGCTTTGGGCGACGTGCAGAATGTCGTCCTTGCTGTCACCGCTTGAGGCGACGAAATCGAAGACCTTCTGGAAGAACGCCGGATCCGGTTTCTCCGTTCCGGTATCGTCGGCGGTGAAGGTGACGAAGAAGGGCGATCCCAACTGCTTCTCGAAATGATCGAGCGCCCAGCGCCGGGCATTAGTCATGGCAATCAGCTTGTGTGACTTCGCAAGCTCGGCCAGTGCCGCCGCGCTGTCGGGAAAGCCTTGCCAGGCGCTGGCGGAGTCTCGCAGCCGGATGCCGTATTTCTCCTCGGCCGGCAGGCCGAGTTGCGGCGCGACAACCATGTAGACACGCACGAGATCGTCGGGAAACAGGCCCGCATCGGGCATGTAGCGGGCCTGCCGGTAATGGGCGAGCGCGGCTTCGCCATCGATGGCAACGCCGGCGTCGGCGGCAATCCCGGCCAGGCAGGTCGTGATGCCGCTTTCGAAGTCGATCAGCGTGCCGACGACATCGAAGGTCATGTATTTGAATTCGCTAAAGCCCCTGGCCAAGACTGGCTCTCCTCTGCGCGCGGCCGAATTGCATGGTGCTGAACAGAACAAAATTCCGTACTGTCCGGGGCATCGGCCTTTTCAAAAACCCGGAAGTTCGGGGCTTCTGGCCTTGTCTTATAAGCAGTCTGGCACTTCCCCCGCGCCGGATTCGCCGAAAAGGCGCTGGGCTGCGGCACAAAATTGCGAAATCGTCTGCCCCGGCGCTATTTCGAAACACGTGGTATTTGTCGCCCGTCATGCCAGGGCCTGGCGGACGTCGGCATCGTCCAGCGTCTGGTCGAGTGTCCGGCGCGTGCGCTCGATGATCGCATCGATGTCGTCGTCGGTGCAGCAGAGCGGGGGAGCGTAGCCGATAACCCCGTTGGCAAAGGCACGGATGATCAGGCCATTGTCCCACGCCCTGTCGAAGACGCGCCGCGCCGGCACGGCCGATGCGGGAAGCGGTGTCTTCTTCCTTTTGTCGACCACAAGTTCGATCGCGGCAAGCATCCCGCGACCGCGAACATCGCCGACGAGCGGGTGATCGCTCAGGCTTTCCAATCCCGCCATCAGGCGAGCGCCGGCCTTGATGCCATTCTCCAGAAGGCCGCCTTCATAGAGCTTCAACACCTCGAGCGCGACGGCGGCGCTGACGGGATGGGCGGAATAGGTGTAGCCGTGGCCGACCGCCGAAGCGCCCGCGCCGTCGGCGATGACATTATAGACATGATCGGTCATGAACACGGCGCCCATTGGAACATAGCCCGAGGTCAACCCTTTCGCGGTCGTCATGAAGTCGGGAACGATGTCCTCCTCCGTGCAGGCGAACAGGGGGCCGGTGCGGCCGAAGCCGGTGATCACCTCGTCGGCGATGAACAGGATGCCGTACTCCCGGCAGAGTTCGCGTATCGCCTTGATCCAGCCCTTCGGCGGGACGATGACGCCGCCTGAGCCCTGGATCGGTTCGGCATAGAAGGCGGCGACCCGCTCCGGTCCGAGATCCTCGATCTTGGCCTTCAATGCGGCGAGCGATGCGGCGATGATCGCGTTCCCGTCCTCGCCTACCGGGTTGCGATAGGGATAGGGGGAGGGGATCTTGTGTTGCCATTCGAGGGGAATGCCGAAACCGGCGTGAAAGGCGGGCAATGCGGTCAGGCCAGCGCCGACCACCGATGACCCGTGATAACCCAGCTCGATGGAAATGAACTGGTCGCGCCGCGGCTCGCCCCTGGCATTCCAGTAGTAGCGGACGAAACGGATCGTGCTGTCGACCGCGTCCGACCCGCCGAGCGTGAAATAGACGTGATTGAGATCCCCGGGCGCGCGCTCAGCCAGCTCCGAGGCGAGGCGGATGGCCGGCTCCGAGCCGAGGCCGAAATAGGCAGTGGCGTAGGGGAGCTCGCGCATCTGCCGGGCCGCAGCCTCGACGATGCTGTCGTGGCCGTAACCGGCGTTGACGCACCACAGCCCCGCAAAACCGTCAACGAGTTGCTTGCCGGACGCATCGGTCACGGTCGCGCCCTTCGCCGATTTCAAGACGCGCACGCCGAGCGCCTCATGGCCGCGGTATGATGAGACCGGATGGATGAGATGGGCGCGGTCGAGTTCGATCAGGGAATTGGCGAGCATTTTATCCTCCGGACTAGCCGAGCGCCTGGTTGGCGAGGGCGTAAACTTTTGGCCTGGTCTGTTCCGCGACGCTCTTGGGCGGACGGTCCATGGCCACGCCTCCGCCGACATGGGCGAGGCCGATTTCCCCGAGCCAATCGGCGATGCCGGTCCGGCTGTCGGTATCCACACGCAGGAAGGCGCCGGGGCGCGATGTGGCGAAGAAACGGATGAGTGCCTTGGCGTCCTCGACATTTCCGGCGATGACCGGGCCGATCACCTCGCCGCGTCCGAACGGGCGGATCGCCGCATAGGCCTCGATGGCGTGATTGTGGCGGATGACCGCGAATTCGCCGCGCTCGGCCAACGCATCGATCAGTGCTTCTCGGTCCGCGCCATAAGCCTCGCGGTCCATCGCTTTGATCGTCGGCAGATCATCGGCACTTGCTGCTTCCACGCCTTCAGGCGCGTCAAGCTCTGCGACCTTGCCCTGATACTGGAGAACGGTCCCAGAGGGTACGAAGCCCAGTTTCTCATAAAGAGGCATGCCGTCCGTCGTCGCTACAAGCCGCAGCGGACGGTCTTCTGCAAGAGCGAGTGCCTGTTCCATGAGCCGGCGCCCAAGCCCCTTGCCCCGCACGTTCTTGTCGACGATCACCATGTTGATCATGGCGCAATCGGCGCCGTAGGGCGTCACCAGGATGGTTCCGGTGACGCGGCCCTGGTCGTCGAGCGCGACCACGCCGCTGGAGAGCCGCAGCGCCATCTGCCAGTCCTGCGGGCGGTGCGGCCAGTTCTCCTGGCGAGAAAGCGCCACAGCGCCCTCGATATGGTCCGGCCCGAACGCCTGGAGTTGGATCTCGCCCTGCTGCATGAGGCTTCCCTTCCGTCTGATGCCAAGTCTCGGCCATCGACGCGCCGCAGATCGTCTGAAGGCGTCGGTTCCGGCGGTATCTTTCGCCGTAGCACAAGGGGTGCGCCGCATCTTGTGCTGGCGCCCTCCGCGGCGGATGCCTTTGACGCTGTGGCCGCCGCTCCGATTAACCGTCAAGATGCTACAGCGTGCCAAACCGGACGGCGGATACGGAACTTTCTGCTTTCGGGAGGGCCATTTCGGTCAGGAGGGTCGCAAACTGCCGTCCTATGATGGAATGCATCCCAACGCGAATGTGCTTCCACTGGAGATCGACGGACATGGCTTCTTTCAGGCCCAAATATATCACCTTCGACTGCTACGGCACGTTGACCAATTTCCAGATGGCGGAAGCGGCGCGAGACCTTTACGGCAGCCGGCTCGACGAACCGCGTATGCAGGAGTTCATCAAGAACTTCGCCGCCTATCGGCTCGACGAGATCATGGGTGACTGGAAGCCCTATGCCGAGGTTGTCCACAACGCGCTCGAGCGCTCCTGCAAGCGCAACCGCGTCCCCTTCAGCCCCGACGATGCCACGATGGTCTACGAGCGTGTCCCGACCTGGGGGCCTCACGCGGACGTTCCGGCCGGCCTGGCGAAGGTCGCCAAGGAAATTCCGCTGGTCATCCTGTCCAACGCCATGAACGCGCAGATCATGTCCAATGTCGAGAAGCTCGGCGCTCCGTTCCATGCCGTCTACACGGCTGAGCAAGCGCAGGCCTACAAGCCCCGGTTCAAGGGGTTCGAGTACATGCTCGACATGCTGGGTTGCGGCCCGGAAGATATTCTTCACTGCTCGTCCTCGTTCCGCTACGACCTGATGTCGGCACACGATCTCGGCATCAGGAACAAGGTCTGGGTCAACCGCGGCCACGAACCGGCAAACCCGTACTATGGTTATGTCGAGATATCAGACATTTCCGGTCTTCCGGGAGTGGTCGGGCTTTGAAACAGGGCGGATCGTCGATGAAACTGATCTCCTACTGGCACGATACCGCCCCTGTCTTTTCCGGCGGAGCGCAAGGCCCCGTCGAGGGGCACTATGATGCCGTCATCGTCGGTGGCGGCTTCACCGGTCTCGCCGCGGCGCGCCAACTGGCGAAGGACGGCGCGAAGGTGGCGGTGCTGGAGGCGGAGCGGGTGGGCTGGGGCGCATCCGGCCGCAATGGCGGGCACCTGAACAACGGCCTCGCTCACAGCTACCTCTCTGCCAAGGCGGAACTCGGCAAGGAACGCGCGATCGCGCTCTACCGCGCGCTCGACGACTCCGTCGACACCATTGAGGCGCTGGTTGCCGAAGAGGGCATCGACTGCAATTTCCGCCGCGCCGGCAAGCTGAAGCTCGCCTCCAAGCCGCAGCATTTCGAAGCGATCGCCCGCAATTTCGAAGCCCTCCATGCGGAAGTGGATCCGGATACGGCGCTGCTGTCGGCGGCCGACCTCAAATCCGAGATCGTCTCGCCCTTCCACGGCGCGATGCTGTCGAAGAAGAGCGCCATGATGCATATGGGCCGCTATGTGGCAGGCCTTGCGACAGCCGCCGCCCGCCACGGCGCCATCATCCACGAGAATGCGGCGGTGACCGACCGCAAGCAGGTCGGTGGCAGGCATGAGCTGACGACCTCCCGCGGCCGGATCAGCGCCGACAATGTGCTGGTAGCGACAGGCGCCTATACCACGCCGAATTTCGGCTATTTTCGCCGCAGGATTATCTCCGTCGGCAGCTTCATCATCGCCACGCGGCCGTTGAGCGACGCCGAGATCGCCGCGACCATGCCCGGCAACCGGACATGCGTGACCTCGATGAATATCGGCAACTACTTCCGGCTTTCACCGGACAGGCGCCTGATCTTCGGCGGTCGCGCGCGCTTCTCGGCGACATCGGACCAGCGCTCGGATTCGAAGAGCGGACAGATATTGCAGGCGGGCCTCGCGGCGATCTTCTCGCAACTCGCCAAGGTCGAGATCGACTATTGCTGGGGTGGGCTGGTCGACATGACCAAGGACCGTTTTCCGCGGGCCGGCTACCATGACGGTGTCTGGTACGCGATGGGCTATTCCGGCCACGGCGCGCAGCTTTCAACCCATCTCGGCATGATCCTGGCCGACGCGATGCTCGGCCGCGAAGACCGCAATCCGATGAAGGGGCTCGAGTGGCCTTCCATTCCCGGCTATTCCGGCAAGCCCTGGTTCCTGCCGATGGTCGGCCTCTACTACAAGGCGCTCGACCGGATCCAGTGAGCTTCGATCCGGTCCGCTCGGGCTCTCAGCCAAATTGCCTCAGCTGAGCCCGCCCATGTGGAAGCTCTTCATCTCGAGATATTCCTCGATGCCGATCTGCGCTCCCTCACGGCCGAGGCCGGACTGCTTGACGCCGCCGAAGGGGGCGACTTCCATCGAGACCGAGCCGGTGTTGAGCCCCACCATGCCGAACTCCAGCGCCTCGCCGACGCGCCAGGCGCGCTTCAGGTTCTCTGTGTAGAAGTAGGAGGCAAGGCCGTAGGGTGTGCCGTTGGCGAGCGCGATCGCCTCCTCTTCCGTCTCGAAGCGGAAAAGCGGCGCGACCGGGCCGAAGGTTTCCTCGCCGGCGAACTGCATGTCTTTTGTGGCGCCGGTCAGCACCAGCGGCGCGACATACTGAAGACCGTCGGGCAATGCCGGCCTCGTTGTGATGATCGAAGCACCCTTGGCGAGTGCGTCCTCGACATGGCGGTTGATCTTCTCGACCGCCGCCATGTTGATCATCGGCCCGATGGCGACGCCGGGCTGCGTGCCGGGCCCGACCGTCATGGCGTTGACTCGAGCAGTGAGCTTCGCTGCGAAGGCTTCGTAGACACCGGCCTGGACGAGGATGCGGTTGGCGCAGACGCAGGTCTGCCCGCCATTGCGGAACTTCGAGACAAGCGCGCCTTCGACGGCGAGATCGAGATCGGCGTCGTCGAAGACGATGAGGGGCGCGTTGCCGCCGAGTTCGAGGCTGAGCCGTTTCACGCTGTCGGCCGCACCGCGCATCAGCAGCGAACCGACCCGCGTCGAGCCGGTGAAGGAGATCTTGCGAACGGTCTCGTTCGCCATGATCTCGTTGCCGATCTCGGCCGGCATGCCGGTGACGATGTTGATGACGCCGGCGGGGATGCCCGCTCGTTCGGCAAGTACGCCGAGCGCCAGCGCCGAGTAGGGCGTGAACTCGGATGGCTTGATCACCACCGTGCAGCCGGCGGCCAGCGCCGGCGCGACCTTGCGGGTGATCATCGCATTGGGGAAGTTCCACGGCGTGATGATTCCGCAAACGCCGACCGGTTCCTTCAGCACGATGATGCGCCGGTCCGGCGTCGGCGAGGGGATGGTATGGCCGTTGATGCGGCGTGCCTCCTCCGCAAACCATTTGACGAAGGAAGCGCCGTAACGGATCTCACCCCTGGCCTCGTCCAGCGGCTTGCCCTGTTCCGTCGTCAGGATCAGCGCGAGATCGTCCAGATGCGCCAGCATCAGGCCATGCCAGGCCTCCAGGAGGCCAGCGCGCTCGGCGTTGGTCTTCTTCTTCCAACCAGCATAAGCGGACGCCGCGGCCTCGATGGCCGCCCGGGTCTCCGGACCGGCCATATCGGGCACCGTGCCGATCGCGCACTGAGTCGCCGGATCGACGACATCGACCGTCTTTCCGGAAGAGGCCGCGACCCATTTGCCGCCGATCAGGCCGGCCTCGCGGAACAGACTTTTGTCTTTCAGATTTTTCATCGAAAACGACCTTGCAATCAGGTGAGCGCCGCGACGACCGCGGCGGTGATGGCGTCCGTGCGGTCTTTGCCGGGAAGGGTGCCTATGCCTCTGGCGGTTGCGGCCTCGACCGCCTGCATGACGCGGCCGGCCGCAGCCTTTTCGCCGAGATGGTCGAGCATCATGGCGCCGGACCAGATGGTGGCGATCGGATTGGCGATGCCCAGATGCGCGATATCGGGCGCGGAGCCGTGCACAGGCTCGAACATCGACGGCGTCGAGCGGTCGGGATTGATGTTGGCGGAGGCGGCGTAGCCGAGCCCGCCCTGGATCGCTGCGCCGATGTCGGTCAGGATGTCGCCGAACAGGTTGGAGGCGACGACCACGTCGAGGCTCTCCGGCGCCATGATCATGCGCGCGGCGAGCGCGTCGACATGATAGCTGGTCACTTCGACGTCCGGATAATCCGCGGCCAGCTTTCGCGTGATGTCGTCCCAGAACACCATCGAGTATTTCTGCGCGTTGGACTTGGTGACCGAGGCGAGCTTCCGCCGCCGCGACCGCGCCTGCTCGAAGCCGAAGCGCAGGATGCGCTCGACGCCGGCGCGGGTGAAGATCGAGGTCTCTACGGCCACCTCATCCAGAGTTCCCTGATGCACGCGCCCGCCGGCGCCCGAATATTCGCCCTCGGTGTTCTCGCGGATGCACAGGATGTCGAAGCCCTCGGCCCGCAGCGGGCCCTTCACGCCCGGCAGCAGACGGTGCGGCCTGATGTTGGCATATTGCACGAACGCCTTGCGGATCGGCAGCAGCAGGCCGTGCAGCGAGACCGAATCCGGCACCTCCGCCGGCCAGCCGACCGCGCCGAGAAGGATGGCGTCGAAGCCGCGCAAGGTGTCGATGCCGTCCTGCGGCATCATGCGGCCGGTTTCCTTGAAGAAGCGGCAGGACCAGGGGAACTCGGTTCCCGTCAGCGCAAAGCCGAAGTTTTTGGCCGCGGTTTCCAGCACCATCCAGGTGGCGGCGGTCACATCGCGGCCGATGCCGTCACCTGGGATCAGGGCGATCGAATAGGACTTCATCGGCTTCTCTTCACAGGCTGATCAGGACGCTCTTGGTCCTGCGGTTGGCGAGATAGGCCTCGCGGCCGAGATCCTTGCCGATGCCGGAGCGCTTGTAGCCGCCGGTTGGCAGGATATGGTCGCGCGAGCGGCTGTAGCGGTTGACCCAGACGGTGCCCGCTTCGAGCTTGCGCGCGAAGCGGATGGTACGGGACAGGTCGGAGGTGAACAGGCCGGAAGCCAGCCCGTAGGTCGGATGGCTCGACAGCGTCAGCGCTTCTTCCTCGGTCTCGAACGTCTGGACGGTCAGGACCGGGCCGAAGATTTCCTCGATGATTGCAGGATTGGCCTGATCGACATTGGTGATCAGTGTCGGTTCGTAGAAATAGCCCGGGCTGTCCATGGCGGCGCCGCCGATCAGGCATTCGCCGCCGGCTTCGACCGCGGCTCGCACGATGCTGTCGATGCGCGCTCGCTGCCGTTCCGAGATAACAGGCGAATACTGCGTCGTCTCGTCCCAGGTCGGGCCTGGCCGCACCGCCTTCATCCGTTGCAGGATGGCGGTCGTCAGCCTGTCGGCGACACTCTTCTCGACGATCAGCCGCGTACCGGCCACACAGGCTTGGCCGGCATTGAAGGTGACGCTGCTGGCGATCGCCATTGCTGCCTTGTCGAGATCGGCATCGGCAAAAACAATCTGCGGGCTCTTGCCGCCGAGTTCCAGCGTCATTGGCTTGACGCCGGTACGAGCGACGTTCTCCATGATGGCCGAACCGGCGCGGGTCGAGCCGGTGAAGGAGACCTTGGCGATGTCGGGATGACCGGTCAGCGCCGTGCCGGTCGTCGGACCGTCGCCGACCACCACGTTTATGAGTCCTGCCGGCAGGCCCGCCCTGATCGCGAGTTCTGCCATGTAGACAGCAGAGAAGGGCGTCATTTCAGACGGCTTCAGCACGACAGCGTTGCCCGCGGCCAGCGCCGGGCCGAGCTTCCATCCGGCCATGGAGACAGGGAAGTTCCAGGGTGTGATCGCGCCGACCACGCCATAGGGCTCGCTCATGATCATGCCGAAGGTGGCGTCGTCGGTCGGCACGAGCTCGCTGCCTTCCTTGTCGGCGAACTCGGCAAAAAAGCGGATCTGTTCGGCGGTCACGGCAATGTCGCCGGCAACGAGCTGGCCGACGGGCCGCGTCGAGGACAGCGCCTCGATCCTGGCGAGCGTCTCGGCTTCCGCCTCGATCAGGTCGGCCCAGGCCTGGAGTGCTTTGGTGCGCTCGCGCGGCCGGACGCCGCCCCAGTTGCTGGCCTTAAGCACCGCCTTGGCGCTTGCCACCGCACGGTCGACCATGTCTAAGCCAGCCACAGGGCAGGCAGTATATGACCTGCCGTCCGAGGGGCGGCGCATTTCGATCCCGCCCTCGGTCGAGATCAGTTCCCCGCCGATGAGGTGGCCGACGGGGAGGGGGATTGTATCGGGATTGAAGCTTAGGCTCATCGACAACCACTCTGCGGCGTGGGCTGGAGCCTAGCGCGTGCCGGCACGCAGCATGCGCTGTTCGGCGACCTACCGCCGACGAATGTTGCGTGCCAGACGTGAGAGACGGCAAAATCTTCCGCGCAGGCCGGCATCTCACGCGGGTTCCGTTAGCCGACGGTCACGTAGATCTTGCGCACTGTTTCGATGGTCTTCCAGACACCGGTGAAGCCGGGCTTCATCACGAAGCTGTCGCCGGCGCGGTAGATCACCGTTTCACCGGCGTCGGGCGTGATTTCGACCACGCCGGACAGGATGTGGCAAAACTCGAAAGTGTCGCCCTTGATCGAGCGCGTCTCTCCCGGCGTCGCCTCCCAGACGCCGGTGTGGACGAGATCGTTCTTGGCGGCGTCCTGCGCCCAGGTCTTGAAGGCAGGGTTGCCGGCAATCAGCCGTTCGGGCAGCGCCCTGGATTCGCGCGGCGGGGAGGCAGGGCTGGTATCGACGGTCTTGAGCAGGGACAAAGGATGACCTTTCCGGTTGGGTTTCAATAGCCGCGCGACCGGTCGACGAGCCCGATAGGATCGAGACCTGCGCGGTGGCGCCTGATGTTGTCGATGACGGCGCGTGCAGCCGTCGCAGGTTGGGTGACGCTCGCGATATGCGGGGTGAGAATGATCTTCGGATGCGACCAGAACGGATGACCCGCGGGCAGCGGTTCGGGATCGGTGACGTCGATCATCGCCGCCAATAGTTGGCCGCTGTTCAGAGCCGCGACAAGCGCTTCGTGGTCGAGTTGCGGCCCTCGGCCGGTGTGGACGAGCGCCGCGCCCTTGGGCAGCTTCGCCAACAGGTCGGCATTCAGGAAACCGCGCGTATCCTCGGTCAGTGGCAGCAGGCAGATCAATATGTCGCTGGCCGCGAGCATCTCCTTCAGCCCAAGCTCGCCATGATAACAGGCCACGCCCGCGATCTGTCGAGGCGAGCGGCTCCAGCCGGCGTGCGGAAAGCCGAAGGGCTTCAGCCGGTCGAGGACGGCCTGGCCGAGTTGCCCGAGGCCAAGCACGCCGAGCCGGCGCGATCCGGCCTGGAGTTGTGCGATATCGCTCCATTCGCCGGCGCGCTGCTGCGCCAGATAGGCAGGTAGGTTGCGATGCAGCGTGAGCACGGCCAGCGTCACATACTCCTGCATCATGCGCACGATGCCTTCCTCGACCGTACGCACGATCTTCACCTGTTCCGGCACGGTATCGAAGCGGAACTGGTCCACGCCAGCGCCAATCGAAAACAGGATCTCCAGGCTCCTGTAGCGCGCGAGGTCTTCTGGCGCGGTCCAGGTGATGAGATAGCGTACCGCGTCGGGATCGACCGCTGCAGCATCCATCGTGAAGGGGACGTCCGGCAATTCTCTAGCGAATGCATCGGCGAAGACCGCCCCGCGCCCCGCATCGGAATTGAACAGGAACGTCATCCGATTTCCCTTCAAGCCGCGCAGCGGGCGCCCAGCGCCTCGATCAATCGCTGGCAGGCTGCGAGTTCGCTGGTGAGAATGTACTCATCCGGCTTGTGGGCGCGGTCGATGTCGCCCGGTCCACAGATGATCGCATCGAACCCGGCCGCCTGATAAAGTCCTGCCTCCGTGCCATAGCTGACGGCGGCGAGCGGCACCTTGCCTGTCAGCTCGCGCAGCAGTCCTGCCAGTGCCGCTTTTTGTGGCAGCGACAGGGCCGGATAAGCGCTCATCGCCGTCCACTCGACCGGAAAGCCGTCGGTTTCGAGGGCCTCGGCCCGCGCCCTGATCGGCGCGAGAAGGCTCGCCGGGTCGACACCGGGTATGGCGCGTGCCTCCAGATCCAGCGTGCAACTGTCGGGAATGATGTTGACCGACTGTCCTCCTGCGATCACACCGGCCTGCAGCGAGGAATAGGCGGGCTCGAAGGCGGAGTTGAACGGACCGCGCGTCAGCCGCTCGGCTTCGCTCACGGCCGCGCTCAGCGCTTCGGACATCGCATGGATGGCGTTGAGCCCGAGGTCAGGCCGTGAAGAATGGCCGGAGCGCCCTTTGATGATTACGCGGGCGGCCGCCTTGCCCTTGTGGCCGCGCACGGCGCGCATGCCGCTCGGCTCGCCGACGATGACGCCGAGCGGTTTTGCGCAAAGTTCGGGAAGCCGGGCGATCAGGTGTGGCACGCCGCGACATCCCACTTCCTCGTCGTAGGAGAAGGCGAGATGGATAGGTCTGGCGAGGCGCAGTCCAGCCAGCATGGGCACAGCCGCCAGCGTAGCGGCCAGAAACCCCTTCATATCCGTGGTGCCGCGTCCGTAGAGCCGTTCACCGTCCCGGCGCAGGGTGAAAGGAGCCGAACTCCACTGCGGCTCGCCGGCGGGAACGACGTCCATGTGGCCGGACAGGATGTAGCCCGGGACATCGGTGGGACCGACCGTCGCGAAAAGATTGAAACGGTCGCCTTCCGGCCCGGGCAGCACGGTGACCTTCGTTCCGTGTTCTGCGAGATGGGTCTCGATCCAGCCGGCGATATCATTGTTCGGCTTGCCGGCGACCGATGGAAAGGCGACGAGACGATCGAGGATGTCAAAGACGTCCATTCCAGCCCTCAAGGCATATCGGGTTCGCCGGAATCGGTGCCGTCGACCATAGTTGCAACATTGCCGGAAAGGATGTGCGCGTTCTGACGCGATTGCATGCCGAAAGCGGAAATGTTTCAGTTGAATCTTGCGTTAGCAGGTGGCTTTCGAGCAAATCGTACGGGTCTATTTGTTTAGCGTTGGTGGACAGAGGGTGGCTGCGGCGTGTTGCCCGTCAATTTGCGGGAATCTTTCAGAGGCATGGACTTGAAGCCGTCCGGAAACTTGAAAATCGACACCTTCTCGATGTGCATCGGCGACATCGAAGGCGTCGAGCTGGACCGGTTGCACGCGCTCTCGCTCTCCGTGGGATGGCCGCATCGCGCCGAGGATTGGCAATTCCTTCGCGAGTCGGGAGAGGGGTTCGTGGCGCTCGACGATATCGGCCGGGTTCTGGGTTCCGCCATGTGGTTCTCGCATGGCGCCGATTTCGCCACCGTGGGGATGGTCATCACCTCGCCGCGACTCCAGACGCTGGGGGCGGGGCAATGGCTGATGAAGCGGGTCTTCGACAAGGTCGCCGGCCGCGACCTGCGCCTCAATGCAACGCGCGCGGCAAGACGGCTCTATCTCTCGCTCGACTTCCAGCCGGAGAAGACCGTTTATCAATGCCAGGGCATTGCGCGATTGCAGACGATGGCCAGGCCGGCAAATACTCGAGGCGATGTCCGGACTTTGGACGCTAGCGATATTCCCGCAGCGATCGCGCTCGACGCGGCAGGATTTGGCGTGAAGCGGGCGGCGCTCATCGAAAGACTTTTCGCGCACTCGGCCGGCTATGGTCTTTTCAAGGGTGACAGGCTGAACGCGTTCGCGCTCTGTCGGCCGTTCGGGCGGGGCCATGTCGTGGGGCCGGTCGTGGCGGAAAGCGACGCGGACGCCGTGGCGATCGTCCGGCCGCACGTGGCCGACCATTCGGGGGCTTTCCTGCGGGTCGACACCCATATGGACAATGGTGAGTTGGCAGCCTTTCTGTCGCATAGCGGAATGCCGGTTTTCGACACGGTGCTGACCATGTCGATGGGCAAACGCCTCACCGATTTTACCGTCGGCGGTGCAATCACACCAAAGACCTATGCCCTCGCCAGTCAAACGCTCGGTTAGTTCAATCCAGGACGCGGGCAGTCGCGGCTGTCCACGCCTTCGCAGGCACTCTTGCGGCACCAGTAGAACTAACATCTAAAAGTATGGTTTCTGCAGCCATGCTCAAACGCAGACAACACTGGATTGTCACAGCCTTCGAAGTTGCCCAAGGCAGGCGCGCATCAACTTCCGTCTGAACGCATCGACGTCGCGACAACTTTGTTGGATTCGCTTATTCGTGACCGAAGTGCACTGACAATGGCACGCTAGTGTTCAATATCGTGTCATGGCGTAGAAAAGGCGGTGGCTCGCCGGGATCGGCGAAGCCGCGAATTACGAATTCTCCATAGCCCTTCGCCAAAATTCGCAGCAGGAACCTAAGATGCGAAAAACGCGACCGAGACCGCTCGGAAGCACTTCGCCTTGCCGGTGGTCCCATACCGCTACGGGCGGCATCGCGCTGCGGTAGTCGACGCTGCTGGGTCTTGAGCCACATCTAATCGATCGCGACTGCTTCGACCACCTCGGGCTTCCGTACACATAGAAAAATGCAACGTCCGGATCGCCGCGAGCACCCGAGAAAATGGACCTCGCAGACTTCCAGAGCGTGGGCATCGAACGTCTGGCAAAGCGGGGCAACGGGGCTCTGGTTTGGGCAAATTCTCGGCCTGTTCAACTTGCTAAAGCGTGGTAAAGTGATTATACCAGTTAATAACATGACGATCGGCACGGCCGTCGTTTAAAAATCGGAGTAGGGATACATGACGACGATTGCTTTGTTCGGTGCCGGCGGGAAGATGGGGTACCGCCTGTCGACCAATTTTCGCGGTTCGCCCTATACGATACGCCATGTCGAGGTCAGCGATGCCGGCCGCGAGCGGCTGAAGTCGGGTCTGGGCTTCGAAGCCGTCAGCGCCGATGAAGCGCTCAAAGGTGCCGATGTGGTGATCCTGGCGGTTCCCGATACGCATATCGGCAAGGTGGCCGCCAGCATAGAGAGCAAGCTTGCATCGGGCACGATGGTCGTCGTGCTCGACGCCGCCGCGCCGTTCGCCGGCCATTTGCCGAAGCGGCCGGACCTGACCTATTTTGTCACCCATCCCTGCCATCCGCCGATCTTCAACGACGAGACCGACATGGCGGCAAAAAAAGACTATTTCGGCGGCGTCAAAGCCAAGCAGCATATGGTCAGCGCGCTGATGCAGGGTCCGGAAGAGGATTTTGCCAAGGGCGAGGCGATCGCCAAGATCATCTGGGCGCCAGTGATGCGTTCGCACCGTGTCACTGTCGATCAGATGGCGTTGCTGGAGCCCGGCCTTTCGGAAACCGTATGCGCCTCGCTGCTCGTCGTCATGAAGGAAGCGGTCGATGAGGTCGTGGCGCGCGGCGTCGACAAGCAAGCTGCGCTCGATTTCCTGCTCGGCCATATGAATGTTCTTGGCGCCGTCATCTTCGGCGAAACCAAGGGTGTGTTCTCCGACGCCTGCAACAAGGCGATCGAGTTCGGCAAGCCGGTGCTAATGCGCGACAACTGGAAGCGGGTGTTCGAGCCGGAAGAGATCGCCGCGAGCATTCAGCGCATCACCTGAGAAAGGCCAAGTCAGGTGCTCGCCGGAGCGTCTCGATGCCTCGGGGCATCGCAGCCGACGCTCAGCCTCGGTCGCATCAGGTACATATCATCTGAATTTGTGATTGACTCATCATACCAGTTGGCTTAGCTGTTGTTGACTCGGATCGATAAGGTTTCGCAGGGAGTTCGAAGCCTGGACGAGTGGAGGACGGCCGGGGAGCAACGATCCGTCAGTGGAAGCCGGCAAACGGCTTTTGAGCCTGAATCGATCAGCGTCCCGCGCTGCGTAACGAATTCGAATGCAGACAGTGGCCTTGGTTGATCAAGGCCGTTTTTCAAACGGGAGGACATCATGAAACTCACACGCAGAATGACACTTGCGGCTTTTGCCGGAATGCTGGCGCTTGGCACCGCGGCACCCGCCTATGCGGCGGATCTCATTGCAATCATCACGCCCTCGCATGACAATCCGTTCTTCAAGGCGGAAGCCGTCGGTGCCGAAGCCAAGGCCAAGGAACTCGGCTACGAAGCGCTGGTGCTCGTCCATGACGACGATGCCAACAAGCAGTCCGAACTGATCGACACCGCGATCGGTCGCGGCGCCAAGGCGATCATCCTCGATAATGCCGGCGCCGACGCCACCGTCGCCGCCGTGCAGAAGGCCAAGGACGCGGGCGTGCCTTCGTTCCTGATCGACCGCGAGATCAACGCCACCGGAGTCGCCGTCGCGCAGATCGTCTCCAACAACTACCAGGGCGCCCAGCTCGGCGCGCAGGAATTCGTCAAGCTGATGGGCGAGAAGGGCAATTTCGTCGAACTGGTCGGCAAGGAATCCGACACCAATGCCGGCATCCGCTCCAAGGGCTATCACGACGTCATCGACGACTATCTGGACCTGAAGATGGTCGCCCAGCAATCGGCCAACTGGAGCCAGACCGAAGCCTACACCAAGATGGAATCGATCCTGCAGGCCAACCCCGACATCAAGGGCGTCATCTCCGGCAACGATACGATGGCGATGGGCGCCTATGCGGCGCTGGTCGCGGCGAACCGGAAGGACGTCATCGTCGTCGGCTTCGACGGATCGAACGACGTGCGCGACTCGATCACCGCGGGCGGCATCAAGGCAACCGTGCTGCAGCCGGCCTATGCGCAGGCGCAGATGGCGGTAGAGCAGGCCAACGACTTCATCAAGAACAAGAAGTCGCCGGCCAAGGAAAAGCAGTTGATGGACTGCGTCCTAGTCAATGGCGACAATGCTCCCAAGCTGGAAACTTTTGCGCTGACCAACTGAGCCGGCGATATGAATAGCGAGGGACGACCCATGGGTCGTCCCTCGCCGCCATTTTCCGTGGGGGCCGACCGCCGTGCTGAACAACAGGCCATCATGCTGAACAACAAGCCGATCTGGCCGATCCTTGCCGCGACACTCGGCATCAGCCTTACCGCCTGCAAGATTCTTCCGACTCCCTCGGGAGACAGCGGCAGCAGCACCGCGTTCAACCCCGACAAGATGGTCGAGGAGATCTGGGTGGCGAAGGTCGTGCCCTATCTCCAGCGGAAAGCCGGGCCGTTTGCCGAGGTTCACGCGCTGGCGAAAACCGATCCCGCTTCTGCCGGCGCCAAATATGGCAATCCAAACAAGCAGGCAAATTCGCCTTGGACCTTCGCGGTTCGCGTTGAGGGCAAGATCATTGCCGCCAACACGGCGTCGCGCGCGGCGACGATGGATATCGATGTCGACGGCGACGGCAAGGCAGATGCGAGGGTGCAGATCGGACCGGCGATGCGGGGAACCGCGCTGCGCGACAGCCTCGATTTCATCCAGTTCAACGATTTTACCAACCAGATCGATTTTGCCCAGTTCGGCAAGGCGTTCAACGCCTATGCGGACAAGGCCGTGCTTTCCAAACTGCCGCGCGAGGCGCTGGAGGGCCGGACCGCCAAGGTTCTTGGCGCCTATACGCTCGAAAGCGGCCAGGACCTGCCGCTGGTGACGCCGGCGGAGGCAGAAATCGGGCCGAAGCGATGAGCGCTGTGGTTGCTCACGATGTCATCCTGAAGCTGGAAGACGTCTCCAAGGTCTATTCCGGCACCGTCGCGGTCAAGCGGGCGAATTTCGAGGTGCGCAAGGGCGCGGTCAATGTGCTGGTCGGTGAAAATGGCGCCGGCAAATCGACGCTGATGAAGATCATCGCCGGCGTCGAACAGCCGACGCTCGGCCGGATCCTTCTGGAAGGGGAGGAGGTCTCCTTCTCATCGTCGGGAGATGCGGTGAACCGCGGCATCGGCATGGTGTTCCAGGAGCTGAACCTGTTCGGCAATCTGACCGTCGCCGAAAACATCTTTGCCACGCGCGAGATCACCAACCGGTTCCGCAAGATAGACCGCAAGGAGCAGGAGCGCCGTGCCGCACAATTTCTCGAACGCCTGCAGGCCGGCATAAGGCCCGATATGCTGGTCGAGGATCTGCGCATCGGCCAGCAGCAGTTGGTCGAGATTGCCAAGGCGGTTTCGCTCGATGCGCGTATCCTGATCATGGACGAGCCGACCTCGGCGCTGAGTGCGGCGGAAGTCGAGATCCTGTTCAAGGTGATCGCCGACCTCAAGGCGCGTGGCGTTGCCATCGTCTACATCTCGCACCGGCTGGAAGAACTGACCCGCATCGGCGACTACATCACCGTGCTGCGCGATGGGCACATCACCGGCCAGGAGGAGATGAGAAACGTCGACACGCGGTGGATCGTGCGGCAGATGATCGGCTCCGACGCCAAGGATTTTGCCAAGGCCGACGGCCATGTTCCCGGCGAAGAGATATTCCGCGCCGAGGACATCTGCCTACCGCGCGCGACCGGCGGGCTTGCAGTCGACCACGTCTCGCTGTCGCTGCGCGCCGGCGAAATCCTCGGTATCTACGGCCTGATGGGCGCCGGGCGCAGCGAATTGTTCGACTGCATCATGGGCCGCCACGGCCAGGCCACCGGCGCGATCTTCATTGCTGGCAAAAGGGTCAAGGAGCGCGACACGACGCGGCGCATCCGGCGCGGGCTGGCGCTGATCCCCGAAGACCGCCAGCGCGAAGGGCTGGTGTCGATCCTCTCGGTCGCCAGCAATCTGACGCTGGCCAGCCTGTCGCGCTTTGTCCGGCTGTTTCATATTCGCGGCGGCCCCGAAAGGCAGGCGGTGACGCAGATGGTGCGGGAACTGGCGATCAAGGTTGCCGACCCGGCGCAGGACGTCTCGTCGCTGTCCGGCGGCAACCAGCAGAAGGTGGTGATCGGCAAGGCGCTGCTCACCGGCCCCAAAGTGCTGCTGATGGATGAGCCCAGCCGTGGCATCGACGTCGGCGCCAAGGCGGATGTCTTCCGCACCATGCGCAAGCTGTCGCGCGACGGACTGGGCATTCTCTTCGCTACCTCCGATCTCGATGAGGTGATGGCGCTGTCCGACCGGATCGCGGTGATGAGCAATGGAAAACTGACGGGCATGTTCGAGCGCGCCGAGGCGACGGAGGCGGCCCTTGTCGCCGCCTCCGCACTTGGCCACGGACCGGCCCCGCACACGGAGAACCCATGACTGATATCCCGGCCAAGGCGGCTGTCCCCTCCGTCTCGAGCGGCTCGCTGTTGCTCACGCTGATGAAGGCGAGGACTTTCATCGCGCTGATCGCCGTGCTGATCTTCTTTTCGTTCGCGGCACCGAACTTCCTGTCGACCGCGAATCTGATCCTGATGTCGAAACATGTGGCGCTGAACGCATTCCTGGCCATGGGCATGACCTTTGTCATCATCACCGGCGGCATCGACCTGTCGGTCGGCTCGATCGTCGGCCTGTGCGGCATGGTCGCTGGCTATCTCGTGCTCAACGGCATCGACCTGCAATTCGGCTACACGATCTATTTCAACGTCTTCGAGATTGCGCTGATCACGCTGGCGGTCGGCATATTGATCGGCGCCGTCAACGGATTGCTGATCACCAGGCTGAACGTCGCGCCGTTCATCGCCACGCTTGGCGTGCTCTACGTCGCGCGCGGCCTGGCGCTGCTGTCGTCGGATGGCCGCACCTTCCCCAATCTGGTCGGCAAGCCGGAACTCGGCACCACCGGCTTCGGTTTTCTCGGCGCCGGCCGGGTGCTCGGCCTGCCGGTGGCGATCTGGATACTGATCGTCGTTGCACTGGCGGCAGCCTATCTCGCCAGATATACGCCGCTCGGCCGCCACATCTTCGCCGTCGGCGGCAACGAGCGGGCGTCGCGAATTTCGGGCGTCCGTGTCAACATGGTAAAAATGTTCGTCTACATGTTCTCCGGTTTCTGCGCGGCGATCGTCGGCCTCATCATCTCGTCCGAGCTGATGGCCTCGCATCCGGCGACGGGCGAGAGCTTCGAGTTGAACGCCATCGCGGCTGCCGTGCTCGGCGGCACGTCGATGTCGGGTGGACGCGGCACGATCGGCGGCACCATCGTCGGCGCCTTCGTCATCGGCATCCTCTCCGACGGGCTGGTGATGATGGGGGTCAGCTCGTTCTGGCAGATGGTGATCAAGGGCCTCGTCATCATCGTCGCCGTCGTCGTCGACCAGGCACAGCGCCGGCTGCAGAGCCGCGTGACACTGATGCAGATGGCAAAGGCAGGGTGAGTATGGCGGAGTTGCGGGGAGCGCTGATCGGTTGCGGCTTCTTTGCCGTCAACCAGATGCATGCCTGGCGTGACATTGAAGGCGCCTCGATCGTCGCCATTTGCGACCGCGATCCGGACCGGCTGCGGATCGTCGGCGACCAGTTCGGTATTACGAAGCGCTATATCGATGCCGCCGAACTTTTTGCCGACGAAAGCCTGGATTTCGTCGATATCGCCACCACGACGCCCAGCCATCGTCCGCTGGTGGAGATGGCGGCGCGTTACCGTGTACCGGTGATCTGCCAAAAGCCGTTCGCGCCGACGTTGGCCGACGCCAAGGCGATGGTGAAGGCCTGCGCTGATGCTGGCGTACCGCTGATGGTGCATGAGAATTTTCGGTGGCAATCGCCGATCCAGGCAGTGCGCGCCGTGCTCGACAGCGGCAAGATCGGCACGCCCTTCTTCGGCCGCATCTCCTTCCGCTCCGCCTATGACGTGTTTTCCGGCCAGCCCTATCTCGCCAAGGGAAAGCGCTTCATCATCGAGGATCTCGGCATCCACAGCCTTGACATTGCCCGGTTCCTGCTGGGCGATGTGTCGACGATCACGACACGAACCGTGCGCATCAACCCTGATATCGCCGGCGAAGATGTCGCGACGATGTTGATGGACCACAAGAACGGCGCGACGTCGGTCGTCGACTGCAGCTACGCGACAAAGCTTGCCGTCGAGCCGTTTCCCGAAACGCTGATCGAGATCGACGGCAGCGACGGCACGATCCGCCTGGCGCAAGGATACCGGCTCACCGTCACCGGCAAGAGCGGCACGAAGATCATAGACGTTTCGCCGCCGCTGCTGCCCTGGGCGTCGCGGCCCTGGCACAACATCCAGGAGAGCGTCGTCGCGATTCAACAGCACTGGGTCGACTGCCTGGCAAAGGGGACTGAGCCGGCGACCTCGGGCGCGGACAATCTCCAAACCTTTGCGCTTGTCGAGGCGGCCTATCTGGGCGCCCAGAGCCACGAACCTGTCCACCTCGATGCCTTGCTGAAATGACAGCCGACGCCTTTCTCCTCTACGGCACACGCGTGGTCGAGGCCGAGCCAGTCAGGCTGAGTGCGGGCCCGCTCAGCGCCGACTTCGTCAATGGCAATCTGCGCACCATCCGCCATGGCGGCGCCGAAGTGCTCCGCGCCATCGCCTATATTGTGCGCGACCGCGACTGGGGCACTTACGAGCCTGAACTGACCGACCTTGTCATCGACCAGGACTCAGACGCCTTTTCGGTCAGCTATTCGGCAAGCTGCACGGGGCCGGACGCAGGCCGGCTCGGCTTTCGCGCCACCATCAAGGGCTCCGCCAGCGGCGAACTGGTGTTCGACGTCAGCGCTCTGCCCGAGAGCGATTTCGAGACCAATCGCTGCGGCTTCTGCATCCTGCATCCGATCGCCGGCCTGGCCGGCAGCCCGGTCACGGTCGAGCATACCGATGGCAGCGTGGTGGCGACGAAGCTGCCGCTGTTGATCGATCCCTGGCAGCCCTTCAAGGATTTGCGCGCCATTTCTCATGAGGTTCGGCCCGGCGTCACCGCCGAATGCCGGATGGAGGGCGACACTTTCGAGATGGAAGACCAGCGCAACTGGTCGGATGCGTCCTACAAGACCTATGTCCGGCCGCTGGCGCTGCCATGGCCCTACGTGTTGCCTGCCGGTCGACCCGTCAGGCAGACGATCAGCCTGCGCATCATCGGCGGGGGGAAAATACCGGCTGTCGCGGCAAGCACCGAACCGGTGCGCATCGAACTCGGCGAGCCCGGGCAGAGGCTGCCGGATATCGGCGTGATCATCTACCCGGATGACGTGGAGGCCGCGCTTGCAAACCTTCCGACATTGGCCGCGCTGGGCCCGCAGCAACTTGTCTTCCACTACGACCCGACACGTGGCCATGGGCTGGGTGCGTTGCAGTCCTTTGCAAAACTTGCCGCCGCCTATCCAGTGCAGACGACGCTGGAATGCGTCGTTGCCTGCGCGGGCGATCTCGACGCCGAGCTTTCAGGCGTCGCCGGCATGGCGCGCCAGGCAGGGCTGAAACTCTCGGCCATCGCCGTCTCGCCTTCCGTCGACCGGCAGTCGACGCCGCCGGGCAGCGCGTGGCCGGACTGTCCGCCGCTCGAAGACGTTTATGCCGCTGCTCGTCGCGCCTTTCCTGGTATCCGGCTTGGCGGTGGCATGTTCAGCTATTTCACCGAACTCAACCGTAAGCGCGTGCCGGCCGGCTTGCTGGATTTCGTCACCCACTGCACCTGCCCGATCGTGCACGCCGCCGACGATCTCAGCGTCATGCAGTCACTGGAGGCGCTGCCCTTCATCACGCGATCTGCGCGGGCGATCTTCGGAGAAAAACCCTACCGCATCGGCCCGTCGACGATTGCCATGCGCCAGAACCCCTATGGCGGCGCGACCAAGGCCAATCCCGGGGGACAGCGCATCGCCATGGCCGACCGTGACCCGCGCCATGCCGGACTGTTCGCCGCCGCGTGGACGATCGGCTATGCCGCGCGCGTCGCGCCGGTTGGACTGGAGCAACTCACGCTCTCCGGCTTCACTGGACCGTTCGGCGTGCTGGCGGCGTCCGGAGAATCCGTCGCGGAAGGATCACCCCGGCCGATCTTCGATGCCATCAAGGGGCTTTGCGAAATGGCCGGCCTTTCGCATGTGTCGGCAACGACGAGCGATGAGACCAAGGTGCTGGCGCTGGCTGGCCGCGCCGCCTCGGGCAAGATCATCTTGTGGCTGGTGAACCTGACAGCGGGCGACGTGCCGGTCGACATCTCAGCGCTTGGTCGGGAGCAATTCTTGATGGCGCCTTACGCGATCGCGCGGATCAGCTAAGCTATTTTTCGGAATTCATCACATAGAGCGCGCGGGAGCGCTCGAGATGCTTGATCATCGCCTTCTCGGCGCCGTCGGCATCCTTCTTCTCGATGCGGTCGATGATCTCTTCGTGCTCGGTCAGCGTGAACTTTTCCTTGCCGGTCCAGATCAGCATTTCCGTATGATATTCCTTCAGCCAACCGAGCATCGCCTCGCTGACGGCGACATAGATCGGGTTGCCTGAAATCGCCGCGATCTGGGTGTGAAACTTCATGTCGGCGGAGATGAAGGCTTCGGAATCGCCGCGATAGCCGCGCTGTTCGGCAATTGTGGCCCGCAGTCGCTCAACGTCCTCGGCGGTGGCGTTTTCGGCAGCTTCCCTGACCATACCGCGCTCGAAGAAGATGCGCGCGGTTTTCAGGTGTTCCAGCGTGTCCTTCGACGACGACAGGATGATCTTGGCCGCGCCATCGACCTGTTTGATGATCGACTTGGCGGTCAGCTGCAGCACCTTGGCGCGCTCGCCATGCGAGATCGCGACCAGGCCCATATTGCTCAGCGCCTGCATCGCCTCGCGGATCGCGGGACGGCCGACCTCGAAGCGCTCCATCAGTTCGCGCTCCGAAGGCATATCGTCGCCCGGCGTCAGTTCGCCGCTGGTGATCAGGCGCTTCAGCCGCAAAAACACTTCATCGGAAAGCTTGCGCCGGACGATCGGCTCCGAACGGTTCATCGTCGCGAATCACTCCCTTGACCGGTGTCTATCTAGCACTGCCGTCACGATTTCCAGAATGCCTGCCAGCCAATCAGCCCATATCTTGCGAGCAGGATATTGCTTGCAAAGCTTATGTACTCATTATACCAGATTTCGACGATCAAGGAACTCTTTTCGAACCTCCTTCGGCCTCAGACAACGAACCATGATCACGCTCACCTACCGCATCGAGACATCAGGCAGCATCGAGGCGCTGGCGGCCAAGATCGCCAGCGACCAGTCGACCGGAACCTTCGTTGCGCTGCCCGGTGAGACCGAGGAACTCAAGGCCAGAGTGGCGGCGCGCGTTCTCGCCATACGCCATCTGCCTGAGGCTGACAGGCCCTCCATTCCCGAGGCCGGTGACGGGCCGTTCAAGCGCGCGGATGTCGACATCGCCTTTCCGTTCGATGCCATCGGCACCGACCTGTCAGCGCTGATGACGATTGCCATTGGCGGCGCCTATTCGATCAAGGGCCCGTCCGGCATTCGCGTCGTCGACATGAAGCTGCCGGAGCAATATCGCGGCGCTCATCCAGGTCCGCAGTTCGGCGTCGCCGGCAGCCGCCGGCTGACCGGCGTCACGGATCGGCCGATCATCGGCACCATCGTCAAGCCGGCGCTGGGGCTGCGGCCGCACGAGACCGCCGCAATGGTGGGTGAGCTGATCGCCGCCGGCGTCGATTTCATCAAGGATGACGAGAAGCTGATGAGC
Organism: Mesorhizobium sp. CNPSo 4684; assembly: GCF_057784315.1. Classification (NCBI taxonomy): domain Bacteria; kingdom Pseudomonadati; phylum Pseudomonadota; class Alphaproteobacteria; order Hyphomicrobiales; family Phyllobacteriaceae; genus Mesorhizobium; species Mesorhizobium sp. CNPSo 4684. The sequence goes on along the minus strand of NZ_JBWLUX010000002.1, from coordinate 219,830 downwards.
CCGGCCTATTCGCCCTTGGCGGAACGGGTGAGGGCGATCATGCCGCTGATCCTCGACCATGAGCAGAAGACCGGCAAGAAGGTGATGTATGCCTTCGGCATTTCGCATGCCGATCCGGACGAGATGATGCGCAATCACGACTTTGTCGCCAAGGCCGGTGGCAATTGCGCGGTGGTCAACATCAATTCCATCGGCTTCGGCGGCATGGCCTTTCTCAGGAAGCGCTCCAGCCTGGTGCTGCACGCCCATCGCAACGGCTGGGATATCCTCACCCGCCATCCCGGCCTCGGCATGGACTTCAAGGTCTGGCAGCAATTCTGGCGGCTGCTCGGCGTCGACCAGTTCCAGATCAACGGTATCCAGTCGAAATACTGGGAGCCGGACGCGTCTTTCGTCGAATCCTTCAAGGCGGTGACGACACCGATCTTTTTGCCTGAGGACTGCGCGCTGCCAGTGGCCGGCTCCGGCCAGTGGGGCGGGCAGGCGCCCGAGACCTATGCACGAACCGGCCGCACGGTCGACCTGCTCTATCTGTGCGGCGGGGGCATCGTCAGCCATCCGGACGGGCCGGGCGCCGGCGTGCGCGCCGTGCAGCAGGCCTGGCAAGCTGCGGTCGACGGCATTTCGCTGGCGGAGTTCGCCTTGGGCCATCCTGAGCTGGCGCGGTCGATCGAAAAATTCGGCGACGGCAAGGCAGCCTGAATCGATGCAAAACCTACTGCTCAGCTATTATGGCGACGACCTCACCGGTTCGACCGATGTGATGGAGGCGCTCGAGCTCGGCGGCGTGCCGACCGTGCTGTTCATGCGCCGGCCGAACGCGGCCATGCTTGCGCAGTTCAGCCATTGCCGAGCCATCGGACTGGCCGGCACCAGCCGCAGCGAGGCTCCGCTCTGGATGGACACGAACCTGCGCGAAGCCTTCGCCTGGCTGAAGACGCTGAACGCCGCGCTCTGCCACTACAAGGTCTGCTCGACCTTCGACTCCAGCCCGACGATCGGCAGCATCGGCCGCGCCATCGAGATCGGTCGCTCGGTCTTCGCGCAGGACAGCGTGCCACTGCTGGTCGGGGCGCCGCAGCTCAAGCGCTACACCGCCTTTGGCCATTTGTTCGCCGCCTATCGCGAAAAGTATTTCCGCATCGACCGCCATCCGGTGATGAGCCGCCACCCGACCACGCCGATGGATGAATCCGACCTGCTGATCCATCTGTCGCGGCAGACGGAGCTGACGTCGGGGCTGGTCGATCTCGCGACGCTGCAGTCGGCGGGCCGGTCTGAAGCGTTCGATCGCTTGTTCGCCGAGGGCACCGACATCGTGGTTGTCGATGTCGACAGCCGGGAGACGCAGGCGCTTGCCGGCAAGGAGATTTGGCGTGTCCGCAAGCCGGGCGGCTCTTTCGTCGTCGGCTCGTCCGGGATCGAATATGCGCTGCTGGCCGAATGGGTGTCGAACGGGACGGTCAGTGCTGAACCGAAATTTTCGCCGCCGGGGGCGGCCGACCGGGTCGCGGTGGTCTCGGGCAGTTGTTCGCCGACGACCGAACGACAGATCCGGCACGCTTTGACCGACGGCTTCGACGGCATCGAGGTCGATCCTGTCGAACTGATCTCCGAAGCGTCCGGAGATGCAATCGCGCGCGCAGTTTCTGCCGGCCGCTTCAGTCTGGAAGCCGGCCGCAGTGTGGTTCTCTACACCGCCCTTGGTCCCGCGGCGGACCGCGGCGCCGAAATCGACCGGCAGGAAGGTGCCCGCCACAAGCTTGGTCGCGGCCTTGGCGAACTGCTTCGCGCGCTGACGATCGAGCAGAATTTGCAACGCGTGGTCATTGCCGGCGGCGACACGTCGAGCCACGCGCTGGGCCAGATGGGTGTCGATGCGCTGACGGTGCGGATGCCGCTGCCGGCGTCGCCGGGCTCGCCGCTTTGCGTCGCTCACTCGCGCATCAAGGCCATCGATGGGCTGGAGGTGGCACTCAAGGGCGGGCAGGTCGGAACCGATCGCTATTTCAGCGCCATCCGTGACGGCCTTCGCAGTTGACAACGCGTCGGCGCCATCAACCGCGAGATCCATCCGTGCCTCGACTGGCACCGAGGCCTTAGTGAAAGCCTGGTCGACAACCTGAAACGCAATGGCTTGAACGGCATCGAAATTGTCGCGCATGTTGACGTTAAATTCACATAAAGATATGGGTTCTTTCTCGCGGCAAGGTGCTTTTATCGTTCGTCTGCCTTGCTCTATCGGGGTTGTCGCTATGTGTTTCGCCCTTGCATCAGACTGCAGGATCGCGCTGTAGCAATCGCCAGTTGCTGAAAGAGGCGGTGATCATGCCCAGCCTGCTCGGAATCGATAACGGTCTCACGGTCACCAAGGCGGTCATCTTCGATGCCGACGGCACGCAATTGTCTGTGGCGCGTCGCCGGGTGCCGCAATCTATGCCCCTTGCGCGTTCGGTGGAACGCGACATGGCGGGCCTGTGGCAAGCGACCGCCGACGCCATCAAGGAGGCGATCGCGCTTTCCGGCAGGCCGGCGGAGGACATCAAGGCGGTAGCGGCGACTGCGCATGGCGATGGTCTCTATCTGCTCGATCATGACCGTCAGCCTTTGGGACCAGGCATCCTATCGCTCGACAGCCGCGCCGGCGACATTGTCGACAGGTGGTCCGCCGGTACCGTTTTCACCGATGCGCTGGCGACGACAGGCCAGACGCCGCATGTTTCGGCGCCGTCGGCGCTGCTGGCATGGCTCAAGCAGAACGATCCTGATCGCTATGGCCGCATCGGCCATGTGCTGGCCTGCAAAGACTGGCTGCGCTTTTGCCTGACCGGCACGATAGGGACCGACCGTACGGAGGCCAGCACCTCATTCACGGATTTTCGCACGCAAGCCTATTCGCCCGAAGCACTGCGCATCTTCGGGATGGACGATCTGTTTGACGCGCTGCCGTCGGTGGCGCATTCGGCTGACATCGCCGGTCAAGTCACCGCCGATGCCGCCGAAAGGACTGGGCTTCGCAAGGGAACACCGGTCGCCTGCGGCCTACACGACGTGGCCGCCTCGGCGCTTGGCATGGGTGGCCATGAGGACGGCGTACTTGCCGTCGTCGCAGGTACCTATTCCATCAACGAAGTCGTCTCTTCGCAACCGCGCGTCGATCAGCGTTGGTTCTGCCGCAACGCAATCGACGCGGGCCGCTGGAACAACATGGCGATCTCGCCGGCCTCGACTGCGAACTACGACTGGTTTCTCGACACTTTCTGCTGCTTGGAGCAAGACAGAACAAACGCGGATGGCGGCTCCCTCCACGAATTGCTGGCGGGAGAGATCGACGCGGCGTTGAAGAAGCCCTCGACCATCCTGTTTCATCCCTATCTGTTCGGCTCTCCTTATGGCGACGTGGCCAGCGGCAGCTTTATCGGCCTGCATGGCTGGCACAATCGCGGCGACATGCTGAAGGCGGTTCTGGAAGGCATTGTCTTTAATCACCGCACCCATGTCGAGGCCTTGCGCGAAGGCTTTGCCGTTCGCGAGATCCGCCTGACCGGTGGCGGTTCGCGCAATCCTGCCTTCGTCCAGATGTTTGCCGACGTGCTGAACACTCCGGTCACCATCACCTCGACCGACGAGGCCGCGGCCCTGGGCGCCGCCCTTTGCGCGGGGGCCGCGGTCGGGATCTTCGCGACGCCGCAACAGGGCGCCAGGCAGGTCGGCATGACGGAGCGGAAATACCAGCCTGTGCCCGCCTCCAGTGCCGTATTCAATGAGCGATTTTCGCTCTACTGCCGCATAGCCGAGCAGATGAAGTCGCATTGGCCGGAAATCGAAAGGCTGGCACGGCCGGGGGAAAACGCATGATCAAGGCCGACGAACGACGCGAAGAGATCGCCGATTATGTGATCAAGCTCGGCCAGGTGCGCATCGACGATCTGGTCGAGCATTTCGGCGTGTCGCGCATGACCATCCACCGGCACATCGACCGGCTTGCGCAGCAGGGCGTGCTGCGCAAGCTGCATGGCGCGGTGACAGTTCAGCCCTCGGGTCTCTATGAGAGCGCCTTCCGCTACCGGGTGACGGTCAATCGAGCCGAGAAGGATGCCCTTGCGCGGGCAGCACTGGATTATGTCGAGGCCGGCCAGGTGGTGATGCTCGACGATTCATCGACGGCAAACGCGGTCGCGACGCTGCTGCTCGATGTCAAGCCGCTGACGGTTGTCACCAACAGCGTGTCGACGGCTGCGCTGCTGATCAATGTCGACGACCTCGACTTCATCTGTCTCGGCGGCCAGTATCACGGCACCTACAATGCCTATATCGGCATCGTCTGCGAGAACGCCGTGGCGCAGTTGCGCGCCAATGTGCTGATCTGTTCGGCTTCGGCCGTCACCGGAACCACTGCTTTCATCCAGGATCCGAATGTCGTGCGGGTCAAGCAGGCGATGATGGCCGCATCGGTCAAGCGCATCCTTTTGGTCGACCACGCAAAATTCGACCGGATCGCGCTGCATGTCTTCGACGATCTGACCAGTTTCGACGCCGTGCTGGTGACCGAGGGCCTGGGCGATGCGCAGGCGCAGAGCCTCGAACGGGCAGGGGTGAAGCTGCGCATCGTCAAGACGAAAGCGTCATGAGCCCAGCCGAAGGAGCAGGGGCGAAAAATCGCGCCGGACACCTCGTCGCGATGGCCGGGACCGGCGAGGTCGACGTCGTCATTCTTGGCGCCGGCGTAAACGGGGCAGGGCTGTTTCGCGATCTGTGCGCGCAAGGTGTCAGCTGCCTGATCGTCGACAAAGCGGATTTCGGCTCGGGCACCAGTGCCGCGCCGTCGAGGCTCATCCACGGTGGCCTGAAATATCTCGAGACCGGCGAGTTCGGGCTGGTGGCGCAGTCGACGCTCGAACGCAATCTGCTTCTGCAAAACGCCCCGCACTATGTCAGCCCGCTGCCGACCGTCATCCCGATCTTCTCATGGAGCAAGGGCATGCTGGCGGCGTTGCGAACGCTGTTCGGCTCGACCAGCGCGCCGCGCAGCCGCGGCGCCATACTGATCAAGATCGGCTTGATGATCTACGATTTCTACGGTTCGCGAAACCAGGTCATGCCGCGCCACCGCATGGTCGGACGGCGGCAGACGCTCAGCGAGATGCCGGCGCTCAATCCGGCGATCGTCGCCACCGGCACCTACTACGATGCCAAGATCAGCCACCCCGAGAGGCTGGTGCTGGAGCTGATCCTCGACGGCTTGCAGGCCCACGCCGCGTCTGCCAGTGCCAACTACACGACACTGGCGGCTTCAGCCAATGGCGTGCTCACCTTCCAGCCGGAAAACGGCACCGCTTTTTCGGTGCGGCCGAAGCTGGTGGTGAACGCCGCCGGTCCGTGGATCGATGACGTCAATGCGTTGCTTGGCGCGTCGTCGAAGATGATCGGCGGCACCAAGGGCTCGCATATCCTGTTAAAGCATGACGAACTGGTCAAAAGCCTCGCGGGGCGCATGCTCTATTTCGAAGCCGATGACGGCCGCATCTGCCTGGTTTACGACTATCTCGGCCTGGCGCTGGTCGGCTCGACCGACATCAAGGCCGACAATCCGGACGCGGTGCGCTGCGAACCCGAAGAAGTCGACTATCTGCTCGACAGCCTGCGAACGCTGCTGCCGGGCATGGCGTTCGAGCGCGACCAGATCGTCTATGCCTATAGCGGCATCCGACCCCTGCCGACGTCTGAAGCAGCGACGCCCGGACTGATCAGCCGCGATCATTCGGCACCGGTTGCCGAGCCGGAAGGCAACCGGCCCTTTGCAGTCATTTCGCTGGTCGGCGGCAAATGGACGACGTTCCGCGGCTTTGCCGAGGAAGTCGCTGACACCGTACTCGGGCGCTTGCAGCGCAGCCGCAAAGTGTCGACTCAGTCGATGCCGATCGGGGGTGGGAGGGATTTTCCGGCCAATGCCGCGGCGCGCGCGGACTGGTTGGCTGAGGCGCAGCAGGCAACGGGCGTCGAGCAAGGGCGCCTTGACCAATTGCTGTCGCGCTACGGGACCAGAGCCGCGCAGATCGCCAGGCACAGGTCGAATGATGAGAGTCGCCTGCCGGACTCGAACGGCTATAGCAAGGCTGAAATCGACTACATCGCGCGCAACGAATTCGTCGAACATTTGGCCGATGTCGTCATGCGTCGCAGCACTTTGGCGATAGGCGGTTCGCTGACGCACCGCGACCTGGAGGAGATTGCCGCGATCGTCGGGCGGGCGTCGGCGTGGAGCACGGAGCGCCTCGCGCGGGAAGTCGAAGCCGCGGTTGTCGAGCTCGAGGGCAGGAACCTGATGCGGCTGGACTGATCGCGCCATCGCCGACGCCGACAGTATTCTGGGGCAATCCGATCGGTTTGCCCTCGTTGCGCCCCTTGTGCATCAAACTTCCCATCTTACACCCAGATTGGGATTTTCATCGTCACCGAACATTTAAACAAAAACAAATGCTTATTCGCTGTTTCGGCTGCCGACGCTCAAGGGTCCATGTCGTCGTTGAACATGATATAACGCAAATTGACGTTAAATTAACGACGCCGTATGATCGCCTGGATATGTTGACCTCCTAATATGCTGCGTCGGCTGCCGATCCGTCGGCTGAGGCAACCATCTGCGGAGGATTGACAGCGATGCAAAGGTGTGAAAATTTTTGCATACAAAGATAATATTATCACCCTGGGGAGGGGATGGCTTGAAATCCGGCGGAACCGCGAACCGCGACCACGAGTCCAGCCTCGCCACGCGCGCGGCCTGGCTCCACTATGCCGGAGGTCTCACACAGGCTCAGGTGGCCAAGCGGCTTGGCCTGACCAGCCTCAAGGCGCATCGGCTGATCACTAAGGCCAACCAGGACGGCCTGGTCAGAGTGTTCATCGACGGAGATGTCGCCGAATGCGTCGACCTGGAGCAGCGCCTGACCGCCGCCTATGGGCTCGACTATTGCGAGGTGGTTCCCGATCTCGATCAGGGCGAACTGCCGCTCAAAGGTCTAGGCATTGCCGGCGCCCAGTTCCTCAAGCGCGAAATCGATCGCGGCGAAGACATGCTGATCGGCGTCGGCCATGGCCGCACGCTTGCGGCCAGCGTCGAATATCTGACACGCACCACTGCTGCGCACATCCGTTTTGTCTCGTTGCTTGGCGGGGTAACGCGCAAATTCGCCGCCAACCCGCACGACGTCATGCATCGCCTGGCTGAGCGGACCGGCGCGCAGGCTTTTGTCATGCCGGTGCCTTTTGTCGCCAACACCGCCGAGGACCGTGAGGTGCTGCTTGGCCAGCGTGGCATCAGCGATGTCTTTGCGCTCGCCAGCCGGTCCGACCTGATGTTCGTCGGAATAGGCACGGCCGAGCGGGAAGCGTCGCTGGTCGCCACAGGCATGATCGAGCCGTCCGAAATCGACGATGTCAAACGTGACGGTGGCGTCGGCGAATTGCTTGCGCATTTCTTCGACGACAAGGGCCGCCCGGTCGAAACGGCGCTGTCGGAAAGAATCCTGGCGCTGTCCCGCGACCAGCTGAAGGGCCGCAGGATCGTCGCGGTGGCCGGCGGCAAGGTGAAAGTACGGGCCATCAAGGCGGTGCTCGAAAGCCGTTATCTGAGCGGCCTGATCACTGACGAATGCACCGCCAGGGCACTGATCGAACAGGGCCGGCTCGAGAGTGCATCCGGTGCAACGAAACGCCGCGTGAACGGAGGATCGTCGAATGCGTGACAACGGAAAATCCGCTTCGCTGGTGGTTGTATCATGAGCGCCAAGGCTGCCACCGCATCGCCCCGGCAGACTTCGCCCGGCTTGCGCCGCGCACTTGCCGGCGCCGCAGTCCTGATTCTGCTCGGCGCTATGGCGCTCGATACCAAAATCGTCAAGATCGGCTCTGCCGGCGATGTTCGCAACGCCATGTTCTCCGCAGCCGACTACGGCAAGTCGGAATTTCCCAAGGTGCAGGCCGACGTCGAGACGCGTGCCGCCGATGCGGTGACGGTGGCGACGGCGATCGCCAAGGACAGGGCGACGGCCGAGAAAGAATACGGCGTGCCCGCGGGTGTCGGGCCGGTCATCTCGGTCAAGTTCACCGGCGTCGTCGGCGAGGGAAAGTCGGGCATCTACAAGGTCGCCATCGACGGTTTGCCGGACACGTTGACGGTCCGCGTACAGACAGGGCCGGCGATCAACGGCACCGAGCTTCGCGACGCCACCGGCAAGATCACCTTCGGTCAGTTCACTAACCAGATCGAATACCAAGACGCCGGCTCGGCGCTGAACAACGAGATGAAAAAAGAGGTGCTGACGAAAGTCGATACCGGCGCCTTGACCGGCAAGACCATAGCGGTGGTCGGCGCCTTCAAGCTGGTCAATCCGAAGAGCTGGCTGGTCACGCCGGTGAGGCTGGACGTCAAATGACAACGGCTTCCGGCACAGAACCCGCGACTGGCGACGCCGTGCTTTCGGCGCGCAATGTCGTCATGTCGTATGGAGGCGTTCACGCGCTCAAAGGCGTCAACTTCGACATCCATCGCGGCAAGGTCACCACCCTGTTTGGAGAGAATGGCGCCGGCAAGTCGACGCTGATGAAGATCCTGTCCGGCGTGGTGACGCCGACATCCGGCGACATCGTGCTCGATGGCAATCTCGTCAGCTTTTCCTCGTCTTCGGATGCGCGCGATCGCGGCATTTCGATCATCCACCAGGAGCTCAGCCTGGCGCCGAATCTGAGCGTTCGCGACAACATCTTCATGGGCCGCGAACTGCGCACCAGAACCGGCCTCGACTTCGCCGAGGAGTCGCGCCAGGCGCGGGCGCTGATGGCCGACCTCGAAGAAGACATCGATCCGATGACCCTGGTCGAGGATCTGCGCCTTGGGCAGCAGCAGATCGTCGAGATCGCTCGCGCATTGTCGGTCGATTCCCGCATCCTGATCATGGACGAGCCGACCTCCGCACTCAGTGCCGCAGAGGTGGAGGTGCTGTTCAAGGTGATCCGCGACCTGACCAGCCGCGGCGTCTCGATCGTCTACATATCGCATCACCTCGAAGAGGCGCTGCAGATCACCGACTATGCCGTCGTGCTGCGCGACGGATCGATCACGGCGACGGCCGAGGCCAAGGACATCGATCTCGAATGGATCGTCCGCAACATGGTAGGCGAGAATTTTGACCTCGGCTCGCCGCCGACCGGCCATGCGTTTGGCGAGGTCGCGCTTTCGATCAAGGATGTCAGCGTCACCGACACTTCGGGTTCAGGCTACTCGGTCGTCGATCACCTGTCGCTGGACGTCAAAGCGGGCGAGATCGTCTGCATCTATGGGCTGATGGGCGCCGGGCGCACGGAATTGCTGGAAGCTGTTGCCGGACGCGTGCCGATGGCGGGCGGGCGGGCGCTGCTGGAAGGCGAGGACGTCTCGGGGCTGACCATTGCCCAGCGCATCGCCAGGGGCCTGGTGCTGGTGCCCGAGGACCGCCAGCGCGACGGCCTGGTCCAGACCATGACCGTCGGCCGCAATCTGTCGCTTGCCAGCATCGAAGCGTTCGCCAAAGGCTTGTTCCTCTCCCGGCCCAGGGAACGCGCCCTGATCGACGACTCGATTCGCAAGGTGACCATCAAGACCGCCGGCGGCCACGCCATGATCGGATCGCTGTCCGGCGGCAATCAGCAGAAGGTCGTCATCGGCAAGATGCTGACGACCAATCCCAAGGTCATCCTTCTCGACGAGCCGAGCCGCGGCATCGATGTTGGCGCCAAGGCCGAAGTCTTCCGTCTGCTCAGTGAGCGCGCTGCGCAAGGCCTGGCGGTCATCTTCTCGACCTCGGAGGTCAATGAGTGCCTCAGCATCGCCCACCGCATCGTCGTCATGCGGCGCGGCAAGATTTCAGCCGAGTTCGGCGCGAACGCCACCAAAGAGCAGATCATGGCCGCCTCCGGCGAAGCCGTGGTCGCCTGATCCCAGAATTTCGGAGCCCCGATCATGACCGATGTCAGCCAGGCCAGCAAACAATCCAGCCCCAGCGCGGGCGGCGAGGGCTTCGACGTGGCCAAGCTGCTGCTCGAGGGTCGGGCTTTCTTTGCCCTGATCGTCATCATCGTCGTCTTCTCGATCCTGTCGCCCTACTACCTCTCGGTGGCGAACTTCCTGACCATGGCCTCGCATGTCGCCATCTTCGGGATTCTCGCCGTCGGCATGCTGCTTGTCATCCTCAATGGCGGCATCGACCTGTCGGTGGGCTCGACGCTTGGGCTTGCCGGCGTCGTTGCCGGATTTCTGATGCAGGGCGTGACGCTGACCTGGCTGGGCGTCGTTCTCTACCCTCCGGTCTGGGTGGTGGCGGTGCTGGCCTGCATGCTGGGCGCCGCTGTGGGTCTGGTCAACGGCGTGCTGATCGCGCGGTTCAAGGTTCCGGCCTTCGTCGCCACGCTCGGCGTCATGTACATGGCGCGCGGCCTGGCGCTGCTGATGACCAGTGGCCTGACCTACAACAATCTTGGCGGCAAGCCGGAGCTGGGCAACACCGGCTTCGACGCGCTCGGCTTCAACCGGCTGTTCGGCGTGCCGACCGGCGTGGTGGTGCTGGTGGTCATCGCGCTGATCGGCAGCATCGTCTTGAACCGCACCGCTTTCGGCCGCTGGCTCTACGCCTCGGGCGGCAATGAGCGCGCCGCCGAACTCTCCGGCGTTCCGGTCAAGACGGTGCAGATTTCCGTCTATGTGCTTTCAGGCATCTGCGCCGCCATTGCCGGCCTGATCCTGTCCTCGCAGCTGACCTCGGCCGGACCGACCGCGGGCACCACCTACGAATTGACGGCCATCGCGGCCGTCGTCATCGGCGGCGCGGCGCTGACCGGCGGGCGCGGCAACATCCGCGGCACCTTGCTCGGGGCCTTCGTCATCGGCTTCCTGTCCGACGGTCTGGTGATCATCGGCATCTCATCCTACTGGCAGACAGTGTTCACCGGCGCCGTCATCGTGCTCGCCGTGCTCCTCAATGCCGTTCAGTATCGCCGCCGTAGCAAGCTTCCAGCTTCCACGGGCGGCCAACCGACTTCTCAGAAACGGGGGAAGGCCGAACCGGCCAATCCTGCCCAAGGGAAGACTGCCGGGTGACCGGCAGCAACACCGCGTAAATCATTGGAGGAATGTACATGAAAATCGTGCTTAGAAGTTTGCTTGCTGCCGCAATGGTGGTTGGGTTTAGCGCGGCCGCATCGGCCGCGGGCCTGATCTCGATCATCGTCAACGATCCGGCCAATCCCTACTGGCTGACCGAAGGCAACGTCGCCAAGGCTGAGGCCGAAAAGCTCGGCTATACGGCCAATGTCGCTGCCCACAAGGGTGACACCAACACGGAAAGCAATCTGATCGACACCGCCATCACCAACAAGTCGGTGGCGATCATCCTCGACCCGGCCAATGCCGATGGTTCGGTCGGCGCGGTGAAGAAGGCGATTGCCGCCAACATCCCGGTTTTCCTCGTCAATGCCGAGATCAACCAAGAGGGCCTCGCCAAGGGACAGCTCGTCTCCAACAACGCGCAGGGTGCGGCTCTCGGTGCCCAGCAGTGGGTGCAGGCGGTCGGTGAAAAGGGCAAGTATGTCGAATTGCTCGGCGCCCCGTCGGACAACAACGCCGCCACGCGCTCGAACGGCTACGCGACCGTGCTGAGCCAGTATCCGGATCTCGAAAAGGCTGCTTCGCAGGTCGCCAACTGGGATCGTACCCAGGGCCACGACAAGATGCAGAGCATGCTGCAGGCCAATCCCGACATCATCGCCGTGATCAGCGGCAATGACGAAATGGCGCTTGGTGCGGTTGCGGCGCTGAAGGAAGCCGGCAAGCTCGCCGGCATCAAGGTCGGCGGCTTTGATGGCTCGCCGGATGCGGTTGCGGCCATCAAGTCCGGCGAACTGCAGTACACCGTGCTTCAGCCGGTGGCCATCTTCTCGGCGAAGGCCGTGCAGCAGGCGGACTCGTTCATCAAGACGGGCGCCACCGGTGCCACCAGCGAGAAGCAGCTGTTCGACTGCCTGCTCATCACCAAGGACAATGTGGACAAGTACACCGCACCCTTCGTGCTGTCGGAATGAAACCTGCACAGGGGGTGTCCTTGCGGACACTCCCTGCCTCTTTTTGGCCTTAGACAAACAAAGACCGTGCTTGTGAATTGCCTTCATAACCATCCGGAACTTGCCGCATGAAAGACCTGCTGATCGGGATCGACGCGGGAACCTCCGTGATCAAATCGGTCGCTTTCGATCTTTCGGGGCGGCAGCTTGCCATGGCGTCGGTGACCAACAGCTTCGTCACGCTGGAAGGCGGCGGCGCCGAGCAGGATCTCGATCAAACCTGGCGCGATATGGTTCAGACGGTTCGCGAACTGGCGACGAAAATTCCCGATCTCGCGCGGCGAATTGCGGCGGTGGCGATCACAGGGCAGGGCGACGGTACCTGGCTTATCGATGGCGACGGCATGCCGGTCGGGCGCGCCTGGCTCTGGCTCGATGCCCGCGCCGGCCATCTGGTGGACGAGATGCGCTGCGATGCCCGAGATCGCACACGGTTCGAGATCACCGGCACCGGGCTCAACGCCTGCCAGCAGGGCGCTCAGCTCAGCTGGCTGAAAAGGAACAGCCCGGAAATTCTGGAGCGGGCCGCCACCGCCTTTCATTGCAAGGACTGGCTCTATTTCAAAATGACCGGCGAGCGCGCCACCGATCCGTCGGAAGGCACATTCACTTTCGGCGATTTCCGCTCGCGCAGCTATTCCGACGCGGTGCTCGACATTCTGGATCTGACGACACATCAGCGCTTGTTGCCGCCCATGCTCGAAGGCACGACCGACCATCACCCGCTGTCGCCATCGGCGGCGAGAGAGACCGGCCTGCTCGAATGCACGCCGGTGGTGCTGGGTTACGTGGATATGGTCAGCACCGCGCTCGGAGCCGGCCTCTACGATCCAAGCGGCAATGTCGGCTGCACGATCATCGGCTCCACCGGCATTCACACGCGCCTGGCGCGCACCGCCGACGATGTCGTGCTCAACGACAATGCGTCTGGCTATACGATCGCCATGCCGGTTCCCGGCGCCTATGCGCAACTGCAATCCAACATGGCGGCGACGCTCAACATAGACTGGCTGCTTGGCCTGGCGCGCGACGTGCTGACTGCCAGCGGTGCCAGGCCTTCGCGCGACGAATTGCTGAAAGCACTCGATGCCTGGGTCGAAGGATCGGAGCCGGGATCGCTGGTCTATCAGCCCTATATCTCCCTCGCCGGCGAACGCGGACCGTTTGTCGATCCCGATGCGCGGGCAGGCTTCATCGGCCTTTCGGTCAAGCACGGTTTTGGCGATCTGGCGCGCGCGGTTCTTGAGGGATTGGCCTTCGCGGCGCGCGATTGCTACCAGGCAATGGGCGCGGTGCCGGGCGAAATCCGCCTGTCGGGCGGCGCGGCGCGCAGCCCTTCGCTGCGCGGCATCATCGCCGCAGTGACCCGCGCGCAAGTCAGGACGAGCAGCCGCCAGGAAGCCGGTGCGGCGGGTGCGGCGATGATGGCCGCGGTCGGGCTTGGCGTTTATCGCTCCATGGATGATTGCTGCGCCGAATGGGTGACACCACTTCTGGGCGAATGCGACACCTATGACGTGGCGCTTTCCCAAACCTACGATGCGCTGTTTCCATCCTTCGTCGCGGCGCGCCAGGCGCTGCGGCCGGTGTGGAAAGGCATGGCGCACCGCACAGGAGCAAAGTCTTGAGTGATACGTCAGATGTTGTCGATCTCTTTGTGATTGGCGGCGGCGTCAACGGCGCCGGGATAGCGCGCGATGCGGCCGGTCGAGGGCTGTCGGTCATCCTGTGCGAGAAGGATGATCTGGCGCAAGGCACCAGTTCGCGTTCCGGCAAGCTGGTGCATGGCGGCCTGCGCTATCTCGAATATTACGAGTTCCGGTTGGTGCGCGAAGCGCTGATCGAACGCGAGGTGCTGCTTGAGGCGGCGCCGCACATTATATGGCCGATGCGCTTCGTGCTGCCGCATAGCCCCGAGGACAGGCCGGCATGGCTTGTCCGGCTCGGGCTGTTTCTCTATGACCATCTTGGCGGCCGCAAGCGACTGCCGGGAACGAGGACGCTGAACCTAAGAACGGCACCGGAAGGGGCGCCGATCAAGGACGAATTCAAGCTCGGCTTCGAATATTCCGACTGCTGGGTCGATGACGCCAGGCTGGTGCTGCTCAATGCGCTTGACGCCAGTCAGCGCGGCGCAAAAGTCTTCACTCGCACTGCCTGTATTGCTGCCAGGCGCGAAGGCGGCCTGTGGTCGATCGACATGCAGGACGGCCGCACCGGTGCTGTGACGAGGGTCCGCGCACGCGGGCTGGCCAACGCGGCAGGGCCGTGGGTCAACGACATTATCAGCCGAGTTGCCGGGCAGAATTCCACCCGCAACGTTCGCCTGGTGAAAGGCAGCCATATCGTCGTGCCCAAATTCTGGGAAGGACGGCAGGCCTACCTCATCCAGAACAGCGACAAGCGGGTGATTTTCGTCAACCCGTATGAGAACGATCTGGCGCTGATCGGCACCACCGACATTCCCTATGAAGGCAAGCCCGAGGAAGTGGCCGCCGAGGCCAGCGAAGTCGATTACCTGATCAAGGTGGTCAATCGCTACTTCAAGCGCCAGCTGACTGCGCAGGACGTGGTCTACAGTTTCTCAGGTGTGCGACCGCTCTATGACGACAATGCCGACAACCCAAGCGCGGTGACACGCGACTACATCTTCGAACTCGACGCCCCGAATGGCGGCGCGCCGCTGCTTTCGGTGTTCGGCGGCAAGATCACCACCTTCCGCAAGTTGTCCGAACATGCGCTGGAAAAAATCCAGCCATTCTTCCCGACGATGAAGAAAGCCTGGACCGCCAAAATTCCCTTGCCGGGGGGCGACCTGCCCAACGTGGATTTCGAGCAGTTTTTGAGCGATCTGCACGCCGAGTTTTCCTCGCTTAGCCCGTCGCTGGTGAAGCACTATGCGCGAAGCTACGGCACGCGCACGCGCGCTTTGCTGAAAGGGGTGAAAAACGAAGCCGATCTCGGCCGTCGTTTTGGCCCGGATTTCTTTGAGCGTGAAGCTGCCTTCCTGTTCGAGACCGAATGGGCGATGACTGCTGCCGATGTTCTCGAACGCCGCACCAAGCACGGGTTGCACATCAATGCGGCCGAGCGGAAAACATTTGAAGACTGGTGTGCTAACATCATGGCGGCGGCAAACTGATGGCCTTCACGCTTTCTCTCAACACCAATCCGCTGGTTAATCGTTTCGCTGATCCCGACGATTTGATCGACGCCATTGCCTATGGCATCGGCATCCGCGACGTGCAGCTGACGCATGAATTCGTCAATCCGGGCTGGCCGGCGGCAACGATTGCCAAATTCCTGCGCCTGTTTAACAGCGCCCTGGCGCGGACCGGCGTGCGTGTCACCTCAGGGATGACCGGGCCTTATGGCAGGCTCAACCATTTCGGCCATCCGGACGCAGATGTGCGCCGCTACTATGTCGACTGGTTCAAGACCTTTGCCGACATCTCCGCCGAACTCGGCGCTTCGGGCATGGGCACACAGTTCGCCATCTTCACCTATCAGGATTATGACGATCCGCACCGGCGGGCAGCGCTTCTCGACGTCGCGCTCGAATGCTGGCGCGAAGTGGCCGAGCATGCCAAGGCAGCCGGCCTGACCTATCTGTTCTGGGAGCCGATGTCGGTGGGGCGGGAGTTTGGCCATACGATCGAAAGCTGCGTTGACCTGCAGGGCGCCATCGACGCGGCCAAGCTGCCGATCCCGATGAAAATGATGGTCGACATCGACCATGGCGACGTCACCTCGCCCAACCCCGCCGACACCGATCCCTATGCCTGGGCGAAAGCCTTTCCGCTGCAATCGCCGATCATCCATATCAAGCAGTCGTCCATGAACAAGGGTGGCCACTGGCCGTTCACGGCCGCCTACAACAAGGATGGTCGCATCCTTCCACAGAAGTTGCTCGACACCGTGCGACAGGGCGGCGGAACCGACAATGAGATTTGCCTTGAACTTTCGTTCCGGGAGAGGGAACCGGTCGATCATCAGGTGATTGCAATGATCCGCGAGTCGGTGGATTTCTGGGCGCCTTACATCGACAGCGGCCGCGACGATCTCAAGCCTCGGGCCTGAGGGAAAACGCCGGCTCGAAAGCCGGCGCCGATGCTGGCCGGGAAAACACGCGTCGTCCGAATTTCGGATCGAAGGAGAAAAGAATGACCCCATATTGGGTCGGCACGAGCTGGAAGATGAACAAGACGCTGGCGGAGGCATTGCAGTTCGCCGATGCACTGGCGGCCTTCGTGCCCGGTTTCGATCCGGCGATACAGCCTTTCGTCATTCCGCCGTTCACCGCGGTGCGGCAGGTGAAGGCGGCGCTCGCCAACACCCACGTGAAGGTCGGTGCCCAGAACATGCATTGGGCCGATGCCGGCGCCTGGACGGGAGAGATTTCGCCGGTGATGCTGAGGGATTGCGGGCTGGACCTGATCGAGCTTGGCCATAGCGAGCGTCGCGAGCATTTCGGCGAAACGGATGCGACGGTGGGATTGAAGACGGCGGCGGCGGTCAGGCATGGCCTGGTGCCGCTGATCTGCGTTGGCGAGACGTTGGCCGAGCGCGAAGGGGGCCGCGCCGATCATGTCCTGACCGCGCAGGTTCTCGGTGCACTGCAGGGCTTGAAGGAGGACGAACTGTCGGCCGAAATCCTCTTTGCCTATGAGCCGGTCTGGGCGATCGGCGAGAAAGGCATTCCAGCAAGCGCGGATTATGCCGACAAGCAGCAGGCCCTGATCAAGCAGGTCGCCCAAAGCCGTTTGCCGGACGCCCCGCTTGTGCTTTACGGCGGCAGCGTCAATCCAGGCAACACGGCCGAACTGATCGGCCAGCCCCATATCGACGGGCTGTTCATCGGCCGCTCGGCGTGGCAACCGGAAGGTTACATCGACATTCTAAAAAAGGCGTCGGCCGCAATCGAGCGCTGACCGCGAAGCAAAAGGAGTTCATGTTATGAAGATCGCACTTGGAGCCGACAGCGCCGGCAAGCCGCTGCTCGACGTCATCGCCAAGCATCTCGCCACCAAACCCGAGCTGCAGATCGTCGATCTCAGCCAGGCCGGATTCTACGCCGATATCGCCGCCGCAGTTGGCCACGAAATTATCGACGGCAACTACGATCGCGCCATCCTGTTTTGCGGCACCGGCATCGGCGTCAGCATCTCCGCCAACAAGGTGCCGGGCATTCGTGCAGCCTTGACCCACGACACCTATTCGGCGGAGCGCGCCGCAAAATCGAACAACGCCCAGATCATCACCATGGGTGCCCGCGTGATCGGTCCGGAACTGGCGAAATCGATCGCCGACGCGTGGCTGGCCTCGGAGTTCGATCCGAACGGCCCGTCTGCAGCAAATGTGCAGGCCGTCGACAAGCTCGACGCGAAGCGCTGAAGATGCCGGGTAGAGTCAAGTCAAGCCTCTATCCTATTGCGTGAACATGATCTTTTCCAAAATGGAGATGGTCTAGCCGGTCAAGGCGATCCGCATCGCCTCGATCACGGTTACGGCAGACGCCGCTCCCGGATCCATGTGGCCAAGCGAGCGTTCGCCGAGGCGGGCGGCCCGTCCCTTGGTGGCGATCATCGCCTTGGTCGCCTCCGCGCCCGTCTTTGCCGCCTCGGCCGCAGCTGCAAGGCTGCCGGCCAGGCCCGTGCCGGCGGCCAGCGCCTCGCCCGCCGCCGTCGCAGCCGGCGCCCAGGCATCCATCATCGTCTTTTCGCCTGTTTCAGCCTTGCCGCGATCCTGGATGCCTTTGGCCATGGCCTGGAACATGGCGACCATGTCCGCCTCATCGAGCGTGGTCTTGCCTTTCACGGCTGCCGCGCCGCGCATGAACGCGGTGGCATAGAGCGGACCGGAGGATGCGCCGACGGCATTCAGGAACGACCTCGCCGCCGTGTTCAGCAAAGTGGTCGGTTCGGTGGTCCCGGCGTCCAATGCGGCAACCGCGTCGCGTGCCGCGGAAAATCCAAGCTCCATCGCAATGCCGTGGTCGGCGTCGCCAATCACGCCGTCAAGCGAGCACAGCCGGTCCCGGTCGGCTGACATGGCGTCCGCAATGGCAACGAACATTGCGGCAAGGTGGGCAGTGTCGATCGTTGTCATGTCTTTGTCCCTTGCTGCTCTGACAGGTTTTAGCCGGCGCGAAACATGGCGCAGTCGCAAGGGTGGTCGAGCATTGTCTGCAACTCCTCGTCGAGGTGGTGCAGCGTGATCGAAGCGCCGGCCATTTCGAGCGAGGTGCAGTAATTGCCGACCCAGCTTGCGTGAATGGACACACCGATATCGTCAAGCCTCTGCTTCACGCGCCGGTTCATGATGTAGAGTTCCATCAGCGGTGTCGAACCGAGCGAATTGACCAGCACGGCGACCTTCTCGCCGCGTGCCGGCGCCATCTCGGCGAGGATCCTGTCCAGCATCTCGTCGGTGATCTCGTCGGCCGTTTTAAGCTTTCCGCGCGCGATGCCGGGTTCGCCATGGATGCCCATGCCGATCTCCATCTCGTCGGGTCCGATCTCAAAATTCGGCCTGCGGGTTTGCGGCAACGAACAAGGCGCCAACGCCACACCCATGGTGAATGTTTGGTCGTTGGCTTTCCGAGCGATGCGCTCGCATTCATCGAAGGACAACATGCGGTCGCAGGCGGCACCTGCCGCCTTGAAGATGAAGAAATTGCCCGCGACACCCCGTCTCTTGTGCCTGTCGCCAACGGGCGCGGACGCGACGTCGTCGGTGCTCAGCACCGTGCGCACCTCAATATCGTCCATCCCAGCCATCTCGGCCGCCATGTCGAAATTCATTACGTCGCCGGCATAGTTGCCGTACATAAACAGCACACCGGCGCCGCCATCTGCTGCCTTTGCGCATTCAAGGATCGGGTCGGGCGGCGGCGAGGCGAAGACGTTGCCGATGGCCGCCGCGTCTGCCAGCCCCTTGCCGACAAAGCCGAGAAAACTCGGCTCGTGGCCCGAGCCGCCACCAATGACGAGGCCTATCTTACCCCGGCGCGGTCCGTCGCGGGCGATGATCGAACGTGGGCTGCCGTCCACGCTTTTGAGATGGCGGGGATGCGCTGCCAGGATGCCTTCCAGCATCTCGTCGACAGCACGATTGCCGTCATTGATGATCTTCTTGGTTTGCACCGGCGTCCTTCCGATTTGCGCATTTTCATAGATGATACCGGGCGCAATCGAGATTTTCACCCCGGCAATTGATGTTTTCAAATGTTGGCTCTCTCTGGCACGGCCAGGATCTGCACGCCGTCGCTATTTTTTTGTCCGCCACCAAGGCGAAATTCTTCTTGCCAGCGGAACGTCGGCTTGCTGATGATTTTACCTCGCCAGACGTGATGGTGAAGATGATCAAGTCCGGTACGCTGAATTTCATCGGCTGCGCGCGGCCGTCAATTGCCGATCCCCTCTGCCGAAGAAGGTAGAGGAGGGCGGATCGAGGACAATGGCGAACGCACACCTACCTCAGGAATTCTAACTTCGAAATACCTCCCTGCGATGCGTGCGGTGATCGGCGGCACGACGTACGAATAGGCGGGTTTGACCCTTCTCGGAGGTTTCCGAGAGCCCCGCGTCAGGTCTGTTCGGCGCCCAATCCGTCCCCTCCAGCGTAACGTTCAGTTTGGCTTCGGGCCAAGCCTGACAGCTTCACGGCCCGCCAGGCAGGCGCGGCCCCCGGCAAGATTTATGTCCAGCATCGATAAGTCCAAGTGGATTGGTCCGTCTAATGCGATTGGCGTAGGGACGCTATTTAGCAGGGCATAGCGGTGGACCGGCGGCGTGACGCGTTGCCGCCGCCTTATCCGGATGCGTTCATGGAAACCACCTACGACACCAGACTTGTCGGTGACCGCGCCGCATGGGCCGCGGTGCTTTCGATGGCGCTATGCGTCGCCGTGCTGATTGCGTCGGAGTTCATGCCCGTCAGCCTGCTCTCGCCGATCGCGGCCGATCTCGGCATCGCCGAGGGCAGGACCGGCCAAGCCATCTCGATCTCGGGCGTCTTTGCAGTGATCACCAGTCTGCTAGTCGCCAGCCTCATGCGCCGGATCGACCGCAAGCTTGTCGTTATAGGCTTAACAATGCTCCTGATCGTGTCAGGGCTCGCCGTCACCTTCGCGCCGAATTACGCATTCCTCATGGTCGGTCGGGCACTGCTCGGCATCGCGATCGGCGGCTTCTGGTCAATGTCGACGTCGATCGTCATGCGCCTGATGTCCGAAGACCTTGTCCCGAAAGGGCTCGCCATGCTGAACGCGGGCAACGCGATCGCGGCGACAATCGCCGCACCGCTGGGTAGCTTTCTCGGAGCCTATGTCGGATGGCGCGGCGCCTTCTTCCTCGTCGTGCCGCTCGGCCTTCTGGCGCTGGTCTGGCAGTGGATCAGCCTGCCGCCGCTTCCGCCGCGCGGAAGGCGAGCGTCCGGCAACGTGCTGTTGCTGCTTCGCCGCCGCCCGGTCGCTCTCGGCATGGCTTCGATCCTGATGCTCTTCATGGGGCAGTTCGCGCTCTTCACCTATCTCCGCCCGTTCCTGGAGAACGTGACGGGTCTCGCCATCCCCGCGCTTTCGGCGATGCTGCTCGTCATGGGTCTGGCGGGTGTCGCGGGTACCTGGTGGATCGGACGGCTGCTGCGAACCCGCCTGTTCGGCATCCTGATCGCCATCCCGCTCGTCATGTCGGTTCTTGCCGTCGCGCTGATTGCGCTCGGAACGATACCCGTGCCGGTTTCCCTGCTGCTCGTTGCCTGGGGCTTTTTCGGCACCGCCGCGCCTGTAGGATGGGGCACGTGGCTGAGCCGCACGCTTCCCGAAGATGCCGAGGCCGGCGGTGGGCTGCAGGTCGCCGTCATCCAGTTGGCGATTACCGGCGGCGCGGCAATCGGCGGTATGCTCTTCGATGCGATCGGCTGGTGGAGCGCCTTCGCGTTCGGCGCAGCGCTTCTCTGCGGATCGTCGGTCTTCGCAGTCGCCGCACGGCGCGCAGCTCGGAGTTCTCTGCCGTGATCATCAAGCAGCCAGCCTTCAACCGCCGGACGTTGCTCGCTGCCGCACTCGCAACGGCGGTCCTGCCGAATCTCGCCCACGGCCAGCAAGGCAGGGACCCAGCCAGCCAGGAGCCTACCAACATGCGGATCAGAATGACGTTCGGCGGTCGGACCATGACTGCCACGCTTTACGACAACCCGGCTGCGCGCGATTTTTTCTCTATGCTGGCGCTCGATCTCAAGATCGAGGATTTCAGCAATAACGAAAAGATCGCCCACCTGCCGCGCAAGCTCACCGAGGAAGGCAGCGGTCCTTTCGGTAACGAGCGCCCCTACGACCTCTGCTACTTCGTGCCCTGGGGTAATCTGGCCATGTTCTATGCCGACTACAAACACCCCGGTCTGATCAGGCTCGGCCGTTTCGACGAAGGTTATGAGGCTTTGCACGTGCGTGGCGAATTCCCGCTACGCATCGAAGCCATCTCCTGACGCAACGCAAGAAAGGCGCACGCTCATGCTCGTAACCGTTCTTCACAAGCCGGGCGACATCCGCTGCGAGGAGATTGCCGATCCCAAGATCCTCAAGCCGTCCGATGCCATCATCAAGCTGTCGGCGAGCTGCATCTGCGGGTCGGATCTGTGGCCCTATCGCGGACTGCAGGCGGTCGATCGTCCGATGCATATGGGCCATGAATATTGCGGCGTCGTGGTCGAAGTCGGCAGCGCGGTGCGCACGGTGCGTCCCGGCCAGTTCGTCGTCGGCTCGTTCTGCATCTCGGATAACACCTGCCCGCACTGCCGGTTCGGCTTCCAGTCGTCCTGCGTGCAACGCGAATTCATGAGCGGGGCGCAGGCGCCCTACGCCCGTGTGCCGTTGGCGGACGGCACGCTGGTGGCCACGGCGGAAGTTCCTTCCGACGATATGGTGCCGGATCTGCTTGCCGTGTCCGATGTTCTAGGCACCGGGTGGTATGCGGCGGATGCCGCGGAGGTCCGCGAAGGCTCGAGCGTCGTCGTGGTCGGCGACGGCGCGGTCGGGCTGATGGGCGTTCTCGCGGCCAAGGAAATGGGCGCGGAGCGCATCATCGCCATGAGCCGCCACGAAAGCCGACAGAAGCTGGCCCGGGAGTTTGGCGCAACCGACATCGTGGCGGAACGCGGCGAAGAAGGTGTCGCGCGCATCAAGGAACTCACCAAGGGGGTCGGCGCCGACTCGGTGCTCGAGTGCGTCGGCACGGCGGAATCGTTCGATCAGGCGCTAGCGTGCTCGCGTCCGGGCGGCACGATCGGCTATGTCGGCGTTCCGCACGGCGTCAGCTTCGACGGCCAGCAGCTCTTCTTCGGCCAGAAGCGCATGCTAGGCGGCCCGGCTCCAGTCCGCCGCTTCCTGCCCGACCTCATGGACCGCGTGCTCAACGGCAAGATTAAGCCCGGCAAGGTCTTCGACCTCGAGCTGCCCCTGGCGCAAGTCGCTGACGGCTACCGCGCCATGGACGAGCGGCGCGCGATCAAAGTGATCCTCCGGGTCTGAGAACGGAGCCCAGGGCGGCGAGGGTGATGTAGCTGCTGTTTATACCTCCCGCAACCGCAACGCATCGACGATTACCTTGAACGCCGGCAGGCCCTGCCTGCGGCTTGGGTAATAAATGTAATAGCCTGGGAACTTCGGGCACCAGTCGTCCAGCACCTGCACGAGATCGCCCGACGCGATATGCCGCTCCACAAGGCTTTCTGGGACGAAGGCGATGCCGTATCCTTTCAGAGCTGCATCCACCATCGCGTATGAAGTGTTGAAGGTGAGCTGCCCGTCGACGCGGACGCGAAGCTCCTGACCGTCCTTCTCGAACTCCCAGGCATAGAGTCCGCCGCCGCGCGCCTGACGCATGTTCATGCAGTTGTGCCCGATCAGCTCCTGCGGATGCCGGGGCGCAGGTTGTGCGGCGAAATAGTCAGGCGAGGCGACGGCGATCATGCGCCAGTCCGGGCCGATGCGAATCGCGATCATATCCTTCTCAACGCTTTCTCCCAACCGGACGCCGGCGTCGAAGCCGTCCTCGACGATGTTGCGGAGCCCGTTGTCGATGCTGAGCTCCAGCTTGATATCGGGATAGGCGGCGAGCATCGGGCTCAACTTCGGCCAGACGACGCTTTCGAATGCATGATCCGAAAGGGTCAGCCTGATAGTGCCGGCAGGTTTGTCGCGGAATTCCATCAGCGCGGCGATCTCCGCCTCGATCTCCGCGACGCGCGGTGCGAGAGACTGCCGCAGGCGTTCGCCCGCCTCGGTGGTCGCCACGCTTCGCGTGGTACGCATGAGCAGCCTGATGCCCATCGCCGTTTCGAGGCGCTTGATCGTGTGGCTGAGCGTGGACTGCGTGACGCCGAGCTTCGCCGCCGCGCGCGTGAAGCTTTTTTCCTCAGCCACGGCCAGGAACCATAACAGGTCGTTGAAGTTTTCCTTGGCCATGCCGCCGTCCACCGATCGGATCAAGATTTATGCCTCTTGTCGATAGACGCAAGTGAATTACGCGGTCTAATCGAGATGATCCGGGACACCTACTCTTCGGTTTCGACGAGCCAACAGCCAGTCGCGTTGGCTTTCTGCGAAGCACGAGGAGAAGGCCATGGAACTGACTGTCAATGGGTCGAGGCATCAGGTCGACGTCGAACCCGATACTCCACTGCTCTGGGTGCTTCGCGACACGCTTGGCATGACCGGCACCAAATACGGCTGCGGCGTGTCTCAGTGCGGCGCATGCACGGTGCTGATCGACGGACAGGCCACGCGCTCCTGCGTAACAACAGTAGACAGCGTCGTCGGGATGGCGATCACGACGATCGAGGCGATCGAACAGGATGCCGAGGGCAGCAAGGTGGTCGAGGCCTGGGTCGCCAACCAGGTGCCGCAATGCGGCTACTGTCAGTCCGGTCAGGTCATGGCCGCCACCGCGCTCCTCAAGCAGACCCCGCAGCCGACCGAGGACGACATCGCCGGCGCGATGGTGAATCTCTGCCGCTGCGGCACCTACAACGCGATCTCGGCTGCCGTCCGGCAGGCCGCGCAGGCTTGAGGAGGTTTCGATGAACGACATGGCTCCCATTCACGGCCGTTTGTCGACCCGCGGCGGAGATAGACCGCTCAACGTTTCGCGTCGCGGCTTCCTCGGCGGTGCTGCAGCACTGGTTCTTTCGGTCGCGGTGCCCGTCGGGCGGGCCCGGGCGCTGGCCGCGGCTGCCGTGGCGCCCGGCACGCGCGTCAGCGCCTTTTTGGAAATCCGCCCCGACAGCACCGTGTTGTTCCGCAGCGCCTTCATCGAAGGCGGGCAAGGCGTGTTCACCGCCATGGCGCAGATTGTCGGCGAAGAGCTGGATGTCGATCCGGCGAACTTCACGGTCGAAGGCGCTCCTCCCGGCCCCGACTATCTCCTGACCGGAGGCGGCCGCTTCACCGGCGGCAGCATGTCCGTGCGCATGAGCTATGAGGCCATGCGCAAGCTCGGCGCCTCGGCGCGACAGATGCTGTTGCAGGCTGCGGCCGAACGGCTCGGCGTGCCGATCTCGGAACTCTCAACCGAACCCGGTCGCGTGGTTCATGCTGCGTCCGGGCAGGCAGTTCCCTACGGAGAGCTCGCCAACGCCGCTGCCGGGCTACCGGTGCCAACCGATGTCGTGCTGCGCAATCCTGCCGACTTCCGCTGGATCGGCAAGCCTGTTCCGAGGCTCGACGTGCGCGAGAAGTCCACCGGACGCGCGCAGTATGCGATCGACCTCAAGATCGACGACATGCTTTATGCCGCCGTCCAACACAGCCCGCGCCTCGGTGGCGAACCGGGGGCGCTCGCCAATGAGGCCGAAGTCCAGGCCATGCCGGGCGTGCATTCCATCCACCGGCTGCCCGGCGCGGTCGCGGTTCTGGCCGATAGCTGGTGGCGGGCGCGCCGGGCCGTCGAAGCCCTTCGGGTGACGTGGGCGGAGCCTGCTGCCGGAACGCCTCACGCCATGCCGGCCGATTTCTCGTCGGACGCGCACAAGGAGATACTGAGGACGATGTCGGGCGAGGGTATCGCCTTTGAGCAGGAAGGCGATGCAGCGGGTGCGCTTGCGAGCGCAGCGCGCGTTGTGGACGGCACCTATGACGCGCCGTATCTCGTGCATGGACAGCTTGAGCCGCCATCGGCGATTGCGCGCTGGAACGGGGACGGCACGCTGGAACTCTGGATCCCAAACCAGGCGCCGGAAATGTTCCAGGCAGATGCGGCGAAGGTCGCGGGCATCGAGCCGGACAAGGTCATCATCCACTCCCCTATGCTGGGCGGCTTCTTCGGCAGGCATTTTCTCTATCAGTCGGCCAATCCGTATCCGCAGGCCATACTGCTTGCGCGAGCGGCAGGCCGGCCCGTGAAGCTCGTCTGGAGTCGCGAAGAGGAATTCCTCCGCGACACGCTGCGGCCGATGAGTGCGGTGCGCTTCCGAGCCGGCCTCGATGCGAACGGTCTGCCGGTGGCGCTGGATGCGGTCGCCGTCTGCGAAGGACCAGTCGGCCGCTGGTTCGGCCGCCAGCCGGACAAGGTGGACAGTTCTGCCGTCGAGGGCATTGCCGGAAAGGTCTATGCGATCAACAACAGACGTGTCGCGCAGATCCACGTGGACGACCCGGCGATCATCGGCTTCTGGCGATCGGTCGGCCATTCGATGAACGACTTCTTCTACGAGACGTTCTTCGACGAGATGGCCGATGCCGGCCAGCAGGATCCCTATGAACTGCGGCTGCGACTCCTGGCGGGCAGTCCGCGGCATAACAATCTCCTGCAGGCGGTCGCCGATCTGTCCGGCGGGTGGAAGCGCGGTCCATTCACTGCGGAGGACGGCACACGGCGTGCACGCGGCGTGGCTATGGCCTCGCCCTTCGGCAGCGAGGTTGCGACGATTGCCGAAGTGTCGCTTAGGGATGGCGGGGTCGTGGTCCACGACGTCTGGGTTGCGATCGATCCAGGCAGCATCGTCAACCCGGCGATCATCGAGGCGCAGGTGAACTCGGCGGTCGCCCTCGGCCTGTCGTCGGCGCTGCTGGAGGAAGTCGTCTATGTCGACGGCATGCCCCAGGCGCGCAATTTTGACGGCTATCCGATCCTGCCGCCTGACCGCATGCCGCGCGTGCATGTTCGCATCGTGGAGAGCGGAGCGCCGATGGGTGGCATCGGCGAGCCCGGCCTGCCGGGCGTGCCGCCGGCGGTGGTCAACGCCGCCTCGGTGCTCACAGGTCAGCGCATCCGCAGCCTGCCGCTTTCGAAGCTCGACTTGAAGGGAGTGGAAGGATGAGGAATGCCATCCTCGCCGCCTTGACGCTTGTCGCAGCTTCCTGGGCAACGCACGCGTCCGTTGCCCAGGAAGCGGATGCCGCTTCAGGAGAGCGGCTGTTCCGGCAGCGCTGCGGCGCCTGTCACCAGATTGCGACGACCCGCAACGGTGTCGGGCCTCATTTGCAGGGCGTGCTCGGCCGCAAAGCCGGCAGCATCGAAGGGTTCAACTACTCGCCGGCCCTGCGCAATTCCGGCATCACCTGGACAGCCGACACGCTGGGAACCTATCTCACCAATCCGACCGCGATGGTGCGCGGCACGAAGATGGTTCAGCGCTTCAACAACGCAGATGACCGAACCGCGATTATCCAGTTTCTTGGCAACCCGTAACACGTCTCGCGAGCTCGCCTCGAGCTGCCGGATCGATTCGGATTCGGCAGCTTTGGCTTGTGGCCGGGCAAGGACACAAGGAGCCTGTCGGTGAGTGAAGGCACGGATGTCGACATAGCGACGGCGAAGGGAGGGAGGCAGTTCTCAATCCAAAAGCTGCTTTCGGCGTTGCGTCCGGGACCACCGGCCGGCGGGGCGGAATGCCAGGGCGTCGGCGATGGAATAGCGCAGGAGGAGCTGAAGGGCCTCTCCTACATGTTCTGGGGCCGTCTCGCAGCGCTTGCCGTGCTTGCGGTCTGGGCGCTGACGCTGCCTTTCGAGCGTTCTGCCGGGTATCTTTCGGCCATCGCAGCCTTCGCGCTACTCGGCGCACCACCGTACCTGCTTGGGCGCCAAGGCTACGCACGCACGTCCGTTCTTGCCGCGTTCCTGATACTCGACGCCGCCATCCTAACGTATGTGCTGGTCGTGCCGCCGACCTTCTACGTGGAGGGATGGACGGCTCAGCTCAACCTGCGTCTTCCGTGGCTGCCGAGAGCGAGCGGGCGTCGCTGTCGCGCTACTTCTCCCCCAACATCGTGCGCGAACTGTCCGCGAACGCCAGCGCGCTCGACAGGCCGGTCGTGTAGGAGGCTGCGATACTGTTCGCCGATATGGTGGGTTTCACGCGCCTGACCGAGCGAATGGAGCCCGAAGCCCTGATTGGCTTCCTGCGCGAGTTCCACGGGCGTCTGGCGCGAGTGGCCTTCTCCAACGGCGGGACGGTCGACAAATATATCGGCGACGCGATCATGTTGCACTTTGGGACGCCGCGTCCGCGCGATGACGACCCGGTCCGCGCGCTGACCTGTGCCGGCGCCATGATTGCCGAGATTGAGCGGTGGAATTTCGAGCGGGCTGCTGAGGGCAAGGGACCCATCGAGATCGGGATCGGCCTGCATTACGGTGAGGTGGTCGTCGGTAATATTGGGCATGCACAGCGCCTGGAGTTCACTGTGCTCGGCGATGCGGTCAACGTCGCCAGTCGGCTGGAGCGCCTGACGCGTCATACCGGCAGCAGGCTTATGATCAGCGACGACTTGGTTCGCGCCGTGCAATCGCGCGGCCACGAGCCAACCGACATTATCGAAGGGCTGCGGCGGGACCGACTCGAACGATACGCGGAAGGCAGCAGTCGATCGCGGCGTGGTGCCTGGAGGAGACAACTGGCAGACTTGGCGTGGATTCATGGAGTGGCGGTTCATTGCCGCGGCCGCAGCCGGATTAGGCTCGCGGAACCATACGGAACGATACGGGAAGGTTCATGGATAAGTGCCCACGAAAAAGCCAATGAAATCAAGGATTTTAATGCGTCCTCCGGGCCCACCATTATCGTTATTTATCAATGGCTTACGGAGCGGTTCGTCACGAGGTTCGCCAACAGGTTCGCCAAGCAGCGGCTTGCGCGTCACCAACCGCACCGCTCGATCCATGCCCTGCACAGCCAAACGCAGCTGCGATGCTTCACGGGAGTAGAGCTCGGCGTGGTCGATGTCGTCATGGTCAAGGACATCCATGAACTGCCTGGTGGATGCCTCGGCTTCCGCGAGATAAACGCCAAGCGACTTCCTTAGTCCATGGAGCGTTAAGCCCTTCGGCAACCCGGCGAGTGCGCACGACTGCGATGACCGGTAACCAGCCATACGCGAGATCAGCGAACGCCTGTATTTTCAGGTCGAACGGGTCGTCCTGAAGTGATGCCGCAAGTGCCTGGTCGAAAAATTCACCGCCTTCCGCCGTGAGATGGAACTCCTTGCCGCCGCCGAGATCGAAGACTGGGAATCGATCGCCCATATAAGGCGCGCGCGCGCATATCTCGATGAGCTTTCGCCGTATGATTCGTCATGCGGGCCAGGCCACCGATTTTGACAATGATTTGTGATCTGCGCACCGGTCAGCGGTCGATCTCGCCGAACACGATATCAAGTGAGCCGATGATTGCGGCGACATCGGCGATCATGTGCCCCCGGGACAGGAAATCCATCGCCTGCAGATGGGCGAAGGAAGGCGCGCGTATCTTGCATCGATAGGGAACGTTGCCTCCGTCCGAAACCAGATAAACGCCGAACTCGCCTTTCGGCGCCTCCACGGCGGCGTAGACTTCTCCGGCCGGCACATGAAGCCCTTCGGTATAAAGTTTGAAATGGTGGATGGTCGCTTCCATCGAGCGTTTCATCGTCGCGCGCGGTGGCGGCGTGATCTTCTGGTTCGGTATCGCGACCGGCCCCTGGCCTTCCGGCGACCGCAATTTTTCCAGGCATTGCTTCATGATCCGCACCGACTGGCGCATTTCCTCCATGCGGACGAGATAGCGGTCATAGCAGTCCCCGTTCTTGCCGACGGGAATGTCGAAATCCATCTCGAAGTAACATTCGTATGGCTGCGCCTTGCGTAAATCCCATGGCGCGCCTGATCCGCGCACCATCACGCCGGAGAAACCCCAGGCCCAGGCGTCATCCAGCCCAACCGCGCCGATATCGACATTGCGTTGCTTAAAAATGCGGCTGCCAGTGAGTAAACCGTCGAGGTTGTCGCAGACCTTGAGGAACGGGTCGCAGAAGGCCCAGATGTCGTCGAGAAGCTTCGGAGGCAGGTCCTGATGCACGCCGCCGATCCTGAAATAATTCGCATGCATGCGGGCGCCGGAGGCGCGTTCATAGAAGACCATCAGCTTTTCGCGCTCTGCAAATCCCCAGAGCGGCGGGGTCAGCGCGCCGATATCCATGGCCTGTGTGGTGACATTGAGAAGATGCGATAGGAGCCGGCCGATCTCGCAAAAAAGGACACGGATAAGTTGCCCGCGCTTTGGCACCGATATTTCGAGCAATTTTTCGGCGGCGAGGCAGAAGGCATGCTCCTGATTCATCGGTGCGACGTAGTCGAGCCGGTCAAAATAGGGCAGGGCTTGCAGATAATTCTTGTGCTCTATGAGTTTCTCCGTGCCACGATGGAGCAGACCGATGTGCGGATCGGCACGGTCGACGATCTCACCATCCAGTTCCAGTACCAACCGCAGGACCCCGTGTGCCGACGGATGCTGCGGTCCGAAATTGATGGTGAAGTTGCGAACAGCGGCTTCGGCCATGGCGGCTCTCCGCGACATCTGTGTTTCGTTGCTTCACGGCGTCGCCGTATGGTTCGGGTGGCCGATCAAGTTGTCGTCTGGATGATCAGCGTCAGCGTACCATCGCCATCGATGTTGGCGGCCACGACCTGTGAAGAGTTGAGCCCGTTCGCCCTCAGCGCCAATGTTGCCTGAGGCGATGCATCGATGGAGTTCTGCAGACGCAGCAGATCTTGCGCACTGGTCTGGGTAATCACGGCTTCCGCCTGTGCCTTGATTTCCGCAGGTAGATCCTCGACGGCGACGATGGCAACATCGGTGAAATTCTCGCCAGGAGCCCCTTGCTCGGGCTGTATCTGGTCCGGCAGCGGCTCCAGCGGTGTCATCTGTGGGGCCTGCGGGCCGATGGTTTGCCCGTAGAGAGGCTGCGCGATGACCGCACCGGAAAGCGCGGCGACTATCGTCAATATTCGCATGATCGTTCCTTGCATGTCTCCCAGGACGATTGCAGACACAACCGTTATACCGGGCGATGGTTCCGTGGGTCGGCCGTGTTGGGCAATTTCATCTGTTGCCCCTTATCGGCCAACCGGTTTTGTACGAATCGCACCATCACTGATCTCCATCTCGAACAGGGCCAGTTATCGATGTGCTCACAAGGCGGCCGGCACCACTTCGTACGAAACCGACAATTGGCTCCTGCGTGAGAATGCGCGATCATTGGGAAATGGGACGCCCATTGGGCGACAAACTCGATTGCAAGGCTTGCGGGACATTCCCGACAACGCCACGGGGTCGACGCCAATCCATTGCAGCAAGTGCGGTGCCTTCCTGGGCGAATGGGGTGAACTGCAGGACGATTTCTACCGCCAGGCTCGCGGTGCCGAGGCATTCGACCTGTGCAATGGAAACATCATCAAGAAGTAGGGCGCGATAAGTGCAACCTGCGGAAGGCTCCGGCGGATTTGCAAACGTCGATATAGGGCCGACGCTCTGTGGCCGAGCGCGGCATTGAGGCCATGGCCTCAGTGTCGGCTAGTTGACGTCGATGACGACCATCAGCCCGCCACCGCCCTTGTCCTCGACATTGTTGTTGGTCGTGTGGTGCGGGATGTGGCAGTGGATCAGCCACTTTCCGGGACGCTGCGCCTTCCAGACGACGTCATAGCGCTGCCCCGGCCCGACATTGATCGTGTCGGCAAGGAAGCGGGCCGAGCCGGGGATCGTCTCGCCGTCGCGGGCGACGACCTCGAACGGCCCGCCATGGATATGCATCGGGTGGATGAAGCCGTTGTTGGTGCCGATAAAGCGCACCTTTAACGTCTCGCCGACCTTCATGCGGATCATCTCGGTCGCGGGATACGCCTTGCCGTTGATGGTGAAGAAGTTTGGCATGCCGCCGTCCATCGGCATCGACGGGTAGGTCAGCCCTTCGCGCACCAGCCACTCCTGCAGCTCGATCACGTAGTCGTGGTCGGCTTGAACTTCGTCGGCGGGATCGGCGGGATCGATGATCAGCGCCGACGCCTTGCTTCCACAGTGGCCGGGTGAAGTCCTCGTGCTCGCCCTGTCGCGGCTCCTTGTCGGCGAGCACATACAGCAGCAGGCCGAGTGGACCCATGTAGAGGGTCACCAGGATGAACCCCCATTTCATCACCACCGGTTCGGGATTGTTGCGGTACTGATCTATGCCGACATAGAGCGTCGAGGCAGCGGCAAGAGTGAACCAGACAACAAGAAAATAGTCGATCGGCTGGACGAGCATGGGCAGAATCTGATTTTGGATCCGTGGCTGGTGATAGCCACCTCTTTTCGATGAACGCGGCCGGCGCGTTTACGATCCAGCCGGTTGAATTTGGCAGTGATGAATTCTGTCAGCTTCCGCTCTTGTCGAAGCATCGCCGCGCGGTAATTCCCCTGAAGGCGTGGGCGCTTATCGCAACAGGAGCGGACCATGAAACATCAGACACTCGACCAACTGCATGCCATCGCCGGGATTGAGCCCTCGGCGCCACATTTGGAAATGACACGAAACGAGCGCATCGCGCGTTGGGCTGAACTTCTCGAGCAGAATCCCGAACGATGCCTTGGCGCATTTACAGGCACCGAACATCTGCACCCGGAGGCACGTGCCATGGCACGCGGCGAAGGGTCTGCAATTGCTGTTGCCTTCGAAGACACGGTGCTACGCGCGTCGGGCCTAAGGGATGACACGTATGGCGAGGCCAAGCGCTTCTTCGAACTGAATGACCGGCAACTGCACGACATCGTCTGCGATTGTCATGTAGGCGCTACCATGACAGCACGGTGGGCCGCCGCTCGGGTCCGCGCAGTGATCGGCGGGAACAGGTTTCTCGCATGGTTGAGGCAAAGGATCATGCACTGACCAAGAGTTGGGAATTGTCGCGTGCCCGCAGCCGTGCGATTCCCGACCGCCCCATTTCTGGATCAGCGCCTGTTCTGGCGACACAGCCGGTCAGTTACGCAGTCACTTTCCGACGTTCAGCGGGGCCAGGGCGGCGGCGTGTTAACACGACATAGGCCGTCAATATAACCAGCAACAATGGCCCGCCGGCCGCGAGAACCAACCATAGCCTGGATGCAACTCATCGAATCCGTTCGTACGTTCCGACGAGTTCTGCCTGCTCGAGCAGATGTTTTTGCGCTTCCTGCCAGATACGCTGGATGCCGGCGCTTGCCGGGATGGCAAGGTTTGGTGTGTCGAGCGCGGCCAGCTGGAAATGATAGTGATGGACGCCGTGTCCGACCGGTGGTTGAGGGCCATCATAATAGGCGTTGCCAAAATCGTTCGTCGCCTGCCTTAGGGCCTGCGGACCCGGCTTGCCGCTTGCCGCCTCGGGAAGCTCCTGGGTGTCCGGGGACATGTTGAACACCGCCCAATGGCCGAATGTTCCGCTTGGCGCATCCGGATCCTGGACGACGAGAACGAAGCTCCTTGTATCATCAGGTGCCCCCGACCACTTGAGCGGTGGAGACACATTCTTGCCGTCCCGCGTATATCTTTCAGGGATTTTTGCGCCTTCGGCAAAGGCGGAACTGCTGAGCGTGAGTGGCATGAGTTGCTCCTTCGGGAGGGTTGCTACGCCGATGTCGGTGCATGGGGTCGACCTCAACGACCTCCCAGACGCTTGTTGTGAGAACTTTCCTGGTTCTTTCCGCGGATGATGTTCCGATCATCGGGGTCGGCAATATCCCTCAGCTTGGGTCTGAGGTTGTCCTGCCACGAGGCTGCGCGCTCAGCGTCGGTCTTTTCCAGCTCCGTCTTCGCGTCGAAGCCCTTGCCGGCATTCTTGGTATTCTCGCGCTTTTCGATTACGCGAAGCCTTTGCTCGTGGGTTTTGTTTCCGGCCATCGATAGCCTCCCTTTTCGCGCAATTGGGCACGCTACTTGTTCGTTCGCATTTTCTGCCTTGGATTGATCCCGCCGGCGGCCGTCGTGTCGTTCTCGACATCGCCTTCGATCGTGTTCTCCCCTTCAAGGTCGAGCTCGTCGCCTTCCTTGATCGTGCCCTTGGAGGTTCCGATGCCCGGATTGTTCGCAAGGTCGGCATCGCTCGGTTTTTTCCACTTTGGATGTCTGGTCGTGGTCATGAGACAGCTCCTTCGACAGGTTCGGTTTCAAAACCACAGGCCGGCTGAAATGTTCCGGGCCATTTGCCGTTCGCCGACGGCTAAAGTCCGAACGGATAAGTGTCCGGAACACCAGCTCTTGCATGCTCCGGGCCAAGCGGCGTCACCGCAGTGGTTTTGTCGAACCATACGAAGGCGTCGAATTGCTGGGGCAGGGAGGCGTCGGCATAGTGGCTGCGCAGTTCGGTCTTCGGCCGGTAGATCACCCCGATGAAGCGTTCCAGCCTGCGTTCCAGGAGCCGCTCGCGCAGCGCCTCGTCGCGATTCAGGTCGAGCAGAAAACGCGGAATGCGGCAGTCATGGCAAAGCCGCTCGTAGCTGTCGGCGTGTGAGGGCCGCACCTGCTTCACCTTCATCTCCTCGCCCCAGCCGGAGGCGGCGGCTACAGTGCCGGAATGCGTGCCCAGACCGACCAGGGCAACCTTGTCGCCGAATCGTTGCCGGCAAAGCTGGCCGATATTCAACTCGTCGCGGACAATGCCCATTTCGGTGTAGCGGGCATCTCCGATATGCGAATTGTGCGCCCAAACAACCGCCTTGGAATTCGGCCCGTTGGCGTCCAGCAGATGTTCCAGCGTTTCGAACATATGCGTGTCGCGCAGGTTCCAGGCTTGTGCGCCGCCATAGTACATGATCCGGTAATAACGTTCGGCGGAGGCTATCAACCGGGCGTTCTGAGCGGCATCGAGGAAGTCGTTGCCGTCCTGTCGGGCATAGTCCAGTTGCCTGGCGAGCAGATCTCGGCATTGCTCGAGAACGGCCCGCTCGCATTCCTGGTAGCCCGAGGTCAGCGCCGCCCGGCCGTAAGTGGACGGTTCGTTTTGCCACGGGGTCAGGCAGCCATAGCGCTCGCGGGCGATCTTTGCGGCCTGCGGATCAACCCGGTCAAGATAGTCGAGAACCGCTTCTATGGACCCGCTCATGTTGTAGATGTCGAGGCCGTAGAACCCTGCTTGCCTGGATGGCTCGAGCTTCTCGTTGTGGTGACGCATCCAGTCGGTGAAAGCCGCCACATCGGTGTTGCGCCACATCCAGGTCGGGAACCGCTGGAATGGTGCAACCGCCCCCGCTCGCGGCTTGCGGTGGCGAACGTAGCGGTCGATCGCTGCGGCATCAGGCCAATCCGCCTCGACCGCAACGAATTTGAAACCGTGCTTCTCGATGAGCCTGCGGGTGATTGCCGCGCGCGCCCTATAGAACTCCGATGTGCCATGGCTTGCTTCGCCAAGCAGAACGACACGCCGGTCGGCGAACCGATCGAACATATCGCCGAAGGCTGGATCGTCGAAATCCGGAAGCGGTTCGGCCGCCGCCGCGATCATATCCGGCAGGCTGACCGGGGGCGGATGTCGCAGAGGACGATCGACCTCGGCGATTTCGCCGCTTTCGGCCCAGCCCTGCTCACCGATGAGAGCGACGAACCGCACGCCGCCGAAATCCTCCTCACTGTAAGTCGCGGCGCCTGTTCGGGTGACCTTGAGCAGACGTTGCGAATCCAGATCGTCGCCGACCGGAATGACAAGCCTGCCGCCGACATCGAGTTGCTCTTGCAG
The DNA here is from genome assembly GCF_057784315.1 of Mesorhizobium sp. CNPSo 4684. Taxonomy (NCBI): domain Bacteria; kingdom Pseudomonadati; phylum Pseudomonadota; class Alphaproteobacteria; order Hyphomicrobiales; family Phyllobacteriaceae; genus Mesorhizobium; species Mesorhizobium sp. CNPSo 4684. Next base: position 184,683 of record NZ_JBWLUX010000002.1, on the reverse strand, counting down.
GGCGAGCGGCGCGCCGGGTCCGCTGGCCGCCACCACGATGGCGTCATAGGGCGCTGCCTCCGGCCAGCCCTTGGTGCCGTCGCCAGTCCTGACCGCGATGTTCTCGTAGCCAAGTCTTTCAAACCGACGCTTCGCGGTTTCGGCCAATCCGGGATGACGCTCGATCGTGTAGACCTGTTCGACGATTCGGCTCATCACGGCCGCCGCATAGCCCGAGCCGGTGCCAACCTCCAGAACGTGGTCACCAGCCTTGACAGCCGCCAACTCGATCATGAGCGCGACGATGTAGGGTTGCGATATGGTCTGGCCGTCAGCGATGGGCAGTGGCCCGTCTTCATAAGCGAATTCTTCGAAGCCGGGATCGACGAAAGCCTCGCGCGGAACTTCGCGCATGGCCTGCAGGATCGCGCGATCGCGGATGCCACGCCGGCCGATATGAACATTGACCATTCGGTCGCGAGCACGAGGAAGATCGAGCATTTTCAGCTCCCTTTGGCGGCCGCTTGTCCGCAACGTTCAAGGATATCTTTCGACAATAGCCGATCAGCCACGTCCTCTGCCTTCAGCGGCTTTCTCGCGGTTCATGCCTCTAACCGCTGGAGGGCCTCAAAGTTCCTTCTGTATTGCAAGACAAGTCCATGGACCCTTTGGAGACGCCGACGGTTTCCTGCCCAAGCGGCGCTGGGCCATTGCTTCGTACGCCATCGCCAATTTGGGCTTGCTAAGGCGCGAAGTCGCTCCAGTTATCTCCAGCGAACTGATGCTGGAGAGCTGATACTGGAGACTGGGCGATGAACGACAAGGCTGCCGCGACGACGCAGGCGATCAGCCTCGAACGGATCGATCTCATGAACCGCTACTGGAGCGCCGCGAATTACATCTCGGTTGGCCAGATCTATCTGCTCGACAATCCGCTGCTGCGCGAACCCTTGAAAGCCGAGCACGTCAAGCCGCGGTTGCTCGGCCATTGGGGTACGACACCGGGCCTCAATTTCCTCTACCTGCATCTGAACCGACTTATCCGCGAGCGTGATCTCGATGTGCTGTTTATCTGCGGTCCAGGACATGGCGGTCCGGCAATGGTCGCCAATACCTGGCTAGAGGGCACCTATGGGGAGATCTACCCCGATATCGGCCAAGGCGAAGACGGCCTGAGAAAACTGTTCCGGCAATTTTCCTTTCCAGGCGGGGTGCCAAGTCATGTGGCGCCCGAAACGCCCGGCTCCATTCATGAGGGCGGCGAACTCGGATATGCCCTGGTCCATGCTTTCGGCGCGGCATTCGACAATCCGGATCTGGTGGTTGCCTGCGTGGTTGGCGACGGCGAGGCCGAAACCGGTCCGCTCGCGACAGCTTGGCATTCCAACAAGTTCCTGAACCCAGCCTCGGACGGCGCGGTGCTGCCGATCCTTCATCTCAACGGCTACAAGATCGCCAACCCGACGATCCTCGGCCGCATGGATGACCAGGAGCTGCGCAACCTCTTCACCGGCTGTGGCTACGAACCGTTCTTTGTCGAAGGCCATGAGCCGGTCGCCATGCACCAGGCGATGGCCAAGGCGCTCGACAGGGTGCTCGATCGGATCCGTTCCATTCAGGAACAGGCGCGAGGTCCGGGATGGCGTGGCGAACGTCCGCAGTGGCCGATGATCGTCCTGCGCAGCCCCAAGGGCTGGACTGGTCCGAAGGAGGTCGATGGCGAAAAAGTCGAGGGTTTCTGGCGCTCGCACCAAGTGCCGGTATCGAATGCCCGCGGCAATGACGAGCACCGCAAGATCCTCGAGACCTGGATGCGAAGCTACGAACCGGAAAAGCTGTTCGACAAGGGTGGACATCTGCTGCCCGAACTCGCGGCCCTTGCTCCAACTGGAACAAAGCGCATGGGCGCAACTCCGTACGCGAATGGCGGGTTGTTGAAGCGCGACCTGGCGCTGCCGGACTGGAAAAGTCTGGCGCTCGAAGTGCCTAGGCCTGGAGGCGTCATTGCCGAAGCGACACGGATTTGTGGTGGCTATCTTCGCGAGGTCTTTCGCCTTAACGCCAAAGCGCGGAATTTCCGGCTGATGGGACCGGACGAGACGTCTTCCAATCGCCTTGACGATGTGTTCGAGGTCACGGATCGGATCTGGATGGAACGCATCGAACCCTACGACGTCCATCTTTCCCGCGACGGCCGTGTCATGGAAGTACTCAGCGAGCATCTTTGCCAGGGTTGGCTGGAAGGCTATCTGCTCACCGGCCGCCACGGTCTCTTCTCATGCTACGAGGCGTTCATCCACATCGTCGACTCTATGGTCAACCAGCATGCGAAATGGTTGAAAACCTCCGGCGAGCTTGCCTGGCGCAAGCCGATCGCCTCGCTCAATTACCTGCTGACCTCTCATGTCTGGCGCCAGGATCACAATGGCTTCAGTCATCAGGACCCGGGCTTTGCCGACTTTGTCGCCAACAAGAAGGCCGACACGGTCAGGCTCTATTTTCCGCCGGATGCCAACACGCTGCTGTGGATCACCGACCATTGCCTGAGAACCTACAACCGCATCAATGTCATTACCGCTGGCAAGCAGCCGACGCCGCAATGGCTGTCTATCGAAGACGCTGAAGCGCACTGCAAGGCCGGCGCGGGCATTTGGGAATGGGCCGGCACGGTTTCAAAAGGCGAGGAGCCGGATGTGGTGTTGGCCTGTGCCGGCGACGTGCCGACGCTGGAAACGTTGGCTGCGACGGACATTCTTCGCTCTGCAATCCCCGATCTGAAAATCCGCGTCGTCAACGTTGTCGACCTGATGACGTTGCAGTCGAATACCGAGCATCCGCACGGCCTCACCGACCAGGCTTTCGACGCGCTGTTCACGAAAACAAGGCCGGTGATTTTTGCCTATCACGGCTATCCCTATCTCATCCACCGTCTTACCTACCGTCGTGCCAATCATGACAACATGCATGTGCACGGCTTTCGCGAGGAGGGCACCACGACGACTCCGTTCGACATGGTGGTGCTCAACGAACTCGATCGCTACCACCTCGCACTTGCAGCGATCACACGCGTGCCGGGCTTGGCCGAAAGGGCTGAAAGCCTCGCCGCCGAACTTCACGGCAGGCTGGCCAAGCACAAGGCCTTTGTCCGCGAGCACGGCGAAGACATGCCCGAGATCCAGAAATGGAGTTGGCCGGCTGCGAACAGGGCAAAGGCTGGTCGATGAGTCAGTCGATCCTGGCGCTGAATGCCGGCTCGTCGAGCGTCAAGTTCGCGCTATACGATCTTGGCTCGTCGGATGGCCAGCTGCTCGTTTCGCGCGGCACTCTGGATCTGGGCGACGCGCCCAGACTGACCGCAAGGGCGGCCGATGGAACAGTGCAGTGTGATAGGCAGTTGACTGCGGACGCTCCGCATGGCGCGGGGATTGCCGAAATACTGCGTTTGGTGAAGGGCGAACTTGGTGGAAGAAAACTGATCTGCATCGGCCACCGTATCGTGCATGGCGGAAACAAGTTCAGCAAACCTGTCCGCCTGACGCCCGCTACCATTGAGGCCCTGGAAAGGCTGACCGCACTCGCGCCTTTGCATCAGCCTCGCAGTCTCGCGCCAGTTCGCGCGATAGCTGCATTGCAACCGGATCTGCCACAAGTCGGATGTTTCGATACCGCGTTCCACCACACGATCGATCCGCTTGTGCGGCGCTTTGCCCTGCCGCAAAAATATGAACGGGAGGGGCTGCGGCGCTACGGATTTCATGGCCTCTCCTATGAATACATTGCTGGGCGGCTGAGCGAGATATCGCCCGCGCTCGCGGCGAAACGGACAATCGTCGCTCATCTCGGCAATGGGGCAAGCCTTTGCGCTGTGCGCGAGGGAAAAAGCGTCGATACGACGATGGGCTTTTCGGCACTGGATGGTCTTGTCATGGGTACGCGGTGCGGCGCCATCGATCCCGGCGTGCTGTTGTACTTCCTGCTGGAAAGGGGCATGGCGGCAGACGAGTTGCAGACAATGCTCTACGAGAGATCCGGACTGCTCGGGGTATCCGGCATTTCGGGCGACATGCGCATGCTGGAGGCAAGCAGCGACCCCCGCGCCCGCGAGGCGATCGAGCTTTTCGCCTTCCGCGCCGCGCGGGAAGCAGCAGCGCTCGCAAACACCATGGGGGGTTTCGAATGCCTCGTGTTCACAGCCGGCATCGGCGAACGGTCATCGTCCATCCGCAAGTCGATGTGCGAAAAATTGACTTGGCTCGGCGTGGCGCTCGACGAGCTGGCCAACGACGCCCACGCCGAGATCGTCAGCCGCCCGGACAGCAAGGTGGAAGTGCGTGTGATTGCGACTGACGAGGAAAGCGTCATCGCGCGCCATAGCCGCGCGGTGATGCAGGTCGGATCCGCAACTTAAGGCGAGCGAGCCGGCTTCTGCTCACCTTGGGACCAGCCTTGCCGTTCTTCAAGGGAGTGAGGACCAAGCGGCCTTTCACCATCGCTGCGGGGCCTAACAATCCCGTGGGATCGATCTGGATTGATCTCTCTATGGAAAGCTACGGCATTCACAGCACGCCCGAACCCGGCAAGTTCGGCACGACCTTCTCGCATGGCTGCATCCGGCTGACCAACTGGGATGTCGAAGACCTCGCTGCGATGGTGCAGAAGGGCACGAAAGTTAACTTGAAGGACGAGATGGCGGACTCTGGCGACACGCGGCCGCAGTAGCGTTCGCCAGCCGCGACACCGACATGGAAGCGCACGGTCCCCGATTGCGAGACCAATATGGTGTCCGCGGCGGGTGCGGCCGCCCGGGATGAAATCGGCTCTATGAAGCGTTCATGGAACAGGCAACTCAAACCAGGCGCGCTAACACTGGTGCCATTGAGCAAGACCACTCGGGCATCCGCCATGCAGCGCGCGGAGCCCTGGGAGACGGAAATGCCCGCTAGCGCCTATATCAACCGGATTGCGACAGCGGTTCCTGAACATGAGGTTCATCGGTTCTATCTGCGGTTCGCGGCCTCCATGCTCGCCGCCAATCACCGCAGGGTATTCGAACGCATGGCCGGCCTCGCCGGCATCGAGAGCCGCTATTCCTGCTTTGCACCTGCTCTCGACCCGGAAGGGCCATCCGCCGACCTTAGCGGAACCTTCATTCGCGGCGCGTTTCCAGGAACGGCCGCGAGAATGGCGATGTTCGGTGAAGCCGCCCCTGTGCTGGCGCAAAAAGCCGTCGACGGGCTGCACCTTGGCGACGAGGCGTCGCGTATCACCCATCTCATCGTCACCACCTGCACCGGATTTTCCGCGCCCGGCATCGACTTGGACCTGGTCAAACGCTGCGGCCTGCCGGACGGCATCGAACGCACGATGATCGGGTTCATGGGCTGCTACGCGGCGATCAACGGCCTCAAGCTTGCCCGCCACATCGTCAGGTCGGATCCGCGGGCCAAGGTCCTGCTGGTCAATATCGAGCTCTGTACCTTGCATCTCAGGGAAAGCCCCGAACTGGAAAAGCTGCTGTCCTTCTGCCTCTGGGGGGATGGCTGCGCGGCAACTCTTGTCACCGCCGAGCCGCCCGGCATTGAACTCGACAGCTTTCATTGCATGGTCGCGGATGAGCGGCGCGACCTGATGAGATGGGATATTCGCGACCACGGCTTCGACATGGTTCTCTCCGGCCAGGTGCCGACGGCGATCCAAGATGTGTTGCGAAGCAACCAGGACGCCTTTCTCGGCGACCGGCCACCGGACGCGATCGACCTCTGGGCCGTGCATCCCGGCGGACGTTCGGTCCTCGATGCCGTCGAGAGGGCGCTGAAACTCGCGCCCGCCGCGCTCACGCCGTCGCGCGAGGTGCTGCGCCGAAACGGCAACATGTCGTCGGCGACGGTCATGTTCGTGATGGAAGAAATGCTGAAGGCCCCATCCGGACTGCTCGGCTGCGGTATGTCGTTCGGGCCCGGACTGACGGCCGAAACCATGCTTTTTCGAACCGTGTCATGAACGCGCTCAGTCACCGCAGCCTCGTCCCGGAAATCCTTGACGGGCTTGCGGCCGACGATCCGCGGGCGCTCGCCTCGCGCCGCGACCTACGATGGATCAACGCGTTGATGTTTCAGGCGCCGATCATGGCGTCTTTGCTCAGGAAATTCCTGCCGAGACCGCCTCACCGCATATTGGAGATCGGGGCCGGCGACGGCACCTTCATGCTCAAGCTCGGAAGGCGATTGGCACGGCACTGGCCCGAGGTAGAACTGACCTTGCTCGACCGCGTCGGCCTTGCCAGCACCGGAATCCTCGCCGAATTCAACAGGCTGGGATGGAGCACCGAAGTCATCACCGCTGACGTCTTCGACTGGGCCGAAGGGACCGGGGGCGAGCGGTTCGACGCGATCACCGTCAATCTGTTCCTGCATCATTTCGATGACGCCGAACTCGTGCGTCTGTTTTCACTGCTGACGTGGAAAGCCCCGCTGCTCCTGGCGACGGAACCGCTGAGGGCAAGGTTCGCGCTGGCCGCGACCCGTCTTCTCCCGGCGATCGGCGCCAACGACGTCACGCGACATGACGCGGCTCAAAGCGTGCGCGCCGGCTTCCGTGGCAAGGAGCTTTCCGACCTCTGGCTTGCGGCCGGCGGCAGGCCACTCGAGGAGCGGCGTGCCGGTCCCTTTTCGCACGTCTTCGGCGGCGCCGGCGCCCATGCCGGCTGGGGATGACGATGAGGCGACCATCCACCCACGATGCGATTGTTGTCGGCGCCGGGCCGGCGGGCAGCTCACTGGCGCTGCTGCTGGCCCGACGCGGGTGGGCCGTGGCGATTGTGGAAAAAAAAATGTTCCCGCGCCGCAAGGTGTGCGGCGAATTCATCTCGGCAAGCAATCTAGCGCTTCTCGACCGGCTGGAGATCGGCGCGGCGTGGCGCGCCAATGCCGGCCCCGAAATCCGCCGCGTCGGCTTCTTTTCCGGCGCGACTTGCATCGAGGCGCCGATGCCGCGTGCAAAATACGAGCCTCCTGTAAAAGACGCCTTCGGCCGGGCGCTGGGCCGGGACATGCTGGATTTTTTACTGCTGCAGGCGGCGCGATCGGCGGGCGCCGAAATCTTCCAACCTTGCCGCGCTGTCGCCATTGATCAGGACGGCGGCATGCAAGCGGTGAGAATTCAGGCAAAAGACGAGAATTCCGGGGGCGGGACGACATTCTTGCGGGCTCCGGTGGTCGTCGCCGCGCATGGCTCCTGGGAACCGGGACAGCTGCCAAGCCAGCTCGGAAAGGTCTGCCACCCGTCGGACTTGCTCGGCTTCAAGGCGCACTTCACCGGGGCATCACTCGCGCCTGATCTGATGTCTCTGCTGATATTTCCCGGCGGTTATGGCGGCATGGTCCTGGCCGATCATGGCCGGCTGTCGATCTCGTGCTGCATAAGGCGTGACATGCTCGCGCGGCTGCGCAAGACCCGTGGCTCCGAACCTGATGACCCTAGGCAGGATGGCCATCCGTCGGCCGCTGACGCGGTCTTTCGCCATCTCATGACTTCCTGCCGGGGGGTGAGCGATGCTCTGGACGGAGCCCGCCTCGACGGTCCGTGGCTTGCAGCGGGACCGATCCGGCCTGGCATCCGCGCCTGTTATGAAAACGATATCTTCCGTGTCGGCAATGCCGCCGGGGAGTCTCATCCAATCATCGCCGAAGGCATCTCGATGGCACTTCAGTCCAGCTGGCTGCTAGCCACGGAACTCGCTGATGCGCCAAGCGACCGGGCAGGGCGCGAAGGTACCGGCAGACGCTACCAGGCCGCCTGGAGAGGACTGTTTTCGACGCGTGTCTACGCGGCCGCGGCTCTCGCCGGAATGGCCCTGCGTCCCGGAGGCGCGGTATTGATAGGCGCGGCTGTCCGGAATTTTCCGCGAGCACTGACACTGGGCGCGCATATGAGCGGCAAGACGAGGGCGATCCCCGGTCTTGGGTGATCCGCGCGGCATTGTCCGAGCAAGGTTATGGAACATTCCATCGGAACCAGCGTTTTACCAAGGTTTTGAGGCTATTTGCCTCAATTGCTTAGCGGAGCTTTATGATCGTCACGCGCCACATTTGTTTGGAGGCATCACGATGACCCACAACCCGCACAGCACAGCCAGCGTCGCCGGCCATCCAATTCATCCCATGTTGATTCCATTCCCTATCGCTTTTTTTGTAGCTACCTTCGTTTGCGACTTGATCTTCTGGCGAACAGGCAATCCGGGATGGGTCACCGGTTCACTGTGGCTTCTCGGAGCGGGCCTGATAATGGCGGCCCTGGCCGCTCTTGCCGGCTTGACCGACGTTCTGGGCGATGTTCAGATTCGCAATCTCACGACGGCATGGCTTCATGCAGGGGGAAATATACTCGTCGTCCTGATCGAACTCTACAACTGGTATTCCCGATACGAACATGGGGAGGCGGCTGTGGTTCCCACTGGCCTGATCCTCTCGTTGATAGTGGTTCTCATCTTGCTGTTTACAGGCTGGAAGGGATGGGAAATGGTCTATCGGCATCGCGTGGGTGTCGCTGACGGTTCGGACGAATTGCGCTGAACCGGCGCGGCTTGCAACCCGACTAAAGATCTTCCACTGAGGTGAAGCGCCGCCCGTTACCTGCCACGCCCTGGCAACCGCCTGCCGAGTTGCATGAAATGGGCTACGACATGATCCTTTATCCGACGACGCTTTTGTTCCGCGCTGTCCATGCCCTGCAGCAGGCGCTCGACGATTTGCGGCAAGGCAAGCCACTGGTGCCGGAAGCAAGCGTCGACCTCGCGGGCTTCGAGGACATCGTGCGCATGTCTGAATAGGCCGGGATCGAGAACCGTTTCATGGATCAATCTCGCGACGGCGTGATAAAGAAAATCAAGCAGAAGCTGTCAGGACAGTGACCCCGCACGGCCCGCGACCAAGCACTTCATTTCCCGACGGCCTGCCGTTCCCCAAAGCGGTGATATTTGTGACGATCACGAATGAATTCATTGAAGAAACGGCCTTTGGATGAAGCCTTTCTGAAAGCGGCGTAGGTTGCCGGTGCCACGTCCTCATAGTCATAGCGAATACCGCTCGGCACGAACCAGACGGAGAGGATCCTGGTCGCCGGGTCGTAGTTCGTGTTGCGGATTACAGTCGATGGCATGTCGGCACCCGATGTCGCTCGGACAAAACCCGCTGGGGATTGTCCGGTTCCACTGCGGACAGCCGGTTTTCATCGCCACTCACTACCTGTCACGCGGATTGCCGAATTCCGCATCGCGCTTTCTGGAATATCGGTCGATACGCGGCAGGTCGTCGTCACAGTCGACCCAAGGCAGCCTCAGGTCCCAATAGCATGTGCCCTGAGGCCGGAACGCTTCCTACTGGTGGACTGCGGAAATGATGTGGTGGTCGCTGTGCCTTGGGTGATTGCGGCGCTTATGCTCACAGGGTTGCGGGTAAATCGGGCTTGGCCGCACAATTCGGACGACCTTTTCAACGGTGTCGATTGCCCTAGCTGTTCTCCTCAGCCGGTTACAGCGTCGGAGAACTAATGAACCCCGTCTCATCTTGCGATACGCCACTGCTGCGCATCGCTTATCTCGAAGCCGGGCCAGAAAACGGTCCGCCCGTTGTCCTGCTCCACGGTTGTCCGGACGATGCGGCCACTTACGCGCATATTTCGCCGGTCCTTCATGACGCGGGCTTTCGGACGTTTTCGCCGTGGCTGCGAGGTTTCGGACGGACATCGTTCCTGTCAAAGGAAACCATGCGGTCAGGCGAGATTGCCGCAATGGCGCAGGACGTACTGGATTTTGCCGATGCCCTTGGCCTCAGCCGCTTTGCGGTCGTCGGGCACGACTGGGGTGCACGGATCTCCTACCTCCTGGCGTCGGTTTTCCCGGATCGCATCAATTGCTGTGCTGCGCTATCGCTTGGCTGGCAACCCGGCAAGCCGGCAACGCCAGCACCTGAGCAGGCGAAAGCATTCTGGTATCAATGGTTCATGGCGACGGCGCGCGGCGCCGAGTTCGTGAGAAAGAACCGCAAGGAATTCGCCAGATTCCAATGGGACAGCTGGAGCCCATTGGGCTGGTTCGACGATGCCACTTTCGATGAAGTGGCTGCCTCCTTCGAAAATCGGGATTGGCCTGAGGTGACAATGCATTCCTATCGGGTTCGCTGGGGGGAGGCGGAGCCCGATCCCCGCTACGCGGAGCTGGCCGCCCGGCAAGCATCGGTCAACATCATCACCGTGCCGACCTTGACGCTTCATGGTGGCGATGACCGTGTTGTGTTGACCGCATCGTCGGAAGGGCTGGAGGAGCATTTCACCGGGCCCTACAAACGAGTGGTCCTGGATGCGGTCGGGCACTTCCCAACACGTGAGGCCCCACAAGAGGTTTCTGGGCTGTTGGCGAGCTTTCTCCACAGTTACGGCAGGCGATAAAGCGCCTGGCTCGGCAGTCATTCGGCTTCATCGGACAAGCTGGAACCTGATGCATCGCCGCGCATTTCGTCTCCATGGTCCCGATCAATCGCCAGCCAGGGAGAATCTTAATGCAAACTCCAGTCGCAACTCCAGAACACCACCACCCACTAACCATAGAACCGTTTGCCGGCACGGTAACGGTGCGATTCTCCGACGCCATAGTCGCGGCCACGGAGCGCGCGAAGGTACTCAGGGAAGAGGGACATGAGCCAGTGTTCTATATCCCTTTCGAGGACATCTATTTCGAGCTTTTCGAAAAGACAAACACGACAAGCAAGTCTCCGTTGAAGGGGACAGCGAGCTATTGGCGTGTCCATGCTGTCGGTGGCTCGGCCGATGACTTCATGTGGGCATACGAGACGCCGGATGCGGCAGCACGGGCCATCGCACGCCATGGCGCTTTTGATCCGAAAAAGGCGCGCATCGACGTCGACCCGTTGGAGGACAAACGGCACACGCCACATGTCATGGAATAGGGCAGTCTTCGGACTGAGAAGAGTTTCCACGTGCAGAAGCAGCGCCGGGCCTGGTCGTTCCACCTCATTCCGGCGCCGTGGCGGGTGCCGTATATCGCCGCCGAACCGCGTCGAGCACGCGCTTGCGGCTTTCCTCGGCTGAAAGCGTTTGGTCCTGTTCCGCCTCGGCCGTTTCGCGTGCCAGGTCCTTGTCCCTGATCTGATGGCGGAACCATTTGGAATAGTCGCCGGCGCGCAAATGAAACTCCCAGGTCTTGTCGTCTATGCCTTCAGCCATCTGGGCGAAAATCATCAGATTGTGGGCCCTGAGGTTCATCGCATCGTCAGGACCGTGGAAATAGAAGCTGCCGGCTTCATCGAGCTGCCCCTCGGCATATTTGCGGCTGTGTCGCTTGAGCGACTGGCGTGGCTCGATGACTTTGACCATGGCAAGTTTCTTGCGTTTCTGTGGTCGCCAGAACAACACGCGCTCGCCCTTGGGTGAGGAAATTTCCTTTGGCGGCTCGATGCCAGTCTCGCGGCAGAAGACCTTCACGACGTCCTTCGCCTTGGGGCCAAGCGCGATGATAGCCGTCACCAGGCGCAAGACGTCGGTCGAGATCGCTTCCGGGTGGACAGTGATCAAGATCGTGCCTGGCAATTCCAATGACAGAACCGCGCGCGTATCGTCGCGCCGCTTGGGCAGGAGATGGTGCGCTTCGTCGATGACGAGCCAATGCGGTCTCGCGGTGCGACGGCGGAAACTACTGAGGCCAGGCAGCAGGTCGGCAAAGAAATCCGGTCGCTCATTGACGCGCAGGGCCAGTCCATTGACGACGACATTGCTGTCGGCCTTGGCGATCAGATCCAGCACTTGATCTTTTGTCGGCGCGCTTGAGCCGTCTCCCAGGCGAACGGCGCCTTCGAGACCGTCATAGTCGCCCTCGGGATCGAAGACGCAGAACTGGAAGCCGCTCTCGACGAAGCGTTCCGTCAGCGCCGTGGCCAAGGTGGATTTGCCGATGCCCGAACTGCCGGCGATGAGGACCGTATCGGTCGGCGACAAATAGATCTCGTCGCCGCCGGCTGATCCGAGAACGATGCCGTCATGGCGTCTCGGCACGATCTCATGATCGCGCTTGATCAGTTTGTCGATCAGTTCCTCCACGCCCTTCCCGCGGGCGCCACGCATGACCAGATCGGCTGTGGTCTTGACTGCGGGAATTGCATTATCCACGGCGACGCTGCAGCCACATGCCTGCAGGAAGGCATGGTCGTTCTCGGCGTCGCCGACACCAACGACATTGTGTGGCGAAAGCCGAAGGTCCTGAAGTGCGGCAGTCAGTCCGGTAGCCTTGTTGATGCCACTCGGCAGGATCATCACCGCGCCCTTGTTGAAGATGATTTCCAGCTACAGCCCAAGCTCCTTGATGACCTCGAGCACCTTGGTCTGATGGGGTTCCCAGGTCGCGACAATCGACTGTCCGACCGATAACGGCTTGACGCCCTGCTTCTTCAGCCTAGCGACGAATTTGGGCTCAGGCGATGGGGCGATGGCCCGTTCTTCCTCACTCGCTGGTGTGTAGATCAGCGCCCCATTCTCGGCGACGACCTTGTCGAACAGGCCGATGTCGGGAAAGACGCGCTTCAAATCGGGCAGTTCGCGCCCGGTGACGAGAACCATCTTGCGCCCGGTTTTTTTGAACCGCTCAAGGGCAGCGAGCGTTTTCGTGGTGACGGTTCCGTCATGAGCCAATGTGCCGTCATAGTCCGTCGCCAACGCAATGAAATACATTCTGCCCGACCTTTCACCGTTCCGGTTCGCGCTCCGGTCAGAACGTATGATTGAGCCAAAGGCTCCTCGGCGGGATCGCAGGATTTCCAAAAAGGGGTGACGGTTCCACCCCGGAAATCAGGAACTCCTCCGGTATCGGCACGTTGACCAAGGCAAGCCGGGGTCCGGTCCCGGCCTTCGCGGGTGGCAGGCAAAAACTCGCCGCCGAAATGCACATTGAACGCAATGAAAGGCAAGGCCATGGGCTTTTTTTCGAAGGACATCAAAACACTTGACGATCTCTTCGTGCACACGCTGCGCGACATTTATTACGCAGAAAAGCAGATCGAGAAAGCGCTGCCGAAGATGATCGACAAGGCAACCGACCCGCAATTGAAAGCGGGATTTGAAAAACACCTCGACCAGACTAAGGGTCATATCGAACGTGTCGAACAGGTGTTCGAGTTGCGTGGCGTCAAGGCCAAGCAGATCAACTGCCCGGCAATCGACGGCATCCTTGAGGAAGCCGACGATGTGAGTGGCGACGTCGACGACAAGGAAGTTCTCGATGCGGCGCTGATTGCATCAGCTCAGGCCGTCGAGCACTACGAAATGACCCGCTATGGCACGCTCATCGCTTGGGCCAAGCAGCTTGGCCGCAGCGACTGCGCCAACGTGCTGGCCAAGAATCTGAAAGAAGAACAGGCGACCGATCGCAAGCTCACCGAAATGGCGGAAAGCAAGATCAACCTGCAGGCAGCGGAATAAGCCTACTCAAAATCGGTCGGCCGGCACATTTAGCCAGCCGGCCGAGCAGAACTTCCCCCCCCGTAGGTTCGCTTGAAGTGGCCGCAAGGAGCCGGCAATGGCTCTGGTTTCGTGGCGCGCGATCGGAGCGTGTGGCGGTATCTCAGCCGCGGCCTTATAGCCACCAAAGGACTTTGACTGCATCTCTCGGCCCGTATTGAGTTCAAGGGACTGGATGGCACCCGAGGCGACGCCGCAGCGCGGAAAGATTGTTGAAGCACGAGGCGGCCCCATCCGTACTACGACAGCGCCCTTAGACGATTGAAAGGACACCGCCGTCGACGCGCAGACCAGCGCCGCTAGTCGCCGACGCTTGCTCCGAACAGACGTAGATGACCATGTTTGCGACTTCTTCGGTCGTCGCGAACCGATTGATCAGTGTTCCATATCCTCAATCACTATACGACGATAGTCAAAGTCGCTCGGCGCGGGCCTTCACCAGTTGATATAGCATGTCGCGAAGGCGACGAAGCCCTATTAGCCACTTCTGTCTCATCACGTTTTCGTCCCTGTTGAAAGCAACTTGCTTCGCAGACTGATTCAGATGAACTGCGCGGCCGTGGCCACCCCGACCAGCGAAGTGGCGAGACCGGCGGTGCGGATGGCTCCCGGCCAACCGGCGAATTTGGTGGCGGACAACACGCCCACCGCATGCAGGATCGAAGTGGCGAGGACGAAACCGACGGCATAAGCGAGGCCACTGTCGCTTTCGGGAATCTCAAGGCCATGGGCGTTTCCATGGAACAATCCGAACAAGGTCGTCAGCGACATGGCGACGGCCAGCGGCAAAGGCTTCGCCAGACCGACCATCGCCCCGAACACCACGAGCGACAGTGCGATGCCGGTTTCAAGGGAGGGCAAGCCGATGCCGGCGACTCCGAACAGGGCTCCGACGACCATAGCGGAGACGAAGAGCAACGGAACGAGAAGAACGGCGCGCCCGCCGGTTCTCGCGGCGATCATGCCGACAGCTACCATCGCGAGCAGATGGTCGATGCCGAACAGAGGATGCTCGACGCCGGCCAGGAAGCCATGGACGTGATAGCCGCCCGGATGGGCGAACGCCAGCGAGGGCGTCAAGACGGCTAAGGCCGAAAGGATAGTCATGCCAAGTCTTTGGAGCGTTTTCATGGTTGGGTCTGTCCGATGAATGAGGTTGGCGAATGAGTTCAATGTCCGGGAACGGCGAATTGCGAGGCAGCGGAACGGTCGGCAAGGGCGCGCGCCGCGGCGAAGCCGAGATGTTTTTGCTGGGTGCCATCGTGATAAATGAAAGCAAGGCGGCGGCGGTGCGATGTCAGGCGCGCCGGCAACGGATGATAGGCGACGCCAGTACCGCCGACGAGCGGCATGACCGCGCCGACATCGACCAGGTCCTCGGTCTCGACGCGCAGCAAATGAAGCCTCACGCCGTCCTCCATTTGACCAACAAAAGGTATGCCGGCGAGACGCAGAAAGCTGGATGGGTCCGGTGCTCGCGCAAATCCTTCCAGGAAGGCCGTTTCAACAAGATCGAGATCGGCCGACGCGGGATCGACAGGCGACTCCTGGGCCTGGTCAGATGGCAGATGCGGCGTCTGCCATTGCAGCGGCTTGCCAGCGGGTCCGTTGTGGCCAAGCGTGTGATGATCGTTCGGCCCATGGTGATGGTGGCCGTCGCGATGGCCATGAGAATGGTCATGATCGTCGTGCATGGTCAGAAACTCACCGGTTTGTCGATGATGGATTTGTGCTTGCCGAGATTTCCGTGGGCGACCATCGAACCGAGCGCCTCGACGACGACGCGCACACCGAACAGCGCAGTGATGTCCGACGTGTCGTAGGGCGGCGATACCTCGACCACTTCCAGCCCGCAGATGCCCGGCGCCGTCACCAGTCCGAGAAGCTTGAGCGCCTCGCGCGGCAGGAAACCGCCAGGCTCTGGCCATCCCGTGCCGGGCACGAAACCGCAATCAAGGCTGTCGACGTCGAAAGAGATGTAGACGGCATCGGTGTCCTTCCAGGCGAGTTCGAGAGCGACTTCCGCCGCCTTCTCGAGCCCCATCTGCTCAATATCCGAAATGGTGAGCACGTTAGTGCCCCGCTTCCTCGCCTCGGCGACGCCGTAGCGGGGAACCTGCCAGCCGCCGATGCCGAGTTGCACGAGATTGGTTGCCGAGACATTCGGCAGGTTGGTCGCCCAATACCAGGGCGTGGTGTGCATGCGCTCGTCGAGATCCTTTTCCTGGATGTCGATATGCCGATCGAAATGGATGATGCCAATGCGCTTCGAGGTGACGTCGGCGATGCCGCGCACACAGGGGAAGCCGATCGAATGGTCGCCACCCAGCATGATCGGCAGCGCGCCCGACGAGGCGACATGGCTGACGCCCTTGGTGATCTGGTCAAAACTCTTTTCGAGGTTGGCCGGAATGGTGAAGACGTCGCCGGCGTCGCAAAGCGTCATCTGTTCGCGCAGATCGACGCCGAGTTCGTAGTTGTAAGGCGTGTAGAGCGCCGAGATACGGCGGATGCCTTGCGGACCGAAACGGGTTCCCGGCCGGTAGGTGGTGCCGCTGTCAAAGGGAATGCCAATGACGGCCGCATCATATTTGCCGACATCGCGGACGTTTTCGACATAGGGCGCCTTCAGAAAGGTGTTGATGCCAGCGAAATGCGGTAGCTCGCCGCGCGCGAACGTCGGGATCGACTTGTCGATGATCGAGTCCGATCCGGGCAGGCCCATGTCGAGCGCCCATTGCTGCTCCTTGCGCCAGCCGCTTTCCGGCAGCTTCCCCTCGGCCTCGATCGACTTCCAGCCCTGCGTGCCGCGGGCATCAAAATCAGGATGGTGCAAACGGCGCGACGGCTCTCGGGCGACCACGCCCGCCCGGCGGTGGCTGCGTTCGGGGATATTTCCAAACATTCTAAGATCTCCCTTGCGACGCCGTCGTCGCCATTGCTGCATCCGGCCGGGCCGTCCCGACCATCGCGGCCACCTTGGCCACGTCTCGTGAGGAAGCCCGGTTCTTACGGTCGAGCTTCAGATCGTAGGTGATCGTCGCGCCGTAGGCCGACGGGAACTGCGGGTCGTGGCGCACCTTGTCGAAGACCAGCACGCGGGTGCCGAGCTTGAAGGCCTCGCCGATGTCGTGGGTGACCATCACCACCGTCATGCCATGCTCGGTCCAGAGCTCGGTCAGCAGCTCGTGCATCTCGGCGCGGATGCCGGGATCGAGCGCACCGAACGGCTCGTCGAGAAGCAGGATCTGCGGACGGCCTAGCAGGGTCTGCGCAATCGCAAGCCGCTGCTGCATACCCCCAGAGAGCGATGCCGGATAAAGGTCGCGCGCATGGGCAAGGCCAACCCGTTCCAGCATGGCCTCGGCCTCTTGCCTGGCGCTTCTGCGCCTGACACCGAAGACGCGGCCAAACGGCCCGCCCGAGCGAAAGTCTTCAACCAGCAGCAGATTCTGAATGGCGGTCAGATGCGGAAACACCGAATAGCGCTGAAAGACGATGCCGCGCTGCGGTGTCGGCTCGGGCACAATCGGGCTGTCGCCGACGATGACCACGCCCCCGCTTTGCTGTTCCTGACCGAGCAGGATGCGCAGGAACGTCGATTTTCCGCAGCCGCTGGCGCCGACCAGTGACAGGAATTCGCCGGCCTCGGCCGTAACGTTGACCCGCTCGAGCACCCGGGCATCGCCATAGCTCTTCTCCAGCCCATGGACGACGATGCGGCTCATTTGGCCTCCACCGGATGAGCCCAGGGAGACAACGCCCGGGACAGTCGCACCAGAAGCCAGTCGGTGATGACGGCAAGCAGCGTAATCCAGGCGACGTAGGGCAGGATGACGTCCATCGACAGATAGCGACGGACGAGGAAGATGCGGTAGCCCAGTCCTTCTGTAGAGGCGATGGCTTCGGCGGCGATCAGGAACAGCCAGGCTGGTCCGAGTGCCAGCCGCACGCAGGTGATGAGCCGTGGCATGACCTGCGGCAGCACGAGCCTTAGAACCATGGTCCAGCTGTTGCCGCCGAGTGTCTGCGCCTTGGCGATCAGTTCCGGCGGCAACTCCATCACCCGGTTGGCGATGTCGCGCACCATCACCGGCGCCACGCCGATGGCGATCAGCGTGATCTTGGCCGTTTCGCCGAGGCCGAGCGCAATGAACAGGATCGGCAGCAGCGCCAATGGTGGGATGACGCAGATGACGGTGACGAAGGGTAGCAGGAAGGCCCGCACTCGCGGAATGAAGCCGATGGCGATGCCGAGCGAAAGGGCGACCAGCGTGGCGGCGGCCACCCCCGCGAACAGCCTGACGAGACTAGCATAGGTATCGACCCACAGGATGAGATCGCCGGAGCGTTTGTCCGGAACCGTGGCAAGGTCCAGGAAAGCTGACCACATCTGTGCTGGCGAGGGCAGCAGCTTGTCGGCAGGGTTGGCGTCCAGCCTTTTGCCCGACGCTATCAGATAGGCGCCCGCTGCGACCAGAAATGGCAAAGCGCCGAGAAACAAGGCGCCACCTCGGGAGACGCTTGCGTTGATCATGCGAAGGCGCACCTTCGGCCCTGGCTGGGGAGGGCGCGTACCCTCCCCACCCGCCTCGGAGACTGCATTCATGATGCCAATGCCCCTGGCTAGCATGTCATGCCTATGTGTCAGGGCGTTGCGGTTGCAGCCTCAGCCATGAAGGCTGGATCGAAACGCAGCTTGACGTTTTTGGCGTCGCCCAGCGTGGATCCGTCGGGAAAACTCATGCCGACCACATCGACACTCACCGCGTTTGTGCCGAGGATGCCGTGGCTGAACAGAAAGTTGCGGACAAGATCCATCGTCTTCGGCAGTTCGGCGCCCTTGGTGAATTCGACAGCCTTGGCGGGATCGAAGAACATCGCTGTCGAGGCAAGCTGCGCGTCGAAGCCGGCGAGATCAGTGCCGGACGCCTTGGCCATCTCCTCCTTGGCTGCTTGGCCTTCCGGCGTGCCCGAGGTCATCAGACGCATCGCTTCGTACCATGCGCCAACAAGCGCCTTGCCCAGCGCGGGGTTGTCCTTCAGCGTCTCGGTGTTGACGACCATCATGTCGATGATCTCACCGGGAATCTGCGACGAATCGAACACCTTGTGAGCACCCGGCATGGCGACGATCTCGGAAACCAGCGGGTTCCAGGTGACGACGGAGGTGACGTCGCTGGTGCCATAGGCGGCAACCATGTCGGCATCCGAGGTGTTGACGACGGTGATGTCCTTCTCGGTGAGCTTGACCGTGTCCAGCGCCCGCGCCAGCAGATAATGCGAGACCGAGAGTTCGACGAGATTGACCTTCTGGCCGGCAATGTCGGTGAGTGCAGCTTTGTCCTTGAGGATGACGGCGTCGTTGCCATTGGAGAAGTCGCCGATGATCATGGCTGTGCTGTCTACGCCGCCGCCCGCAGGGATCGACAGCGCGTCCATGTTGGTCATCGCACAGCCATCGAAGCCGCCGGCTGTGTACTGGTTGATGCTCTCGACATAGTCGTTGATGCGGGTGACCTCGACATTGATGCCGTATTTGTCCGCCCATTTCTTCATGATGCCGCTTTCGGCAAGATAGCCCCACGGCATCCAGCCGACATAGATCGACCAGCATATCTTGAAATCTTTCTTGGGCGCTGCGCCGGCAGCGGAAACGATAGGAAGGCTGAGTGTTGCGGCTAGGATGATTGCGGCCAGCTTGCGAAGCATTGCGTACCCCTGTTCGCGATCCGGATTGCGTCCGGACTTTATGTTGGGGTTTACAGAGCGCGCATCCGGGAGAGGTTCGCGCCAGCAAACCCGTGCAGGGTTCTCCCGGGATTTTGGCCCGCCGTGTTCCGCCGGATGCCTCAATGCATCCCGGGCGGTCGCATCTCTTGGACCAGCACCGCTCTAACCGCGGTCGGAACCCTAGACGCTCTGCACATGAAACAACATGCAAGGTGTGTGCCAGGTTCGAATGGCACGGTTTGCACGACATATTCGCGTGCGCCGCCCCTCGACCCGCCGCGCCGATGATAAAAAATTCATCGCGGCGCCCGAAGATTGGGCAACCTTGATCGCACACCAACCGATGACAGTCCTGGTCTTCCGAATCCCCGTACCTACCGAAGAACTCGTCAGGGTTTGAGGCATCGTGGCCGAACACCAACGGTAGCTGCCTCCGACACGAACATCCATCTCGCAGGAACGCAGGAACATGCCCATCGACTTCGGCGCCCTCATGGATTTCCATGAGGTGCAGTCGGCGCATGGCGGTATTAGTGTCGGGGCGTGAATTCGCCAGCCCAGATATCCACGATAGGTGCTACACCAAACGCTGACAGTCCACAGGCTTTCTTTGTCCGACAGGAGAAGCCAATGACGCGATTGCTACCTCAGCGTAGCCAGAAGGTGCTCGGCAGCCTTAACATCCGCAGTGTCCAGGCCCTCAACGAAATGCTCCACGACTGGCTGCAAGAGCTCGCGAGCGCTATCCGCCTCCCTTTGCCGGGCCATCAGCGTCGCCATGTCGATTGCGGTTCGCAACTCCCATGCCCGTGCGCGCTGACTTCGGCTCAACTCCAGTGCCTGCATGAGGTAGGCGGCAGCTTCATCACGGTTGCGCTCCGACTGGAGAAGGAGGCTTCCTTTCATTCGCAGCAACTCCGGGAGGTACAATTGATCGCCGTTCTTTTCGACCTGACCACGCGCCTCGTCGATCAACGCAATGGCTTCATCAACCTGACCGATCGCGGACAGTCCCCCAACCAGCGAGAGGTTGAGCGGCGTCGTGAGCAATTCATAAGGCGCCGCGTGGAGCTTCTGAAGAGATGTCCGCAGGCCCTCGACGCCGCTTTTTGCATCGCCGTGACGGATCGCAACTTCGCTTTTGAAGCCCCGACCGACCAGCAGGTAAGGAGTCATGGAATGGGATTCCGCGCGGGCGATGAGCATATCTATGTACGCCTCGGCGCTCTTCAGGTCGCCGGTCCAAAGGAAGACCGATATCGCCCAGATCAGCGCGATCGCCAATGTTAGAGAATGATCCATGGCGGCAGCCTCTTCAACGGCCTGTCGGGCGTGTGCCATGGCTTGATCCGGATGGCCTTGTAGCCAAAGGTTCCTCGCCAGGATGGCCCTGGCCAGGATTTTGCCTTCGAAGCCCAGATAGATCGTCGTGGTCCGCTGGGAGCGCGGCCCACGGTCGAGCGCCGCCTCCAGCTCTGCGCGAGCCTCCGCGAGATCGCCTCGCAGGTGTAGCGAGATGCCCAGGATCGAGTGTGCCAGCGCGCTGGCGACCGAGTCGTCCAAGGTCGCGGCTGTGGCTGAACAACGCCTTGCAAACTCAAGGGCGGTTGCGAAATTGCCCGTCCGCAGATGGAACATGTTGAGCGGACCCAACAGACGCACCCGGTCCAGCGGATCGCCGCGCTCCTCGGCGATCGCCAGGCTCCTCTCCAGAGCTACGCGCGCCCTGTCGCGTCCTCCCCGCATGAACATGAAGGACACGCCGAGGGCTGCCTGAAGATGCATCTCGTCAAGTCCGCCACGGGCGGCATCGTCGAAAGCGAGTATTGCTCTTTCAGACCAGCGATGACACTCCGGCAACAAGGACATTGCCAGGAAAACCGGCGCGACAGCGGTGGCGAGTCCGACGCCGATGTCGGCGTTTCCGCTGTCGCCGAAGCACCATTCCAAGGCAGCCCGGACATTGTTGATGGCGGCGAAGTGAGGCGCCCGCTCCTCACCGGTCGCCAGGCTTGGCCACTCGATCCCGGTCTGCTCCAGCCATCTCCGATAGTAGGCGGCGTGGCGCACTGCCAGATCGGCAGCCTCGGCGTCATCTGTCCGGATGTCGAGAACGTAGGCGCGCGTCGTATCGAGGAGCCTGTAGCGCATCATTGCTCCGACCGGGCGCGTCGCCACGATCGATTTGGCGACAAGACTGTCCATGGCGCCAAGGACGGTCGATCGGTCGAGGGTCGCGCTCGTCACGACCTCCAGGGCGGCATCGAGCGTGAAATGACCGACGAACACAGCGAGCCTGCGAAGCACCACGCGCTCAAGGTCGGTCAGGAGCCCAAAGCTCCAATCTAGTGTCGCCTGCAAGGTCTGCTGACGCGGCGGCGCTGTCCGTGAACCGAGCCACAGCAGTGTCAGGCGTTGATCGAGAAGCGCGGCTGTCTGCTGCAGCCCATAGGATTCGACGCGTCTGGCCGCCAGTTCGATCGAGAGCGCCACCCCGTCAAGCTTTCGGCAGATGCTTGCGATGACCAAGGCCTCGGCGTCGCCGACGTCCAAACGAGCGCCACCTGCCACCGCCCGCTCGACGAACAGCTGAGTGGCCGGGAATGTCTGGACGATGGCCGCCGTTAACCCCGGTTCGTCGGGCGGAAACGCAAGCGCATCCAACCGGTAGATATGTTCGCCCTGGACCCGAAGCGCCTCGCGGCTCGTCGCCAGGATGTAGATCTGTGACGCCGCATCGACGATGCTCGAGGCCAGAGGCGCCACCGCATCCACGAGATGCTCACAGGTATCGAGGATCAAGAGAATCCGCTTGTTGCGCAAGTAAGCGATCAGGTTGGGCGTCGCATCTTCTGTTTGAACCGTCAGCCCAAGCATCGAGGCGACGGCTGTCGTCACCAG
The DNA here is from genome assembly GCF_057784315.1 of Mesorhizobium sp. CNPSo 4684. Classification (NCBI taxonomy): domain Bacteria; kingdom Pseudomonadati; phylum Pseudomonadota; class Alphaproteobacteria; order Hyphomicrobiales; family Phyllobacteriaceae; genus Mesorhizobium; species Mesorhizobium sp. CNPSo 4684. The sequence goes on along the minus strand of NZ_JBWLUX010000002.1, from coordinate 162,549 downwards.
ACCGGGATCGCCGATCATTCCCAGATCGACGAACAAGACCGCCCCTGAAAATGCTTCGATCAGGTGATGCCCCACTGCGATCGCGACGGTGGTTTTGCCTACGCCACCGGCGCCAACGATGGTGACGAACCGCGAAGCATTCAGCTGCACCGACAGCTTAAGAACATCCTCGTCCCGCCCGACCACCCTGCTCAAGCGGTTTGGAAGATTCGCGTGCGGAAACCCAGCGGCAATGAATGGGACTTCGTCGCGTGAGCTGTTTAATCGCGAGACCGGCGCAACGAAGCAATAGCCCCGCCCCGGAAGCGTCGTGATGTACCGCGCGCCACCCTTTCCATCGCCCAGCGCCTTGCGCAGTCCGGTCATGTGGAACCGCAGGCTGCCTTCCTCGACGACGACATCCGGCCAAACCCGCGACATCAGTTCCTTCTTGCTGACGACTTCATTCGGCGCAGCGGTCAGGACCACGAGAATGTCGAGGGCGCGCGAACCCAGTTCTACGGGAGCGCCTTCTCTCGTCAGGAGCCTTTCACCCGCAGCCAAATGGAAAGGGCCAAACGACAATCTGTCTTTGGCTTGTATTCCCGTTGTCGTCATGGCGTCTTCTTTTGGAGCCGCCTGCACCCGCGCCGCAGTTTAAGTCAAGGAGCGCCCCTGCACCATAGGGAGTCTCAGAGTCCAGGCGCCTCCTATCTGCTCAAAAAAGCGGCAGGCCGGCAGCGGCTAACACAAGCTCACGACGCATAACGGGCTAATCCCGCCTCCTGGGCGTAGTTCAAGTTACCTTGGATCGCAAACCCATCAACCCAGGAGAGACCCATGGACACGACCAGAACCTCAGAAGCAATCGACCAGGATCGCCGGCGACTTTTGGGCACTGCGGCGGCCGGCATCGCCGCCGCCGGCGCGGCGAGCCTGCTCCCGTCGCAATTGGCCGCCGCATCCACGAGCGATGCCATCCGCCCTTTCACTGTCAGTTTTCCGCAGGAGGAGATCAATGAGCTTCGCCGGCGCATCGCCGCCACGCGCTGGCCCGAGCGCGAACTCGTCTCCGACGAGGCGTCCCGGCGGATCTGGTCGACCCCAGCAACTGTAGGGCCAACGCAGGGCGTGCAACTCGCCACAATGCAGAAGCTCATGCAGTACTGGGGAACGGAATACGATTGGAGCAAGTGCGAGACGCAGTTGAAGGCGCTGCCGAATTTCGTCACTGAGATCGATGGGCTCGACATCCACTTCATCCATGTGAAGTCAAAGCATCAGGGCGCCCTGCCTGTCATCATCACGCACGGCTGGCCCGGTTCGGTCATCGAACTGTTGAAGATCATCGACCCGTTCACCAATCCCACCGCACACGGAGGCACGGAGGCGGAGGCGTTCGACGTGGTGATCCCGTCGATGCCGGGTTACGGCTTTTCCGGCAAACCCACCGAAACCGGTTGGGATCCGGGGCGCATCGCGCGGGCGTGGATCGTGCTGATGAAACGCCTCGGCTACGACCGCTACGTCGCGCAGGGCGGCGATTGGGGAGCACTCATCACGGAACAGATGGCCCTGATCGCACCTCCTGAGCTGGTCGCCATCCACACGAACATGCCTGGGACCATTCCGCCGGAGATCGTGAAGGCGCTGGCCTCCGGCGGTCCGCCCCCCGCTGATCTTGGCCCCGACGAGAAGCGTGCCTACGAGCAGGTAGCGTTCTTCTACAAAAACGGCCTGGGCTACGCCAACGAGATGGCTCTTCGTCCGCAAACGCTCTACGGGATCGTCGATTCACCGGCCGGCCTGGCGGCGTGGATCCTCGATCACGATGCGGACAGTTATGCGCTGATCGCCCGCTCCTTCGATGGAGAGCCGGAGGGCCTTACCCGCGACGACATCCTCGACAACATCACGTTCTACTGGCTGACGAACACGGCGATCTCGTCGGCACGTCTCTATTGGGAACATACGCAAACGGCGAAGGCCGGCTTCTTCGACGCCAAGGGCATCACCATACCCGTCGGTGCGACTGCGAACCCCAGCGAAATCTACACCGCACCGAAGAGTTGGACCGAACGCGCGTTCCCGAAGCTCCTGCACTATGGCCGCACGGACAAGGGCTGCCATTTCGCCGCCTGGGAGCAGCCGAAGAGTTTCACCGAAGAGGTGCGCGCAACATTCAAGACGTTGCAGACATGACGTGTTGCCGGGGGGATGGCGCACCGGACGCGCGTCATCTTCCGCCCAGCGATAGCTGCGTAGCGAACCTCCGAAGGGAGCGACTGCAATGAACCCCCTCATCAAGACGCTCGCCGCATTCGCGGCTTGCACCGTGCTCGCCACGGGCGCTTTTGCCCAGAGCACCGTCGTTCCCATCGACAACGAGCCCGCACCCAAGCTGATCGTGGAGCCGCCGCTTCCGGGTCCGCTGGCCGGCGGCGTCGTGTTCATCCCGTACCGGGTGGAGAACTTGCGCATCCTGCCTGTGGGCGGGGCGGCCGCGCGCAACGTATCTCCGCGGGTCGGGCATCTGCATGTCACCATCGACGACCTGCCTTGGGCGTGGGCGGACTACGGTCAGAGCAACACCATCATCCTGGTCGGCATGCCAAGCGGCCAGCACAAGGTGCTGATCGAGGTGGTGGATCCCGAAGGCAAAGTCTTCACCAAACAAACGGTGACGTTCCATACTCCGGACAAGAAGGTGCAGCTATGAGGCTCGACCAACTGGCGGCCGTGCTGGCATTCGGGCTTTGCATCCTTTCCGCGCCCGCCACCGCCAACCCGGTTGAGGATCGCTCGATCCGGCCCTTCAAAGTCTATGTGCCGCAAGCGCCGCTCGATGATCTTCGCAGTCGCATTGCGCAGACACGGTGGCCCGACCGGGAGACGGTCGATGACCAGTCGCAGGGCATACAGCTCGCGAAGATCAGGCCGCTCGTCGAGTATTGGGGCACGGCCTACGACTGGCGGACAGCAGAAGCGAGGCTGAATTCCCTGCCTCAGTTCATGACCACGATCGACGGCGTGGACATTTACTTCATCCACGTTCGCTCGAAACATCCCCATGCCCTGCCGCTGATCATGACGCATGGCTGGCCTGGCTCGGTGCTGGAACTGCTCAAAACGGTCGGCCCGCTCACCGATCCCACGGCGCATGGCGGCAGCCCTGAGGACGCATTCGACCTCGTACTGCCTTCGTTGCCGGGTTTCGGCTTCTCCGGCAAACCCACAGATACCGGCTGGGATACAGACCGCATTGCACGAGCCTGGGCAGAGCTGATGAAGCGCCTTGGCTACACAGAGTATGTCGCCCAGGGCGGCGACTGGGGCTCTCCCGTTTCGAATGCGATGGGACGTCTGGCCCCGGCAGGCCTGCTCGGCATTCATGTCAACCTGCCGGCTGTCGTACCCCCAGAGATTGCCGCGGTGCTCGCCGCCGGCGGACCGGCGCCGGCGAGGCTCATGGACAAGGAGCGCGCGGCGTTCGATGCGCTCAGCATGGCGGCCAAGATGGGGAACAGATCCTACGCCACGATGATGGGCACCCGGCCCCAGACGATCGGTTACGCCATCAATGACTCCCCCGCAGGGCTGGCCGCTTGGATGCTCGGGCATCCGGGCTTTTCGGGCTGGACCTACGACAAAAGCGACCCTGAAAAGTCGCTGGACGAGGTGCTGGACGACATAACTCTGTACTGGCTGACGAACACCGCCACCTCGTCGGGGCGCATTTACTGGGAGTACGGCGGCGGGCGCAGTCCCGTTTTTGCCGACCCGGAGAAGACCAACGAAATCTCGGTGCCGGTCGCCATCACGGTCTTTCCAGGGGAAGGCTATCAGGCCCCCGAGACGTGGGCCCGGCGCGCCTATCCCAACCTGATCTACTTCCATCAGGTCGACAAAGGCGGCCACTTCGCCGCGTGGGAGCAGCCGGAACTCTTCTCCGCCGAGTTGCGCGCTGCCTTCAGGCCGCTGCGGCAAACCAAATAACGACCTCACTAGAAAGGAACGACAAATGTCTCAAACCATGAAAACGCCCCGTGACGAAATGCGCGAAACTGCGACGGGGACCCTCAAAAAGCAGGCGCTCGACATGAAGCTCGAGGTCGTGGTCATCCCCGTCTCGGACGTTGATCGCGCCAAGAGCTTTTATAGCGGCCTGGGTTGGCGGCTCGACGGCGATTTCGTCGTCGGCGATACGTTCCGGGGTGTGCAGTTCACACCTCCGGGCTCGCCTGCCTCGATCCACTTCGGCAAGGGGATCACGAAGTCGGCGCCCGGCTCGGCAAGCGGACTTTATCTTGTCGTGTCGGACATCGAGGCGGCGCGCGCCGAGCTCATTGGCCACGGCGTCGAGGTCAACGAAGCGTTTCACCGCACAGGTCCCGGCAAGCCGACGGTCAAGGGGCGCGATCCCGAGCGGCGCAGCTACTCCTCGTTCGCGACGTTCAAGGACCCGGACGGCAACGAATGGCTGCTGCAGGAAATTACCACCCGCTTTCCCGGTCGCATCGACTCCGGCACCACGACCTACGCTTCCGGAGCGGATATTGCTGCCGCGCTGCGACGCGCGTCGGAGGCCCACGGCGAGCATGAGAAGCGCAACGGCGGCCAGCGCGATGAGAACTGGCCGGACTGGTACGCGGAATACATGGTGGCTGAGCAGGCAGGCAAAGAGCTTCCGCTTTGAAGGATTCAGCGCGCAGCGCGCCGCCGAACCGTCTGCGCGGCGATATCGATCGAAACTGAAAAAGGCGTCGTCGATGAACGCAACCAAACTGCTCGTCGCCGTGGCGCTCGCAATGGCAATCGGGGCTCCGATTACCAGTTTTCTGGGAGACACGAATGTGGCTCAGCCGATAGTCTCCACACCGATGAGGGTTCCGTTTCTTCACGGACTTTCCTCCGACCAGTTTGAGGGGCAATCCGAGCTTGCTTCGCTTGGCGTGGCGAACGAGTGGATAAATTCGCCGCCGCTGACGGCGTCGGCTTTGCATGGCAAGGTCGTCCTCATCGATTTCTGGACCTACACCTGCATCAACTGGCTACGCACGCTTCCCTACGTTCAGACCTGGGACGAGAAATACCGGAAGCATGGTTTGGTGGTGATCGGAATCCACGCGCCGGAGTTCGCGTTCGAAAAAGACCTGAACAACGTGCACAGGGCGGTGAAAGACCTGGGGATCGATTACCCGATCGCCGTCGACAACGACCATCTCATATGGCGGGCTTTCAACAACCAGTACTGGCCGGCACTCTATTTCGTCGATTCGCGGGGACGCGTCCGGTATCACCACTTTGGCGAGGGCTCATACCAACAGTCGGAAATGGTCATCCAGGAATTGCTGACTGAGGCTGGCGCCGGCGGATTCGACCGTGAGCCTGTGTCGGTGGATGCCCGCGGCATCGAAGCCGCGGCCGATTGGGAGACCCTCAAGTCTCCGGAAAATTATATCGGCTACGAACGCACCCAGAATTTTGCCTCCGGCGGTGAAGCGGTCTTGGACGCGCCGCACATCTACGACGTGCCGGCGCGATTACACCTGAATGAGTGGGGGCTGTCTGGCAGGTGGACGGTAAGGAAAGAAACCGCCGTACTGAACAAGTCCGATGGCGGCATCGCGTACCGTTTTCACGCGCGCGACCTTCATCTGGTCATGGGTCCGGCAGCGCCGGGAACGTCTGTGAGATTTCGCGTGCTGATCGACGGACAGCCGCCAGGCACGGCTCACGGCATCGACGCCAATGAAAAGGGCGAAGGCGCAGTGACAGAGCAGCGCCTATACCAACTGATCCGACAATCGAAACCCATCGTCGATCGGCAGTTCCAGATCGAGTTTCTCGACTCGGGCGTGGAGGTTTTTGCATTCACGTTCGGCTGATCGCACGCGCAAGGATAGAGGTTCCCAAATGCATTCGCTCAATATCCCAGATGAGATCGACCAAGATCGCCGTCGGTTCCTTGGCGCCGCCGCGATAGCCGTCGCCGCCACTCAGTTCGGCCTGATCGGCCCGGCGCAAGCGCAGCAGACGACTGGAGAGCCTGCGGCGTCCTTTGGGCCCTTGAAGCGGATCGAGGCCGGCGTGCTGAGCGTCGGCTATGCGGAACTTGGACCGACCGACGGCCCGCCCGTCATCCTGCTGCATGGCTGGCCGTATGACATCCACACCTATGCCGATGTCGCCCCTCTGCTGGCAGCGAAAGGCCACCGCGTGATTGTTCCCTACCTGCGCGGATACGGCACGACCCGGTTCCTGTCGGATGACACGATGCGCAACGGTCAGCAGTCTGCGATTGCCGCGGACATTGTCGCCCTGATAAACGCACTGGGCATCGAAAAGGCGACGATTGGCGGCTGCGACTGGGGCGCCCGCACCGCGAACATCATTGCCGCACTATGGCCTGAACGCTGCAAGGCGATGGTCTCGGTGAGCGGCTACCTCATCGGCAACCAGCAAGCCGGCAAGCTGCCGCTGCCACCCAAGGCCGAGCTGCAATGGTGGTATCAATATTACTTCGCCACCGATCGCGGCCGCGCCGGCTACGAGAAATACACACGGGATTTCGCCAGGCTGATCTGGCAACTCGCGTCGCCGCAGTGGAATTTCGACGATGCCACATTCGAGCGCAGCGCCGCTGCCTTCGACAATCCCGATCACGTGGCCATTGTGGTTCACAATTATCGCTGGCGGCTCGGACTCGCCGCCGGCGAGCAGCAATACGACACGTTCGAGGAGCGACTCGCGCAGGCACCGGTCATCGGCGTGCCGACGATCACCCTCGAAGGCGACGCCAATGGCGCGCCGCATCCGGACGCCAGCGTGTATGCCGCCATGTTCCGGGCCAGATACGCGCATCGGGTCGTCACCGGCGGCATCGGGCACAACCTGCCCCAGGAAGCGCCGCAGGCCTTTGCCGATGCCGTTGTCGAAGTCGACGCCTGATCGAGTTCGCGGCAACCGCCCAAGCGGCGGTTACCGCTACCAGCAAAAGAATGCCCATGAGCCACATTCCAAGGGTTGTCTATACGGCAAGGACCGCAACCACGGGCAGCCGCGAAAATGGCGCCTCGCGCAGTTCCGACGGCCTTCTGGACATCTGGCTATCGACGCCTGGATCGGCGCGCATCGGCACCAATCCGGAGCAGTTGCTCGCAGCCGGCTGGTCGGCCAGCTTCGCAAGCGCAATCGCATCTGCGGCCCACGAACGAAAAATGGCGCTGCCTGCAGGGATGAGCATCGAGGCCGAGGTGAATCTGAACTACGGGGAAAACGGCCACTTTCTTAGCGTCCAACTGGATATTGCCGTGCCGAGTCTGGAGCGCGATGTGGTGCAAATTCTGGTGGATGAAGCGCGCGAGATTTGTCCTTACTCCAAAGCGACACGGGGCAACATCGATGTCATAATGAGGGTCGTCTGATTTGACCTACATCGCTCTTCGGCGTTGAAGCTTTTGGCACCTCGCTCCCAGTCTGTTCGGGGTCAGATCATGGTCATGCCCACATCGACGTGAATGTCCGCTTTCGATATCCGCGGACTCGAAGCTGCCCTTCCGCTCTCGGCCCATTTGAACATTCATGACAGTCGCACCGTCCATCTCCTGCCAACTGACGGCAAAGATACCGTTGCCGAGCGGCACGACCTGAATATCGACGGTCTCGGTCCGGGCGAACGATCCTTCCTTGATCTCAGTTGCGTGCCTGAGAGAAGCGTCAAACTCACTTTGAAGTTCGGATAGGTGACGTCCATCTCCTGTCCGATAGGGAAATTCTCCATCGACATCTTCAAAGTCCTTTCTCCGAGGCGGTAAATGGCCAGGCCAAGCCGGCTGTGGCCGCATCTGGCGGTCGGTGAGAGTGGTGCTTGGGTAAGGCCGCCGTCCAACATGGACGGCGGCCTTGCTGGAAAGGGATGACGCCGGACGAGGAGCGATCCGTCGCTCGAAATCCCGGTCATCCTCGGCAGAGATCAGCTAGCGGCGTTCGGCACCGACGTGTTGAGAAGCTGCTGCTCCCAAAGATATGCGATGCCGCTGCCGCCGAAGTGCTGGATGAGAATCTCGGTCAACTCCTCGACATGCTCGGTGCGCGCCCAATCGCGTTGCCATTCGCCAGCGAGCGCCATCACGGTCATTACGTTCGCGCCGGCCGCGATCATTCGCTGGATGGCAACTTCGTGAGACTCCTTCGAAATCCCGCCCGACGCGTCGGTGATCACGGTCACGTCCCAGCCTTCGCCGGCGGCCTGAATCACTGGCATTGCGACGCAGACCTCGGTCCACAGGCCGGCGATGATCAACTGCTTGCGGCCGGTCGCCTTGACGACGTTCACCACATTCTCGTCCTGCCAGGTGTTCACCCAGGTGCGATCGATGACTTCCTGGCCTGGAAATACGTCGGTGATCTGCTTGAAGAGAAGTCCACCGCGCGCCGCGATCACGCTGGTGAGAATGGTCGGAACATTGAAAGCTTTTGCCAGCTTCGCCAGCGCGGCCGTGTTGTTGACCACCATGTGGGGATCGTGGCTGTTCAGGCTTGCGAGCTGATAAGGCTGGTGGTCGATCAGAACGAGGACCGAGTCTTCAGGACGAAGAAGCGAATCGAGGCCATTACGAAGGATCATCAAGACTTCCTTTCTCTGCTGCCATAGACGGCAATTGGTTCGACGGGAGACATGCGCCAGCAGGCGACGTTGCCTGGATGTAATTTGCTGTTCCCTTTGACGATGCGGTAGTGCCATAGTCAGGCAATCTGTGTCGCGAAATTAGGAACACCGAGTTGGACATCGAAGATCTGCAGACATTCGTCGCAGTAGCGGATGCAGGGGGCGTATCGGCCGCCGCGCGCCGGCTTGGCGTCTCCAAGTCAATTGTCAGTCGACGGCTCTTTCGGGTTGAAGCGGAGCTTGGCGTCCAGCTTCTTGCGCGAACGACCCGCGGCGCCGCGCTCACGGAAGCGGGAATCACGTTCAGGGACCATGCGGCCCGGGCCAGCGCCGAGATCGACACCGCCAGGGAAACGATCCTCCCGACCGGCGACCTTCGCGGCCGCCTGAGGGTTGCCATGCCGCTTACTTTCGGCCCAACCCACTTCGCCCCGGTGATCGCGGAAATGGCGCGTCTGCACCCGAAGCTTCAAATCCATACCTCCTACAGCGATCGCTTCGTCGATCTCATTGCGGAGGGTTTCGATTGCGCGATCCGGGGCGCCTACCTTCAGGACTCCAACTTGATCGCGAAGCGCGTTGGGCCGATCCATGGAAAGCTTGTCGCAAGCCCGGATTACATCAAAGCGCATGGGTCACCTCAGACGCTGGACGAACTCGTCACCCATCAGGCCCTCATGCAGGGAACGGAAGCCTGGCAGTTCATGGATGGCGGCAGGATCGTCACGGTTCAGCCGCAGGGCAGGTTCAAGGCCGACAGCGCCACGGCGCTTGCCGCTGCTGCGGCGGCAGGCCTCGGTATCGCCTGGCTCCCCGATTGCATCACATATGGATATGTGGCCTCCGGTGCATTGGTTCCGATCATGACACGCTATCCGGTGCCTCCGGGGGCCGCGTATGTCGTCCGCCCGCCGGGTCAGCATCCCGCGCGGAAAGTGCGGGTTCTCACCGAAATGCTGATCGAGTATTTCGCACGGAATCCGGACATTTGGGGTCTCGACCCCTAATACGCGAACCGTTCAAGGCCCTGGGCGGGCGCGGTGTCACCCATCCGGAGCGCACGTCAGCGGCCGCCCGAGGCGGTGCGAACAGCCTGTTCGGGATCCAGACATGGCTGGCTTTACCCGAGCCCCAACGGGCTCGTGGCTTCCTAGGCTCCAGGACGAAGCGGCCATCGCTCCTGAGGATGATTGCCATGGCTGCCTCGTGAGCCATCGGGCGGCGTTCCTCCCCCCGCAACACAGTTTGGCACTTCTCGACACTAATCGGGACCGATGTCGAACACCAAATCCCGGATCAGGCCGTCGAGCGGGTGTCGCATCCTACGCGAACCAAATTGGATGCCTGAACAAAGTTGGTAGAAAAGGACGGACACATGATCGATCTGAGTGGGAAGCGTGCATTGGTGACTGGAGGATCGCGGGGCATCGGGGCCGCGATCGCGTTAGCACTGGCGGAGAACGGCGCCGACGTTGCATTTACTTATAGGCGCTCCGCCGAGAAGTCTGATGCGGTGGTCAGGTCCATCGAAAGCATGGGGCGTCGCGCAGTCGCCATCCAAGCCGACAGCGCCGCCCCGGAGGCCATCACGCGCTCAGTGAGCCAAGCCGTCTCGGCGCTCGGTGGACTCGATATCCTCGTCAACAGCGCGGCTATCGGCCACACCGGAACGATCGCCGAGATCGACGTGAACGACTATCAGGCCGTGATGGACGTCAACGTGCGAGCGCCAGTGCTGTTTGCGACGGCAGTTATTCCGCATCTCCCCGAAGGGGGACGCATCATCACGATCGGTTCGGCCCTCGGAGAGCGGGTCCCGTTCCCAGGCATAACAGTTTACGCGATGTCCAAAGCGGCACTTACCTCCTTTACCCGCGGTCTTTCGCGTGAACTCGGCCCGAACGGCATCACCGTGAATCTTGTGCAGCCCGGGGCGACCAATACGGATGCAAATCCGGCGGATGGGGAAGCTGCCGATTTCCAGCGAAGCCTGACGTCACTGGGACGCTACGCCGAGCCGCGCGAAATCGCGAACGCTGTGGTCTTTCTGGCAAGTCCCGCCGCGAGCGTGATCACGGGCGCCATCCTGACCGCCGACGGTGGCGCAACCGCCTGAGCAGACTTGATGCTCGCAAGCAGGCCAATTGCGTGCTCGGCAATGCATCGAGCGCCACACACAGCCTTTCGCGCCAAGCCCCGCCCTTGACAGGGTCGGGCTGATGAATAAGCGCACCCGATTTACGCGGAGGAAAGGACGACATGAAGGAGGCTGCCCTGTGGACTCCGCGTTGAGACTCAGGAGTTCAAGCTAACCGCTCAACCACACCAGCTAGCGCTGAACCACACCAGCTAGAAGGAGAAATTCCCGTGAAGGTTCGCAAGTTCAACATTACCGACGCAGTGCTGGCGTTCCCCGGGGCAGGGCGGAGAGGTATTTGTGGGCAATCTGGTCGACCAGCGCCATGCCTCCCCGATCACCAGAGGGTATGGGCGCTATGGGCCGAACCAGACACTGGAGGAGACGATGGCCGTCGATGATGTGATGGTCGTCCTCGAGGGGCGGCTGTCGGTGTCCGGAAAGTCAGGCAGCGTCACCGCAGGGCCGGGCGAAATCGTCCATATGCCCAAAGGCCAGAAGGTCACGATCCGCTCGCACGAGCAAGGCGCGGTCACCGCCTATGTCACCTATCCCCACTGGCAGGAGGCGAGGGGGTAAGTAAGTCCTCCGGGGTGACGCGCAGTTCGACGTCCAGGCGGATCGTGCTCATCCGAGTAGGCGTTGAGGTCTCGCCTGCGCAGATCTGGCGCGAGGCCTCTCCGCTTTGTTCCAGCGACGGCTCGCGCGCATCTGAGCTCACTATGAAGCCTGGACCAAACCTGCACGACGGGCTGCTTTCAAAAATGCCCTTCTTGCTTGTTGTGGGGCCCGCCATCCGTCCAGGGAGTCGCGGCAAGTGCGGCAGGCTGCTCGATAGCTTGGTCCTCTCGTCCATTCTGGCCAATGGTCTTGAAGGCACTCAAGTGCTTCCCAACTGCTGGCAACCACCCGCTCCCTTGAGGGTCTCACGCGCAGTCTCACTGGTTCGGGAAATCGAATATCCCTCATGGTTTCCTCCGTTCCGACAGATCGATTACATCGATTTGTTGAAATGGCCTTCCGCAGCTAATCCGAAGGTGCCGACTGCCTTGGCCGCGACGATGTCGCCTGCGGCCTGTACAAGCAAATCCATGCGGCGGGCGAAGGCAACAAAAGTGCTGCGAGCGGTTTCGGCATCCACCTCGCCGGCAAGGGCTGCCCGACAGGCATTGAGCGCGACGCCATGAGCAGGGTTTCGCTTCGATGGCGGCCATTCATCCAGCAGGACGAAGGCGTCTTTTACGCTTTGAATGTCGGTTGGAAACCCAAGACCCACGAGCACCCTCACGGGATGCTGAAATTGACTGTGTTCCATGTTTTCCTCCGTTCACGTGGTTAGCTCAATCGATCGGAAGCCTTTCCCACGGCGCGTGCGCGATAGGTTGCGTGCGTCGCGCCTTAGCCTGCCGAACTCCCGTTTCCAGGTGGGCCTTTGCCGTCGGTAAGATTCCGCGCGGCCAGAAACATCACCGTGTATGCGGCTTTGCGCCGATCCCAACCCGCGGCCTCCGCTCTGTCGAGCAACTCGACCAATATCGGGTCAAGCGCAACCTTCAGGTCTGCTTCGTAGTTCAGATCGGTGGCCGCCCGCGACGGCGGGGGGATTACGTTCAAGTTCATCACGTTCATGGCTCTACCCATTTGTCAGGGTGTCCGCGCCCACCGGGCGCGGACACAGCCGTTACCATCAGAAGTCCATGCCACCAGCCGGCATTGCCGGAACGGCGGGTTCCTTCTTCGGCTTCTCGGCAACCATCGCTTCCGTCGTCACCAGCAGGCCGGCAACCGATGCCGCATCCTGGAGCGCGGTCCGCACCACCTTTACCGGATCGATGACGCCCTCGTTGTAGAGGTCGCCGAACGCGTTGGTCTGTGCGTTCCAGCCCCAGCCGAATTCCGGCCTCTCGCGTAGCTTGCCGACGATGATCGAGCCTTCCGCGCCGGCGTTCTCGGCGATCTGGCGCACAGGCGCTTCGATCGCGCGGCGCACGATCTCGATACCGTGCTTCTGGTCTTCATTCTCGGCCTGCACGCCGTCCAGTGCCTTGGCCGCACGCAGAAGCGCCACGCCGCCACCTGGCAACACGCCTTCCTCGACCGCGGCGCGCGTCGCATGCATGGCATCGTCGACACGGTCCTTGCGCTCCTTGACTTCGACCTCGGTCGAGCCGCCGACGCGGATGACGGCGACACCGCCGGCGAGCTTGGCCAGCCGCTCCTGCAGCTTTTCCTTGTCGTAGTCGGAGGTAGTCTCCTCGATCTGCGCCTTGATCTGACTGACGCGGCCCTGGATCTCGCTCTTCGAGCCGGCGCCGTCGACGATGGTGGTGTTCTCCTTCTCGATCACCACTTTCTTGGCGCGGCCGAGCATGTTGAGCGTGACATTCTCCAGCTTGATACCGAGATCTTCCGAGATCGCGGTGCCGCCGGTGAGGATGGCAATATCCTCCAGCATTGCCTTGCGGCGGTCGCCGAAGCCGGGCGCCTTGACGGCGGCGACCTTAAGGCCACCGCGCAGCTTGTTGACGACCAGCGTCGCCAACGCTTCGCCCTCGACATCCTCGGCGATGATCAGCAGCGGTTTGGACGACTGCACGACAGCTTCCAGCACCGGAAGCAGCGCCTGCAGATTGGACAGCTTCTTCTCGTGGATCAGCACATAGGGCTCTTCGAGCTCGACGCGCATCTTGTCCTGGTTGGTGATGAAGTAGGGACTGAGGTAGCCGCGGTCGAACTGCATGCCCTCGACGACTTCCAGCTCGGTCTCGGCGGTCTTGGCTTCCTCGACGGTGATGACGCCCTCATTGCCGACCTTCTGCATCGCTTCCGCAAGGAAGCGGCCGATCTCGACGTCGCCATTGGCCGAGATGGTGCCAACCTGGGCGATCTCGTCATTTTTGGTCACCTTGCGGGCATTGGTCTTCAGCTCAGCCACGATGGCTTCTACGGCCTTGTCGATGCCGCGCTTCAGGTCCATCGGGTTCATCCCCGAGGCGACCGCCTTGGCGCCTTCGCGGACGATCGCCTGGGCGAGCACCGTAGCGGTGGTAGTGCCGTCACCCGCGATGTCGCTGGTCTTCGAGGCGACTTCGCGCACCATCTGCGCGCCCATGTTCTCGAACTTGTCTTCAAGCTCGATCTCCTTGGCGACGGTGACGCCGTCCTTGGTGATGCGCGGGGCGCCGAACGACTTGTCGATGACGACGTTGCGGCCCTTGGGGCCCAGCGTCACCTTCACCGCGTCGGCGAGTATGTTGACGCCGCGCAGCATGCGCTCGCGGGCGTCGGAATGGAATTTCACTTCCTTGGCAGCCATTGGATCACTCCTTCACTAGGCAGTTCACTGACTGGATTGCGGTTGGACCAGAGCCTCGCTTAGGCGGCTTTCTTGACCGTCGCGGTCTGCTCGATCACGCCCATCACATCGCTTTCCTTCATGATGAGCAGATCTTCGCCGTTGAGCTTGATCTCCGTGCCGGACCACTTGCCGAACAGGATGCGGTCGCCGATCTTGAGGTCGAGCGGCGTGAGCTTGCCACTCTCGTCGCGGGCGCCTGGGCCGACGGCAATCACCTCGCCCTCTTGCGGCTTCTCCTTGGCAGTGTCGGGGATAATGATGCCGCCAGCCGTCTTCTCCTCGGCTTCGATGCGGCGGACCAGGATACGGTCATGCAATGGACGGAACGTCATATCGTTCTCCTTCAGGACAAACAGATTTTTGAGTTCCTCCACACCGGACCGGCAATATCGGGCCAGTGCGGGGCGCCGCGACCCTTTTCAGGCATCGCGCGCATATCGAACTAGTTTTGCATTTTCTGCGTTTCAAGAGGTCGCTGAAAAAAATTTGGCACTCGGCATTCCGGAGTGCTAGCCGCATGAATTCATGCAGCTATTTTTGCGGGGCGCGCGATTTTCAGGTCTTGAAATTCGGCCCGAATTCCACGAAATTTTTTGCGGTTGGAGACCCCGAAAAGGGTCACTGCAACACCAATAATGCCAAGGAGATTGTTAGGAAGCGGAGACTGTCGATGGAACGAACTTTCCCAAAAAACATCCCCTCGATCGCCCCTGAAACCACTGATCCTTCGCTTGACCGCCTGCTGTTTCCGGCGCGGCACTTTAGCCACCCCGATGAGGTGGTGGGCGACCGCACCCTCGACACTCAGGAGAAGCGCGCCATTCTTGCCTCATGGGCTTCTGATGCTTGCGCCGTCGACTCCATGCCTGCGCTGCGAAAGCCACCGGGTGCTGCGAACCCGGTGACATTTGACGCCGTCATGGATGCACTTCGCCGACTGGACGATAGTCGCGCCGAGGTAGGCTGTGACCTCGAGGAACGGCGTGCCCGAGAACGCCCGCAAAGACTTGATGCCTGAACGCGCGCGATAGGAGAGACGCATGGTCAGCAGGGAATTCCGGCTGCAGATGGAGGGCTACGGTCTCACAACTGCGGAAATTCACTACCACCTTCCCGATCATCCGAGCCTTTTGCAGCTCTACGTTTGGCAGGAATACGACCTGGCACCGGAATTCCCGACCCTCAAGGGGTTTCTGGATTACTGGGAGCGCGAACTCGAAGGAGCGCTGCATTCCGTGCGAGTCGCCCATCACCGCCTTATCCGGCCTTCCGAATGGCAGGCCGTAGACGGCATCTTCACAATTCAATAGCCGGGTCCGCTCCCCTTGAACTGGAAAGTGGCGTTTCCAATCTCTTTATGTGTCCAGCGCGGCTTGCCGGATATCGGGTTAGCAGGAGCCGAAGGATCGCATGGAAACGATGCTCTTTGAAAATCCGGTTTCCGCCGTTTGCCGTGGCATTCGCCAAGCTAGCCGACATCGTTTGCCGGGAGCCGCGCACGGGGAGGCAAGATCCAGTTGCGCCACGGTTTGAAGGGAGGTCACTATGGAAAGCGCGACGTTCAAACAACCGGTTTTCGTAAGAGACGAGAGCCATGTTGTCCAAAAGATCGGCTGTGTCATGGATGCGATAGAGTTTCTGGAAGAATGGCCGGTTGAAAGGCGCGGCCTCCTCCACGCTGCGGCGTCGGATGCATGCTACTCCGCGTACGATGGCCGGAAGCCTGTGGAGGCGGCGAACAGGGCCTTTATGACCTGGGCACGCAGGGTCGCCGTCATCGAGGATCTGCCCGCGGCGCCGCAGTGGATGACAGGGCCGAAGATCAGCAAAATAGACCATCTTTAGATAGTCAGGGCTAGTGCTGCGGCGGCAATCTCCGCAGCATCAAAGCGGTGCGTCACCGAGGCGAGGGGAGCGGGAAGCCGAGCCCCTTGTCGTTGTCTGTCATATAGATGCCTCCAGCACGGACAACTTTCCAAGCGGATCGCACGACTAAGCACGTCTGCCTGAATGGCAGGACCTGCCGGCATCTTCACGCTTCGTCCCGGTTCCCTTGCGCTGCCACCCGTGTCCCGGCAATGGTCGTCCCTGGCTCATCAGCGCCTCATCACGGAAGGCCCAGGCCCAGTCTTCTCAATTCCTCGAGCGAGGCACCGGACGCGATGATCTCCGCAATCGTCACGTCGTCCATGAATCCGAGGACCGAGACGTCTTGGCTTGTCATAGTCATCCTTTTCCTCCGTTCGAAATACCTGCGAAGTAGATGGGGCATTCGCTGGAGAGCTTGCCACCCTGCCATCCGAAGGCGGTCGCGAAACTGCTTTAGCGGTCGCTCTTGACACGGCCGAAATCGATTCCCAACTCATCTTTGTCGGTCGCCGCGCAAGGGGCCGATGTGTCAGGGAGCGCCGGAGCTTCTTGGCGTTCCCTCGTATCTATGTTGCTCCAAGGAGGATGTAGCTATGAGAACGAACCTGGACTTTTCCCCCTTCTATCGGTCGAGCATCGGCTTTGACCGCATCTTCAACCTGCTCGAAAACGCCAGCCCCCCGCAGAACGCGGATAGCTGGCCGCCATACGATATCGCCAAGCTCGGCGAAGACACCTATCGCATTGTCCTCGCGGTCGCCGGTTTCGGTGAAGACGAGCTTACGATCACGCATGAGCCAAATATGCTCGTGATCGAGGGCGCCAAGACAGAGAATGACGGGGTTCAGTACCTCCATCATGGCTTGGCGCTGAGGTCGTTCGCGCGCCGCTTCGAGCTCGCCGATCATGTGACCATTGTCGGGGCAAAGCTCGAAAACGGTCTGCTGATCATCGACCTCAAGAAGGAAATTCCCGAGGAGATGAAGCCGCGCCGGATCGCGATTAATGTCGATACCGGCAAGAATGCGGCCTCCAAGGGCATTGAAAGCGCGGCGGCCTGATCTTTGGCGGTCGGCCTGCAGCAGACACCCTGTCGTGGATGGGGTCCGGGTGCGACCCATAAAACGGAAAGGAGAAGGACAAATGAGCGTACGTGACTTGATTCCCTGGAGCCGTGGCGGCAGCCAGGCACCGAGCATTTATCGCAGTGACGACATGGATCCGTTCCTGTCGTTGCACCGCAATGTCAACCGGCTGTTCGACGAGGTGTTCCGCGGTTTTGACACGCCTTCGGTTCTTGGCCGCGTGCCTTCTCTCAATGGCATTTGGCCAAGCGTGGAGTTCTCGGAAACCGATAAGGAAATCCGGGTGACCGCCGAAATCCCGGGCCTCGATGAAAACGACGTCGAGGTCATGCTGGATGATGGTGTTCTGACGCTTCGCGGCGAGAAGAAAGCAGAAACCGAGGACAAGGACCGCCAGTTCAGCGAACGCTATTATGGGCGCTTTGAGCGGCGCTTCAGTCTCGGCCGTGAGGTTGAAGACGACAAGGTGGTGGCCACGTTCAAGAACGGTGTGCTCACGGTGACACTGCCGAAGACCAAAAAGGCGCAGGCAAGCGCCAAACGCATTGCAATCAACGGCAGCAAATGAGGTTCGCGAAGGAAGGCCGGGGCTCGTCGAGTCCTGGCCTCCGCAGACAGCGAGGATGGTCAAATGGCGTTCGACAGCCTCAAACGAAAGAGCCGCATCATGTGATGCTGAAGCAACCCTTGCAATCCCAGGGAGGTAACAAATGACCAGTCTGGCTTTCCGTGCCCCCGTGCAGGTTAAGACCAGTGACGTGATACACGACATCAACTCGGTGCGGGAGGCGCTGGTATTCTTGAATCAATGGCCAAGGGCCCGTCGGGGACCGGTATACAGCTGCGCGGTGAGAAGCTGCAACGCCGCGATTGCTGGTCAGATGACAACCGATCAGGCGCGGCAGGCATTTGTCGGCTTTGCCAGGATAGCTGGGGTGCTGGCCAAATACGATTTTGCGCCAATGGCCGGGGCTGATCAAAAGCTGCGCGTTTCTGAGCGCGGTCCCTGACTTCAGTTCAGGGTTTCTCCTGGGCGCGTATAGGCCGTTTAATTCGACTGGACGAGCTCGGTCGCGGAAGCCAGACGGGAGGACTTCTGATTTTGGCCCACGAAAAAGCCTCCCAAGATAGAGTTCCGCATGGTCGATGTCGTTGTGGCCGAGAACGTCCATCATCTGCCTAGGGTTGGCGAACCAGCCGCTAGCATATTGATCTTGTGTAGAAAACGAGGACCCTCCGCGGCTAAAATAATCGTTATCCGCCAATAGGTTACGAAGCGGTTCGCCAAGGTCGACAAGACGCTGGTTCAGCCATTCGCCAATAGGGTCACCTTATACCGGATGCAGCTTTGGGTCGCATCACGGTCGTTGGAGTGAAACTTTGCACTGCCTGGAAGCGACATCCATTCGGGCTGTCCGGAAATTTTCAGGCCACGTCCCGCCGAATTGGCTTGCGATCGTCAGTCGCGAACACCGCGCTCGCTTCGCTGACGATAGAGACATGGTCCCTGGCGGCCTTGCCCGCAGCAACGCTGTCTCCGCGCATGATTGCGGTGACAATTAGGTCGTGTTCCTGCCAGGATTTGGCCAGCCGTCCGGGCAGCATGAACTGCGCGCGGCGGAAGGGTGCCAACCGGCTGCGGGTCATCACGGTGAGATCGTGGATATGCGTATTGTGGGCGCCACGATAAAGCCGGCTATGGAACTCGGTGTTGAAATACTCATAGTCCTCCTCGGCGCCCAGCTGAACCATCCGCGCTGAAGCCTGGTGCTCGGTCTCGAGCCCGCGGCGCTCGCTGCTGGTCATGCGCTCGGCCGAGAAGCGCGCGCAGATCGCCTCCAGTTCGGCCATGCTCTCGAACATCGAGGCGAGATGCTCCTGCGTCACGACGGCCACGATAGCGCCCCTGTTGGGTCGCCTCTCGACCAGGCCCATGGCGCTGAGCTGGCCGAGCGCCTCCCTGACCGGGGTGCGTGATACGTCGAAGCGGGCGGCGAGCGAGGCCTCGTCCAGCTTTTCGCCGGGGCGCAGGTAGCCGGTGACGATCCGGTCGCCGATCGCCCGCACCATCTGATCCACGGTCGTGCCCGACCTGATCAAGCTGCGCTTCCCCGACAAGTTTCCTCCGTCGCGTCTTCTCGTGGAGTCGGCCGACTCGTCGGTCCTTCGACTCGATATGCCCTCTATGCCTCTATTTTAATCTGCCTGTCAAACTGGCTATTTTCAAGGCAAAAAGTGCATGCAATTGCCTGTGCTGTGAGCACGATCCTTCGATATGATAACTGATTTTATTGGATAAATTTCAATTTGAAAACTGGCACGGTGATTGCATGCACTTTCTTGACGGCATGTTAACCGACCCGGAAAAGGGTCCCAAAGGGGAGCATTCACTATGACCGACAGATTCATGCTTAACCGCCGCCAACTGCTCAAGACCTCCGCCGCGGGAGCCGCACTCGGCCTGGCCTCGGCATCCTTTCCGATCAGCCGTGCCTTCGCCGCCGCCGCCACCGTCGGCTTCATCTATGTCGGCCCGAAGGACGACTACGGCTACAACCAGGCGCATGCCGAGGGGGCGGCGTCGCTGAAGGGCATCGAAGGCATCTCCATCGTCGAGGAGGAAAACGTTCCCGAGACGGTCGACGTCCAGAAGACGATGGAATCGATGATCAATCTCGATGGCGCCTCGCTGATCTTCCCGACCTCCTTCGGCTATTTCGATCCGCACATGCTGGGCATGTGCGCGAAATTCCCCGACGTGCAGTTCCGCCATTGCGGCGGCATGTGGAACAAGGACAAGCATCCGATGAATGCCGGTTCCTATTTCGGCTATATCGGCATGGGCCAGTATCTCAACGGCGTCGTCGCCGGCCACACCTCGAAGAGCAAAAAGCTCGGCTTCGTCGCCGCCAAGCCGATCCCGCAGGTGCTGCTCAACATCAACTCCTTCCTGCTCGGCGCGCGCTCGGTCGACCCGACGATCACCTGCCAGGTCATCTTCACCGGCGAGTGGTCGCTGGCGGTCAAGGAGGCGGAAGCCACCAACGCCCTGGTCGACCAGGGCGCCGACGTCATCACCTGCCATGTCGACAGCCCGAAAGTGGTGGTCGAGACGGCCGCCGGCCGCGGCGCCTTCGTCTGCGGCTATCACGCCAACCAGAGCCCGCTGGCGCCGGAAAAATACCTCACCGGTGCCGAGTGGAACTGGGCCAAGGTCTACAAGATGTTCGTCGACGACCTCATCGCCGGCACGCCGCTGCCCAATTTCACCCGCGGCGGACTGGCCGACGGCTTCGTCAAGATGAGCCCGCTGGGTCCCGCCGTCGGCGAGGCGGCCCGCAAGCAGTTCGACGCCACCCTGGCCGAAATGATGAAAGGCGGCTTCTCCGTCATCAAGGGTCCGCTGAAGAGCAACAAGGGCGCCGTCGTGGCGACGGAAGGCCAGGCCTTCGCCGAGACCGCCATCGAGCTCGAAAGCATGGACTATCTCGTCGAGGGCGTCGTCGGCTCGACCGCCTGAACCTGGAGCGCGGAGACGGGGACCATGACGGATACGACCAGCAGTGCGGAGGCGCCGGCAGTGTTCGGCGCCAGGGGATATCCGGCGGCGCTCGAATGGATCGCCAGGCGGGCGGAAGCCTTCGTTATTCCGCTCGCGGCGCTGGTCGTCGGCATGGTCCTGTTCAGCCTGTTTATTGCGCTGGTCGGCAAGTCGCCGGTCCAGCTCTATGAAACCATGTGGCGCGGCGGCTTCGGCTCGTGGTTCTCCATCCAGAACTCGCTGTCGCGCGGAGCGCCCCTGCTGCTCGCCGCGCTCTGCGTGGCGCTGCCGGCGCGGCTCGGCCTCGTCGTCATCGGCGGCGAGGGCGCCATCGTTCTCGGCGGCGTCGCCGCCGCTGCCATCGGCGTGGCGCTGGGCGGCGCGCCATCCTCAATCGTCATTCTTGCCATGGGCGTGGCGGGCATGGCCGCCGGCGGCATCTGGATAGGTGCCGTCGGCGCGCTCCGCCATTACCGGGCCGTAAACGAAACCATCTCCAGCCTGCTGATGGCCTACATCGCCATCGCCCTGATGAACCAGCTGGTGGAAGGACCGCTGCGCGACCCGGCTTCGCTCAACAAGCCCTCGACCCAGCCGCTCGCCGACATCTACCGCATCGGCAATATTCCGGGCATGGAGGTGCATTGGGGGCTTGCCGTCGGCATCGTCGCCTGCGTGCTCTCCTGGGTGCTGATCGAAAAGACCCGCTGGGGCTTCGCCGCCCGTATCGCCGGCGGCAATGTCAGGGCAGCGCAGGTGCAGGGGCTGGCCGTCGGACCGCTCATCGTCGGCTTTACCGCGCTTGCCGGCGGCTTTGCCGGCCTTGCCGGCATGCTGGAAGTCGCGGCCGTGCAAGGCAGCGCCAACGGCTCGCTCGCCGCCAGCTATGGTTACACCGGCATACTCGTCGCCTTCCTCGCTCGCCACAACCCGCTGGCCATCATCCCGGTCGCCATCCTGCTTGGCGGCATCGACGCGTCCGGCGGGCTGATCCAGCGCCGCATGGACCTGCCCGACGCCACCGTGCTGGTGCTGCAAGGCATGCTGTTCATCGTCATCCTGTTCAGCGAGACCTTGTACGGCCGCTTCAAGGCCTTCAATCCCGACCTGTGGCAGAGGGCCGCCTGATGGACGCAACCGAGATCGGTCTCTGGGGCGTGCCGCTCGCCATCCTCGGCGGTGCCATCCGCGTGTCGACGCCCTTCATCTTCGTCTCGCTGGGCGAGGCCATCACCGAGCGCTCCGGTCGCATCAACCTTGGCCTCGAAGGTACGCTCGTCTTCGGCGCCATGACCGCCTATGCGGTCGCGGTGATGACCGACTCGCCATGGCTCGGCTTGCTGGCCGCCGCGGCCGCCGGCCTTTGCTTCGGCCTGTTCCATGGCTGGATCTGCAAATTCCCGAAAGTCAATGACATCGCAATCGGCATCGCGCTGATGCTGTTCGGCTCGGGGCTCGCCTTCTTCTTCGGCAAGCCGTTCATCAAGCCGAAGGCGCCCAACCTTCCGGCCATTCCGTTCGGCGCATGGTCCGACATTCCGCAGGTGCAGGCGGCGCTCGACGTCAACGTCCTGTTCCTGATCGGGGCGGCACTTTCGCTCGTCCTGTGGTGGGCCTTCCGCAACACTCGCGCCGGCCTCATCGTGCGCGTCGTCGGCGACAGTTCCGACGCAGCGCGCGCCATGGGCCTCAACCCGAACACGGTGCGCCTCGTCGCCACCGGTCTCGGCGGCGCGCTGGCCGGTATCGGCGGCGCCTATCTGTCGCTCTACTATCCCGGCAGCTGGACGGAGCGCATCTCGTCTGGCCAGGGGCTGATGGCGGTGGCACTGGTCATTTTCGCGCGCTGGAATCCGCTCGGCTGCTTTGCCGCCGCCCTTCTGTTCGGCGGCGCCGGAGCGCTCGGACCGGCGCTGCAGTCGGTCGGCGTCACGCAAGGATACTACCTGTTCTACGCCGCCCCCTACATCCTCACCTTGATCATCATGATCGCCACCTCGTCGCCGACCCGTTCGCTTGCCGGCGCGCCGGGGGAATTGTCGATCACCAAATAACTGGAGTTTTTTGCCATGAACGCCAGAGCCGAGATCACCCAGCGCTACATCGACGCGGATCCCTATCCATGGCCCTACAATGGCGAACTTCGCCCCGACAACACGGCGTTGATCATCATCGACATGCAGACCGATTTCTGCGGACCGGGCGGCTATGTCGACCATATGGGCTACGACCTCTCGCTGGTGCGCGCGCCGATCGAGCCGATCAAGTCGGTGCTGTCGGCCATGCGCGCGAAAGGTTACACCATCATCCACACCCGCGAGGGCCACCGGCCCGACCTCGCCGACCTGCCCGCCAACAAGCGCTGGCGCTCGCGCCGCATCAATGCCGGCATTGGCGACCTTGGCCCCTGCGGGCGCATCCTGGTGCGCGGCGAGCCGGGTTGGGACATCATTCCCGACCTTTACCCGATCGAGGGCGAGCCGATCATCGACAAGCCGGGCAAGGGCTCGTTCTGCGCCACCGACCTGGAACTGATCCTCAACCAGCGCGGCATCGAAAACATCGTGCTCACCGGCATCACCACCGATGTCTGCGTCCACACCACCATGCGCGAGGCCAACGACCGCGGCTTCGAATGCGTCATGCTGGAGGATTGTTGCGGGGCGACCGACTACGGCAATCATCTCGCCGCGATCAAGATGATCAAGATGCAGGGCGGCGTCTTCGGCGCGGTGTCGAACGCGGCGTCCTTCGTCGCCCAACTGCCGTGAGGAAATCAGGATGAGCGCGATCACCGGCAAGGCCGTCGGCGTCGAGACCATCGGCATGACCATGCGCTTCGGCGCCTTCACGGCG
This sequence comes from Mesorhizobium sp. CNPSo 4684, assembly GCF_057784315.1. NCBI lineage: Bacteria > Pseudomonadati > Pseudomonadota > Alphaproteobacteria > Hyphomicrobiales > Phyllobacteriaceae > Mesorhizobium > Mesorhizobium sp. CNPSo 4684. The sequence continues at coordinate 139,053 of NZ_JBWLUX010000002.1, read as the reverse complement.
CTGGGCGATGTCTCGATCAAGGTGCCGGCCGGCTCTTTCCACGCCCTGCTCGGCGAAAACGGCGCCGGCAAGTCGACGCTGGTCAAATGCATGATGGGTTTCTATCACCCGACCGCCGGCGACATTCTGGTCGACGGCCACGAGGTGGCGATCGCCAGCCCCAGGGACGCATCGGCGCTCGGCCTCGGCATGGTCTACCAGCATTTTACGCTTGTCCCGTCGCTGACCGGCGCCGAAAACCTGGTCATTTCGCGCGAGAAGGTTCCCGGCGTGATCGACTGGCGCAAGGAGCGCGGCGACCTTGCCGTGTTCATGGATCGCATGCCGTTCAAGCTGCCGCTCGACGTCAAGGTGGCCGAACTGGCGGCCGGCGAGAAGCAGAAGCTGGAGATCATCAAGCAGCTCTATCTTGGCCGCTCCTTCCTGGTGCTGGACGAGCCGACCTCCGTGCTCACCCCCGGCGAGGCGCAGGAAGTGCTGGGCCTTGTGCGCGACATGACAAAAGCCGGCGACCTCACCGTGCTGATGATCTCGCACAAATTCCACGAGGTGACGGCGTTCGCCGACGACGTCAGCGTGCTGCGCAAGGGCAGGCTGACCGGCACCGGCCGCGTCGTCGACCTAGACCGCAAAGCCATGGCGGCGATGATGATCGGCGACCAGCCGATCGCCGCGCTCGACAGCCGCGCCGAGCCCAGGCTGGACGCCGAGATCGTGCTCAAGGTCAAGGCGCTGAAGGCGCCTGACCGCACCGGGCTGAAGTCGATCCGGATCGAGGATCTCGGCGTGCGCTCCGGCGAGATCGTCGGCATCGCCGGCATTTCCGGCAACGGCCAGAAGGAATTCCTCGAAGTGCTGGCCGGGCAGCGCCCCCGCGATGCCGGCGAAGTCATGGTGCGCGGTACCGCCTATGCGGCGACGCGCGCCGAGGCGCGTGCGCTCAACGTCCGGCTCATCCCGGAAGAGCCGCTGAAAAACGCCTGCGCGCCGAAGATGACGGTGGCCGAGAACATCTCCTTCCGCACCTTCGACATCGACAGCAACGGCAAGCCGGTGAGCTGGATCAGCGCCGGCGCCATCAAGGCATTCAGCGCCAGGCTGGTCGAGCAGTTCAAGGTCAAGACCGCCTCGCTTGCCTCGCCAATCGCTTCGCTGTCGGGCGGCAATGTGCAGCGCGCCGTGCTTGCCCGCGAACTCACCGGCGAGGTCGATCTGCTGATCGTCTCCAACCCGTGCTTCGGCCTCGACTTCTCGGCGGTGGCCGAAATCCGCGCCCGCATCATGAAAGCGCGCAATGCGGGTGCCGCCGTGCTTCTGATGTCGGAAGACCTCGACGAACTGCTCGAACTGTCCGACCGCATCTTCGTCATGTCGGACGGCGCGCTGGTCTATGAGACGCCGATTGCGCAGGCCAGCGTGCAGACCATCGGCGAACACATGGCGGGACATCACTGATGGCGGAAATCGATGCGCTGCCGTTTTCCTTCACCTTCAAGCGGCAGACCATGGCGCTGGTGGTCATCGACATGCAGCGAGACTTCGCCGAGCCCGGCGGCTTCGGCGCCAGTCTCGGCAACGACGTCGGCCGCGTGACCGCGATCGTGCCGACAGTGAAGCGGCTGATCGAAGGCTTTCGCGCCGCCGGCCTGCCGGTAATCCACACCATGGAGTGCCATAGGCCCGACCTTTCGGACCTGCCGCCGGCCAAGCGCGACCGCGGCAATCCGTCGATCCGCATCGGCGATATGGGCCCGATGGGACGTCTACTGATCGCGGGCGAACCCGGCACCGCGATCCTCGACGAGCTTGCGCCCTTGCCCGGCGAGATCGTCATCGAGAAGCCCGGCAAGGGCGCCTTCTATGCGACCAGCCTCGGCAACGACCTCAAGTGGATCGGCGCCCGCCAACTCGTCTTTGCCGGCGTGACGACCGAAGTTTGCGTGCAGACGACGATGCGCGAGGCCAACGATCGCGGCTATGAGTGCCTGCTCGCCGAGGACGCGACGGAAAGTTATTTTCCCGAGTTCAAGGCGGCGGCAATCGCCATGATCAGGGCGCAGGGCGCCATCGTCGGCTGGACGGCAACGACCGACCAGGTGCTCGAGGGAATTGCCAATGCCTAATCTTGCCTTTGCCGGCCTGCTCGACGGCGGCTGGCGCGATCTGGCGTTCGAGCCCTTCCGCGACGGCATCGGCGTGCACTGGCTGCTCAAGGGCGGACCGGTCGAACCCTCGGTCGCCATCCTCAGCTACCAGCCTGGCGCCGGCGTGCCACGCCACCGCCATGTCGGGCTGGAGACCATCGTCGTGCTGGAAGGCATCCAGAGCGACGAGAACGGTGACTATCCTGCCGGCAGCGTGATCCTCAATCCGGTCGGGACCGAGCATTCGGTGTGGACGAAGGACGGCTGCGTCGTGCTGATCCAGTGGGACCTGCCGGTGATCATTCTGGGGGAGGCGAGATGAGCGACATCCACTTCGACATAGCGAGCCTGCACGCGGCCTATCGAGACGGCGTCAGCGTTGGCGATGTGATCGCGACGATTTATGCCCGCATCGAGACGGCTGACGATCCGGGCATCTTCATCCATCTCGCCGCCCGGGCGGATCTGCTTGCGGCGGCCGAAGCGCTCGGCCCGTTCGACCCGCTGGGAAAACCGCTCTGGGGCATTCCCTTCGCCGTCAAGGACAACATCGACGTCGCCGGCATGCCGACGACGGCGGCCTGCGCCGAATACACCTACTGGCCCGACAGTGACGCCACCGTAGTGGCGCGGCTCAGGGCCGCCGGCGCGCTGGTCGTCGGCAAGACCAATCTCGACCAGTTCGCCACCGGCCTCGTCGGCGTGCGCACGCCCTGGCCGATCCCGCGCAACGCCATCGACGCGGAGCTGGTGCCGGGCGGCTCCTCCTCGGGGTCGGCGGTGGCGACGGCGCGCGGCATCGTCTCCTTCGCGCTCGGCACCGACACGGCCGGCTCCGGCCGCATCCCGGCCGGCCTCAACAACATCGTCGGGCTGAAGCCGACCGTCGGTGCGCTGTCGACGGCCGGCGTCGTGCCGGCCTGCCGCACGCTCGACTGCGTCTCGGTGTTCGCGCTGACCGTCGACGACGCCTATCGGGTGTTCGCGGTCGCAGCCGCGCGCGATGCGGCCGATCCCTATTCGCGCGACATCGCCGTCCAGCCGCTCGCCGCCCGCCCGCCGGTGCTGAACGTCGGCATCCCGGCAAAAGCCGACCTGAAATTCTTCGGCGATGCGGCGATGCAGGATGGCTTCGAGGCCTCGCTTGCCATGCTGTCGCGGCTCGGCTGCCGGCTGGTCGAGATTCCCTTCGGCGATTTCTACGCCACCGCCAACCTCCTCTACGAGGGCGCCTGGGTGGCCGAACGCTACGCCGCGATCCGCGATTTCATGGACGCCAACGAAGCCGCCATGCATCCGGTGACGCGCAAGATCATCGGCGGCGCCAGAAGTCTGTCGGCGGCGGACGCCTTTCGCGGCCTCTATGCCTTGCAGGCCTACAAGGCGAAGCTTGCCCCGGTCATCGCCTCGGTCGACCTGTTCTGCGCGCCGACCGCGCCGACGCATTACACCACTGCCGGCGTGGTTGCCGATCCGGTCGAGACCAACAGCCGGCTCGGCACCTACACCAATTTCGTCAACCTGCTCGATATGTGCGGCATTGCCGTACCGACCTGCACGCGCGATGACGGCCTGCCGATGAGTGTGACGCTGCTTGCGGCCGCCGGGCTGGATGGCCTTGTGGCGTCCGTCGCGCGCGATCTCCATGCCGCGAGCGGCCTCACCCTCGGCGCGACTGGCTGGCGGCAGCCGGGCGCGCAGCCTGTCGGCGCATCGGCCGAAGACGGCACGATCGAATTGGTGGTGGTCGGCGCTCACCTCTCGGGAATGCCGCTCAATGGCCAGCTCAGGGAGGCTGGTGCCCGGTTCTGCCGGGCGATGAGGACGGCCTCTTCATACAAGCTTTATGAGCTCGCGGGCCAAGCCACGCCCAAGCCAGGACTGGTCCGTGTCGGCAATGACGGCACTGCGATCGAGGTGGAGGTCTGGCGGCTGCCTGCCGACGCTTTCGGCCACTTTGTGGCCGCCATCCCGCCGCCGCTGGGCATTGGCAGTATAGAGCTTGATGACGGCAGCACCGCCAAAGGCTTTCTGGTGGAATCCGTGGGCTTGCTCGGCGCTTCCGACATCTCGTCATTCGGCGGCTGGCGCCGCTTTTTGTCAGATCGCGTTCCCGTTTGAACTTCGTCAACGCACTTTGCGAAGGCAAGAGGGGCCGGGGCCCCGACCGAGGTAGGTTGAACTTCTGATTACCTTCGTTGCGAAGCCGGAAAGTATCTGGCCCGCAATTTTCCCGGCCATTTTGAAAAGTTTCAAACTTGTCAGTGCCCTTCCTCATATAAATGGGATCGATCGTATAGCGGCAAGCTCGACGCACCAGGGAATCGGCCTGTGACCGGTCGATGATCCCGCATTGCACAATCCCATCGCTTCGAGATATTGAAGCCATGGTCCGCTCCCCACTCGCCGTCCTGGTGATCGACGAAAACCGCATACGTGCCTCGATCATCGAGGCAGGCTTGCGCGAGGCCGGGCATGAGCGGGTCACTATCATTCATGACGTGATCGGCATCGCACGCCGCATTGCCGAGATCGAGCCGGACGTCATCGTCATCGACCTCGAAAATCCGAATCGCGACATGCTGGAAAGCATGTTCCAGCTGTCGCGCGCGGTGAGGCGGCCGATCGCCATGTTCGTCGACCGCTCGGACCAGGCCTCGATCGAAGCAGCAGTCGATGCCGGCGTCTCGGCCTATGTCGTCGACGGTCTCAGGCAGGAGCGCGTCAAGCCGATCCTCGACATGGCAGTCAGCCGCTTCAACGCCTTCTCGCGCATGGCGCGCGAATTGGACGAGGTTCGCGGTGAGCTCGAGAACCGCAAGGTGATCGATCGCGCCAAGGGCATATTGATGAAGTCGCGCGGCCTGACGGAAGAGGCGGCCTACGCGCTGCTGCGCAAGACGGCGATGAACCAGAACCGCAAGATCAGCGACATCGCCCAGAGCCTGGTGACCGCCGCCGGGCTACTAGGGCCGATGGGGGACGAATGAGCATGACTGCTGCGCACCAGATCACCGCCGGCTTCATGCCGCTTTTCGACAGCGCCGTGTTGGTCGCTGCCCGCGAGTTGGGTTTTGCCGCCCGCGAAGGGGTTGAACTCAAGCTGCAGCGCGAGACATCCTGGGCCAACATCCGCGACCGCATCGCCATTGGCCATTTCGACGTCGCCCACATGCTGGGGCCGATGCCGCTCGCCTGCAGTCTTGGCCTGACGCCGCTCGCATCCGACACCGTCGTGCCGTTCTCATTGGGCCTGGGCGGCAACTGCGTCACCGTCTCCAACGCCGTCTGGGGCGGCATGGCAGCACATGGCGCCGAGCCGGATCTCGACCCGGCGCGCGCCGGGGCAGCACTTGGCGCATTTATCCGCGAGCGGGCGGCAGCGGGACGAGAGCTGCTGCGTTTCGCCGTCGTGCACCCGCATTCCGGGCACAATTACGAACTGCGCTACTGGCTTGCTGCTTGCGGTATCGATCCAGAGCGCGAGATCGAGATCGTCATCGTGCCGCCGCCCTTCATGGCCGACGCGCTGGCCACCGGGCGTATCGACGGCTATTGCGTCGGAGAGCCCTGGAACAGCGCCGCGGTGGCTGCCGGCACCGGCCATATCGTCACCGTCAAGGCGCTGCTGTGGAAGAACAGCCCGGAGAAGGTGATCGGCGCCCGCAAGGCCTGGGCCGAGGAAAACCCGCAGGCGCTGGCGGCGCTTTTGAGAGCGCTGCATCATTCCGCTCGCTGGTGTCAGGATGCGGCAAACCGAGGGGATCTGGCCTCGCTGATGGCGGAGCCTCGCTTCCTGGGCCAGCCATCGGCGATCCAGATGCCTGTCCTCACCGGACATCTCCACCTTGGCGGCGGCGCGAAGCGGACGGTCGAGGATTTCTTCGTGCCTTTCGACAAGGCGGCGAACTTTCCGTGGAAGAGCCATGCGCTGTGGTTCTACACGCAGATGGTGCGCTGGGGCGACGTCGCGCACACGCCGGAAAATCTCGCCATCGCCAGGGATTGCTACCGGCCCGACCTCTACCGCGCGGCGTTGAAGCCGCTCGGCGTGGCGCTGCCCGGCGCCAATGCCAAGGTCGAAGGCGCGCTGAAGGCGGCAACCCCTGTCGGTTCGGCGGGTGCCAGTCTTGTGCTCGGCCCGGACGGCTTCTTCGATGGCCAGATATTCGATCCCGATGAGATCGACGCCTATGTCGCCAGTCAAAAATCAGGCCTGCATCCCGCCTGATCAATTCTGCGCCGTTCTTGTGCATTGCACAAAAATTGTGCGTTGCAATTGCTCTAATGAACAATCTTTGGCCTCCCAGCCTATGCGCCGGCGCAATGGGAATTGCTTCGGACTACTGATTTCATTGATGTTTTTCCTTCAATCCAAAACTGGCACGGTTCCTGCTTTGTAATGATCAGGCCCTTCGCGGGTCACGGAACAGGCGTCCAATGGCGGGCGCCACAGGCAAGGCTGCCGCTCAGGTCAAAACGCGATCCCGGATGTACGGACGCGCGAGGCCTGGACGGTGGCTTTTTTGTTTTGGGCCAACGCCCTCGCGTTCAACCGGAGACGACGATGAAGAAGACGATGAAGCAATGGATCGGCACAGGCACGTCGCTCAAGGATGTGACGCGTCGCGATTTTCTTGTCAGCAGTGCCATGACCGCAGGTCTGTTCATAGCAGCTCGCAAGCTCTTCCCCTCGGGCGCCTATGCCGCCACGACTGCTCCGGAAGTCACTGGCGCCAAGCTCGGCTTCATCGCGCTGACCGATGCGGCACCGCTGATGATCGCCAAGGAGAAGGGGCTGTTCGCCAAATACGGCATGCCCGATGTCGAGGTGCTGAAGCAGGCCTCCTGGGGCGCGACGCGTGACAATCTGATGCTCGGCGGCGACGCCAACGGCATCGACGGCGCCCACATCCTGACGCCGCTGCCTTACCTGATGCACGCCGGCAAGGTGACGCAGAACAACCAGCCGATGCCGATGGCGATCGTGGCGCGGCTCAATTACGACTGCCAGGGCATTTCGGTGGCGCAGGAATATGCCGCCACCGGTGTCGGCCTCGATGCCTCCAAGCTGAAGGACGCCTTCGCCGCCAAGAAGGCGGCCGGCAAGGAAATCAAGGCCGCCATGACTTTCCCGGGCGGCACGCATGACCTCTGGCTGCGCTATTGGCTCGCCGCCGGCGGCATCGATCCCGACAAGGATGTTTCGACCATCGTGGTGCCGCCGCCGCAGATGGTCGCCAACATGAAGGTCGGCAACATGGACGTCTTCTGCGTCGGCGAACCGTGGAACGAGCAACTCGTCCATCAGGGTGTCGGCTTTACCGCTGCCACGACAGGCGAGTTGTGGAAGGGCCATCCCGAAAAGGCGCTCGGCCTGCGCGCCGAATTCATCGACAAATACCCGAACGCCACCAAGGCGATCCTGATGGCCGTCATGGAAGCGCAGCAATGGTGCGAGGCCATGGAGAACAAGGACGAGATGGCCGCCATCATCGGCAAGCGGCAATGGATGAACGTCCCTGTCGCCGACATCATCGGCCGCCTCAAGGGCGACATCAATTACGGCAATGGCCGCGTCGCCTCCGGCACCGATCTCTACATGAAATTCTGGAACGGCGGCGTCTCCTATCCCTTCAAGAGCCACGACAGCTGGTTCCTCGCAGAAAACATCCGTTGGGGAAAATTCGCGCCGACCACCGACATCAAGGCACTCGTCGATCAGGTCAACCGCGAGGATCTGTGGCGCGAGGCGGCCAAGGATCTCGGCGTTGCGGCGGCCGACATCCCGGCGTCTTCATCGCGCGGCGTCGAGACCTTCTTCGACGGCAAGGTCTTCGATCCTGCCAACCCGTCCGCCTATCTCGACAGCCTGAAGATCAAGGCCTCCGCCTAATCGTCGGCGCCAGTGCCCCAAGGAGTTTTTCCCAGACATGTCGATTCAGACTATCGAGGACACAACAGTGAAGGCGTTCCCCGCGAAGCCGGCGGAGGTCATCGCCTTCACCGCCAAGGCGCGGCGCCGCATTGATCCGATTGTGATCGCCGGCAAACTGGCCAGTGCGCTGGTGCCGCCAGCGATCGTCATCGCCCTTATGTTGGTCGTCTGGCAGATCGCCTGCTCGTCGCCCACCGCCAGCCTGCCGCCGCCGAGCCAGGTCTGGAACGAGGCTTATGACCTGATCGCCCATCCGTTCTTCAACAACGGTCCGCAAGATATCGGGCTGGCGTGGCGGGTGCTGATTTCGCTGCAGCGCGTCGCCATCGGCTTTGGCCTGGCGGCGGTCGTCGGCGTCGCGCTTGGAGCATTGGTCGGCCAGTCGATCTGGGCAATGCGCGGTCTCGATCCGGTGTTCCAGATCCTGCGCACCGTGCCGCCGCTGGCCTGGTTGCCGCTGTCGCTGGCAGCGTTCCGCGATTCCAGCCCGTCGGCGATCTTCGTCATCTTCATCACCTCGATCTGGCCGATCATCATCAACACCGCAGTCGGCGTGCGCAACATTCCCGAGGACTACCGCAACGTCTCGCGCATCCTGCGGCTCAACCAGTTCGAATTCTTCGTCAAGATCATGGTGCCGGCCGCGGCCCCCTACATCTTCACCGGTCTCAGGATCGGAATCGGCCTGTCCTGGCTCGCCATCGTCGCCGCCGAAATGCTGACCGGCGGCGTCGGCATCGGCTTCTTCATCTGGGATGCCTGGAACTCGTCGCGGCTGCCCGACATCATCGTCGCGCTCGCCTATATCGGCGTCACCGGCTTCTGCCTCGACCGTCTGGTCGCGGCGGTCGGCGCCTTCGTCACCCGCGGCACAACGGCAAAGTGAGGAGAGGGTGATGAAAGCCTATCTGAAACTCGATCATATCGACAAATCCTTTGCCCGCGGCAATCAGGTCAGCGAGGTGCTGAAGGACATCAGGCTGACTATCGACAAGGGCGAGTTCGTCTCAGTCATCGGTCATTCCGGCTGCGGCAAGTCGACCTTGCTCAACCTGATCGCCGGGCTGACCAAGGTTTCCGCCGGTGCCGTGCTGCTCGAAGACAAGGAAGTCGACAGCCCCGGACCCGAACGCGCCGTGGTGTTCCAGAACCATTCGCTGCTGCCGTGGCTCACCGTCTACGAAAACATCAACCTGGCGGTATCGAAAGTCCTCGGACGTTCGAAGAGCAGGGCCGAGAGGCATGACTGGATCATGGGCAATCTCGATCTCGTCCAGATGGCGCATGCCAAGGACAAGCGGCCAGCCGAAATATCGGGCGGCATGAAGCAGCGCGTCGGCATCGCCAGGGCTCTGGCCATGGAACCGAAGATCCTGCTGCTCGACGAGCCGTTCGGCGCGCTGGACGCGCTGACGCGCGCCCATCTGCAGGATGCGGTGATGGACATCCATTCCAGGCTCGGCTCGACGACGATCATGATCACCCACGATGTCGACGAGGCAGTGCTGTTGTCCGATCGTATCGTCATGATGACCAACGGCCCGGCGGCGACCATCGGCGAGGTGCTTGCGGTGCCGCTGGCGCGTCCGCGCCGGCGCATCGAACTCTCTTCGGACCGCACCTTCCTGCGCTGCCGCGAGGCGGTGCTGAAGTTCCTCTACGAACGCCACCGCTTTGTCGAAGCCGCGGAGTAACGCCATGAGCGAAAAACTCGTCATCATCGGCAATGGCATGGCCCCAGGGCGCATGCTTGAGCATCTGCTTGAGCAAGCTCCCGGTCGCTACACCGTCACCATCTTCAACGCCGAGCCGCGCGTGAACTACGACCGCATCATGCTGTCGCCGGTTCTGTCGGGCGAAAAGGCCTATGAGGAAATCATCATCCACGGCGACGGCTGGTACATCGCCAACAACATCACCCTCTACAAGGGTCACAAGATCATCGCGATCGACCGGACGGCGAAGACCGTCACGTCCGATCATGGCGTCACCGAGCCTTACGACAAGCTCGTCATCGCCACCGGCTCGGTGCCGTTCATCATTCCGGTTCCCGGTCATGATCTGCCGGGCGTGCTGACCTATCGCGACCTAGACGACGTGCAGGCGATGATGCTCGCCGCACAGTCGCGTGCCAAGGCCGTGGTCATCGGCGGCGGCCTGCTCGGGCTCGAGGCTGCGGCCGGTCTCAACGCCCAAGGCATGGACGTCACCGTGCTGCATGTCATGCCGACGCTGATGGAGCGCCAGCTCGATCCCGCCGCCGGCTATCTCCTGCAGCGCGCCGTCGAACAGCGCGGCATCAAGGTTATCACAAAGGCCAACACAAAGGCGATCACAGGCAACGGCAAGGTCGCGCAGGTCGAACTTGCCGACGGCACCGTCATTCCGGCGACGCTGGTGGTGATGGCCGTCGGTATCAGGCCGAATTCGGCGTTGGCCAAAGAGGCTGGCATCGCCGTCAACCGCGGCATCGTCGTTGATGCCGGCATGCGCAGCAACGATCCTGATATCTACGCAGTCGGCGAATGCGCCGAGGTCAACGGACAGGTCTATGGCCTGGTAGCGCCGCTCTACGAGATGGCGCGCGTAGCGGCCCGCCAGCTTGCCGGCGACGAGGCAGCCGCTTTCGTCCATATGGACACGCCGACCAAGCTCAAGGTCACCGGCATCGACCTGTTCTCGCTCGGCGACTTCGCCGAGGGCGAGGACCGCCAGGAGATCGTGCTGCGCGATGCCGCGGCCGGCGTCTACAAGCGCCTGGTGCTGAAGGACGATCGCATCATCGGCACCGTGCTCTATGGCGAGACGGCGGACGGGGCCTGGTTCAACGATCTCAAGAAGAAGCAGACCGACATATCGGAGATGCGCGACACACTGATCTTCGGCCAGTCGTACCAGGGGGGTGCCCCGCTGGACCCTATGGCGGCCGTTGCAGCCTTGCCGGATGATGCGGAAATCTGCGGCTGCAACGGCGTTTGCAAGGGCAAGATCACAGGCGCGATCACGGCCAAGGCCCTGACCTCGCTCGACGACGTGCGCGCCCACACCAAGGCGTCGGCCTCTTGCGGCTCTTGCACCGGGCTGGTCGAGAAGCTGATGGTGCTGACCATCGGCGACAAGTACAACCCGGCAGCAGTACAGCCTATGTGCGGCTGCACCACGCTCGGCCATGACGAGGTGCGCCGGCTGATCATCGCCAAGAGCCTGAAGACCATTCCGGCCGTCATGCAGGAGCTGGAATGGACAACTTCTTGCGGCTGCGCCAAATGCCGGCCGGCGCTCAACTACTATCTCGTCTGCGACTGGCCGGACGACTATGCCGACGACTATCAGTCGCGTTTCATCAACGAGCGCGTCCACGCCAACATCCAGAAGGACGGCACCTATTCGGTGGTGCCGCGCATGTGGGGCGGCGTGACAAACGCCGCGGAACTCCGCGCCATCGCCGATGTCGTCGACAAGTTCGAGATCCCCATGGTCAAGGTCACCGGCGGCCAGCGCATCGATATGCTCGGTATCCGCAAGGAAGACCTGCCGGCGGTGTGGGCCGATCTCGGCCAGGCCGGCTTTGTCTCCGGCCATGCCTACGCCAAGGGGTTGCGCACGGTGAAGACCTGCGTCGGTTCGGACTGGTGCCGTTTCGGCACGCAGGATTCGACGGGCCTCGGCATCCGCATCGAAAAGTTCATGTGGGGCTCGTGGACCCCTGCCAAGGTCAAGATGGCGGTGTCGGGCTGCCCGAGGAACTGCGCCGAGGCAACCTGCAAGGATGTTGGCGTGATCTGCGTCGATAGTGGCTACGAGATCCATTTTGCCGGCGCGGCCGGCCTCGACATCAAGGGCACCGAGGTGCTCGGCCTTGTGAAGACAGAAGACGAGGCGCTCGAACATATCGTGGCGCTGACGCAGATGTATCGCGAGCAGGGCCGCTATCTCGAACGCATCTACAAATGGGCCAAGCGCATCGGCATCCCGGAGATCAAGCGCCAGATCATGGACGATGGCGACAAGCGCAAAGCCTATTACGACCGCTTCGTCTTCAGCCAGAAATTCGCCCAGGTCGACCCGTGGTCGGAGCGCGTCTCCGGCAAGGACAAGCACGAGTTCAGGCCGATGGCTTCGGTCGGGTTTGCGCAGGCGGCGGAGTGAGCATGATGAATTGGATCGCCATTGGCTCGCTCTCGGACATTCCGCGCCGTGGGGCGCGCTGCGTCGCCACGCCGGAAGGCAAGGTCGCGGTCTTCCGCACCCAGGACGATCAGGTCTATGCAATCGACGACCACTGCCCGCACAAAGGCGGACCGCTGAGCCAAGGCATTGTCCATGGCACCGCGGTCACCTGTCCGTTGCACAATTGGGTGATCTCGCTGGAGACGGGCAAGGCGCTCGGCGCCGATGAGGGTGTGGTGCGCACCATTCCGGTGCGCATCGATGGCGAACATCTGTTCATTGCGCTGGAAGCGCTGGCCAGCCGCGCGGCCTGAATCATGGAAATCGACGCAGCGCGCGAGGTGAGGACCACCTGCCCCTATTGTGGGGTGGGTTGCGGCGTGCTGGCGAAGGTCGCCGCGGACGGGCAAGTGTCGGTCCGCGGCGATCCCGACCATCCTGCCAATTTCGGCCGGCTTTGCTCCAAGGGCTCGGCCCTGGCCGAAACCATCGACCTCGACGGCAGGCTGCTCCACCCCGAAATCGACGGGCGCCGCGCCGGCTGGGACGAAGCGCTCGACCGCGTCGCCTCGACCTTCTCAAAAACCATCACCGAGCACGGCCCGGACTCGGTCGCCTTCTATGTTTCCGGACAGTTGCTGACCGAAGACTACTATGTCGCCAACAAGCTGATGAAAGGTTTTGTCGGCTCGGCCAACATCGACACCAATTCGCGGCTGTGTATGGCCTCATCGGTGGCCGGCCACCGCCGTGCCTTCGGCTCCGACACCGTGCCGGGCGCCTATGAGGATCTCGAGCTCGCCGACCTGATCGTGCTGGTCGGCTCCAACCTCGCCTGGTGCCACCCCGTGCTCTACCAGCGCATCGCCGCGGCCCGCGAAAAGCGGCCCGACATGAAGATCGTGCTGGTCGACCCGCGGCGTACCATGACTGCTGACATCGCCGACATGCATCTGGCGATCGCGCCGGATGGCGACGTTGCTTTGTTCACGGGGCTGCTCGCTTATCTCGGCCAGCACAACGCGGTCGACCGCGGTTACATCTCTGCGCACACTGCGGGTTTCGGCCAGGCCCTTTTTGCCGCCTCGAAACTCGACCTTGCCGGTGTCGCAGCCGCAACCGCCCTCAGCGAGGATGAGCTCACCCGGTTCTACAGCCTGTTCGCGGCCACCGCGAAGACCGTCACCGTCTACAGCCAGGGCGTGAATCAGTCTTCGTCGGGCACCGACAAGGTCAATGCCATCATCAACTGCCATCTCGCCACTGGCCGGATCGGCAAACCCGGGGCAGGGCCGTTTTCGGTGACCGGCCAGCCAAACGCCATGGGTGGCCGCGAGGTCGGCGGCATGGCCAATATGTTGGCCGCCCATATGGAGATCGAAAACCCTGAGCATCGCGACCGCCTGCAGCGCTTCTGGAACGCGCCGGCCGTTGCGCAAAAGCCTGGCCTGAAGGCGGTGGAGATGTTTCAGGCGCTCGCCGACGGGCGCATCAAGGCGCTGTGGATCATGGCCACCAACCCGGTCGATTCCATGCCGGATGCCGACGCCGTCGAAGCGGCAATCAAGGTCTGCCCCTTCGTCGTGGTGTCGGACGTATTGGCCAAGACCGACACGGTCCGCCATGCCCATGTCCGGTTGCCCGCCGCCGCATGGGGCGAGAAGGACGGCACCGTCACCAATTCAGAGCGCCGGATCTCGCGCCAGCGCTCCTTTCTGCCAGCACCCGACGAGGCGCGACCCGACTGGTGGATTGTCGCCGAGGTTGGCAAGCGGATGGGTTTTGGCGAAGCATTTTCCTATTCGTCGCTGGCGAAAATCTTCGCCGAACACGCCGCGCTGTCGGGCTTCGAGAATGACGGCGCGCGCGATTTCGATATCGGTGCCTATTCAGCTGTCGATGAAGAAGACTATCACGCGCTGGCGCCTTTCCAGTGGCCAGCGTCGAGCTCCCAGAAGACCGCACCTGGTCCCTCCATCACCCGTTTCTTCGCCGACGGCAATTTCTACACAGCCGACCGCAAGGCGCGGTTCGTCGCCATTCGGGCCGCCACGGAAAGCCGCACCAATCCGGACTATCCGCTCATCCTCAACACCGGCCGGGTCCGCGACCACTGGCACACCATGACGCGGACCGGCAAAAGCTCCCGTCTGTCCCAGCACATCGCGGAGCCCTTCGTCGAGATTCACCCGACGGATGCGCAGCGCTACGGCATCGGCGACGCCGACATCGTGCGTATCTCCAGCCCGCGCGGCGAGGTGCTCGTGCGCGCAATGATCACGTCCCGCCAGCGCCGTGGCAGTCTGTTTGCACCGATGCACTGGACCGATCAGTTCGCCGCCAAGGGCCGGCTCGACGCGTTGACCGCGTCGCTCACCGACCCCGTTTCCGGTCAGCCCGCCTTGAAACACGTCGCGGTTCGGCTTGAGAAATTCGCCGCAAAAGCTTTTGGCTTCGCCGTGACGCGGCGACGTCCCGAGGCGATCGACGCCGACTACTGGGCAGCAGCCCGCTGCCGGGGTGGCTGGCGCATCGAACTCGCTTTCGCCGAGGCGGAGATCGACTGGACAGGCTTTGCCCAGTCCCTGTTCGGCGCGCCGCCGGAAACCGAAATGCTCGCCTATCACGACCGCGACGCGGGCCAGCACCGTATCGCCGCCTTCGATGGCAAGCACCTCGCCGGGGCCTTGTTCGTTGCGTCCGGCCCGGTCGCGGTATCACGCGGCTGGGCAGCGCAACAGCTCGAGGAGGTGCACGCCAGCCAGCGCGAACGCTTCCGCATCGTCGCCGGCCGCGCTGGAGCCGAACGGCCAGATGCCGGTGCGATCGTCTGTTCCTGTTTCGGCGTTGGGGTCAACCAGATCGTGGCGGCAGTGACGGCCGGCTGCGCGACCGTCGATGCCATCGGCGGCGCCCTGAAGGCCGGCACCAATTGCGGCTCCTGCCGGGCCGAGATCAGGGCGATCATCCAGGTCAATCGGTTTCAGGCCGCGGAGTAGATGCGGCCGGCTCTTGGATGTGGCGCTCGTTCCAGATTGCCTATCCGAGCCGACACGGCAGAGACGCCACCGCTCGCGGCGCCTATGAACAGCTCGCAACGGAGCAGCGACATTGGCGGCTCACAGCAGGCAAACCAGGGTCTCCGCCGCACCTCGACGCCGCGGTCGCGTAGATCGTGGCCGTTGCCGCGCCGATTTTCTGGAGTGATAAGCCGCGCCCGACGCGGCGAATTCGTAACCCTATTCGGCGGCCGTCTCCGAGGGCGCCTCTGCCGGCGTCGAAGGCTCGGCCTCGGCACGCGGCTTGCGCCGTGAAAACAGCGACCTGAGCGTGACGTAGAACACCGGCGTCAGGAACAGGCCGACGAAGGTGACGCCGAGCATGCCGGAGAACACCGCGGTGCCGAGCGACTGGCGCATTTCTGCGCCCGGGCCCGTTGCGATCATCAGCGGCACGACGCCGAGGATGAACGCGAAGGCGGTCATCAGGATCGGTCGCAGCCTGAGCCGGCAGGCTTCGACGGCAGCCTCGGCGACCGACAGGCCGCGTTCCTGTGCCTGCCGCGCGAATTCAACGATCAGGATGGCGTTCTTGGCGGCAAGCCCGATCAGCACGATGAGGCCGATCTGCACGAGGATGTTGTTGTCCAGCCCTCGGAACGACACGCCGAGCAACGCCGCGAGCACGCCCAGCGGCACCACCAGCACAATGGCGAACGGCAGCACCCAGCTTTCATATTGCGCCGCCAGCGCCAGGAACACGAACAACACCGACAGTGCGAAAATATAGACAGCGGCATTGCCGGTGTTGCGCTCCTGATAGGCGAGCTCGGTCCATTCATAGGAGGTACCGGCCGGCAGCGTCTTTGCGGTGATCCCTTCCATCAATGCCAGCGCGTCGCCCGTGGAAACGCCGGGCGCGGCGTTGCCCTGCAGCGGCACCGAAACGTACATGTTGTAGCGCTGGACCAGCGCCGGGCCGGTGACGTCGCGGATCTCGATCAACGTGCCTAGCGGAACCAGCGCGCCGGTCGCCGAGCGCACCTTCAGTTTCAAAATGTCGGCGCGATCGAGGCGGAACGCCTGGTCGGCCTGCGCCCGCACCTGGTACACGCGCCCGAAAGCGTTGAAGTCGTTGACGTAGGCGGTGCCCAAATTGATCGACAGCGTCTCGAAGATGTTGGGGATCGGCACGTTCAGGATGCGCGCCTTGTCGCGATCGATCGCCAGGAAGAATTGCGGGCTCGACGCGGAGAAGGTGGTGAACACGCCCGTCAGCCCCGGCGTCTTGTTGGCCTTGCCGGCGATTTCGTAGGCAAGCGCCAGGATCTGCCGCATGTCGGCGCTGTTGCGCTCCTGGATCTGCAGCTTGAAGCCGCCGGCATTGCCGACGCCGCGGATCGGCGGCGGCGGCAGTGCGATAATGAAGGCCTCCTTGATGCTTTGCAGGCTGCCGAACAGATTGCCGATGACCTGGGTCGCGGACTGGCCAGCTTTCAGTCGCTCGTCAAACGGCTTGAACCTGGCGAAGATCACGCCCGCGTTGCTGGCGTTGGTGAAGGTCGCGCCGGAGAAGCCGGCGAAGGCGACTGCGTAGTCGACGCCTGGGGTTTTCTGGATGATCTGCGACGCCTGCTGGATGACAGCATCGGTCCTCGACAGTGAGGCGCCGTCCGGCAACTGGACGACGACGATCGCGTAGCCCTGGTCGAGCGACGGAATGAAACCGCGCGGCACCGTCTGCGCCATATAGACCGTGGCGTAGATGAGGGCCGCAAAAACGGCCAGCATGGCGCCGATCGCTATCCGCGAGCCGACCAGCACGCGGATGATGCTCGAATACCAATGGGCGAGCCTGTCGAAGCCGCGATTGAAGCCGTCGGCGAGCGCCTGACCGAACCGCGCCAGGAAAAAGCGTGGCGGCGCCGCAGCAGCGTGGTGCGGCTTGAACAGCAGTGCGGCCAGCGCCGGCGAAAGCGTCAGCGAATTGAATGCCGAGATCGCCGTCGACACCGCGATGGTGATCGCAAACTGCAGGTAGAACTGCCCGGAAATGCCGGGGATGAAGGCTGTCGGTACGAACACGGCTATCAGCACCAGCGAGATCGCGATGACGGCCGTTCCGACTTCGTCCATGGTCAGGTGCGACGCCGGATTGGGCGCCAGCCCTCTGGCGATATTGCGCTCGACGTTTTCGACCACGACGATCGCATCGTCGACGACGATGCCGATCGCCAGAACGAGGCCGAACAGCGTCAGCATATTGAGCGAGAAGCCGGCGGCGTAAAGCACCGCCAGCGTGCCGATCAGCGACACGGGGATCGCCACGATCGGCACGATCGCCATGCGCCACGATTGCAGGAAGACGATGATGACGATGATGACCAGCACCATCGCCTCGAGGATCGTCTTGTAGACCTCGTGGATCGACTCGGCGACGAACTCGGTCGGATTGTAGACGATGTCGTAGCTCAACCCTTTCGGGAAGTCCCGGGAAAGCTCCTTCATCTTGTCCTGGATCTCCGCGGCTGCGGCGAGCGCATTGGTGCCCGGCCGCTGGAAGATGGCGAGCGCCACCGCCGGTTTGCCGTTGAGATAGGAGTTGGTGACGTAATCCTTGGCGCCGAGCTCGATGCGCGCCACGTCCTGCAGCTGGATCAGGCGGCCGTCTTCGGTCGATTTGACGATCACGTATCGGAAGTCGCGCGCGTCGTTGAAGCGGCCTTGCGTGGTGACCGTGTACTGGAACGCCGTGCCCATGTTGGTCGGCGGCGCGCCGATCGATCCGCCCGACACCTGGACGTTCTGGTCGCGCAGCGCCTGCACCACATCGCCCGAGGTCATCCCCAGGGCCGACAGTTTTTCCGGATCGAGCCAGATGCGCAGCGAATATTCGCGTTCGCCGAAGATGATAAGGTCGCCGACGCCGTCCAACCTGAGCAGTATGTCACGCACCCGCGAGCGGGCGTAGTTCGAGACGTAGAGCTGGTCGTAGGTATTGTCGGGCGACAGCATGTGCACGACCATCATCAGGTCGGGCGAGCTCTTGGTGGTGGTGATGCCGAGGCGGCGGACTTCTTCGGGCAGGCGCGGCTCGGCGACCGACACGCGGTTTTGCACCAGCACCTGCGCCTGGTCGAGATCGGTGCCCAGCTTGAAGGTGATGGTCAGCGCCATCGCCCCGTCGCCCGACGAATAGGACGACATGTAGAGCATGCCCTCGACGCCGTTGATCTCCTGCTCGATCGGCGTTGCCACCGTCGCTGCGACCGTCTCGGCGTCGGCGCCCGGATACTGCGCGCGAACGACGATGGTCGGCGGCGCGATCTCGGGATATTGCGCGACCGGCAGCTGGGTATAAGCAATCCCGCCGAGAATGAGCAGAACGATCGAAACGACCGATGCGAAGATCGGACGGTCGACGAAGAAATGTGCGAACCTCATTGCTGCAACCCGGCGGTTTCGACCTTGGGTGGCAATGTCACCATCTCGACCTTCACCTTGGTGCCGGGCCTGGCGTGCATCAGCCCGTTGACGATGATCGTCTCGTTGCCGGTCAGGCCCTGGCGGATCACCCGGTAGCCGTCGAGAAGCGGGCCGGTGCGCACGGGCTTCGCCGATACCATCCCGGCCTCATCCACCAGGAACACGATGCGGCGATCCTGATCGGCGCCGATCGCCTCGTCGGGCACCAGCACGCCGCTATGCGGCAGCGACCCCGGCACGTTGATGCGCCCGAACATGCCTGGCTGGAGAACGCCGTCGGCGTTGGGAAACGTTGCACGCACCCGCATGGTGCCGGTCGCGTTGTCGATCCGGTTCTCGGCAAAATCCAGCTTGCCCTTGAAGACCGCCTCCGCGCGGTCGGCGACGCGAACCACCACCTCGAGCCCGCCGGCGCCTTCCTGCATCGAGCCGCCGCGCTCCTTCGCGTCGCGGGCGTAGCTGAAATACAGGCGCTCATCGACGTCGAAATAGAAATCGATCGGATCGCGGGTAACGATGGTCGTCAGCAAGGTGGAATCCGGCTGTACGAGGTTGCCGACCGACACCAGCCGGCGGTCGATGCGGCCGGACAAGGGCGCCTTGATCTCGGTGAATTCCAGATTCAGGCTGGCCGACGTCAGCGCAGCCGTTGCGCCCTGCATCTGCGCCATTGCCGAAAGGTATTCCCGCCGGCGGTCGTCGACCGTCGCGGTTGAGATATTGCCGGTCTTGGCGAGTTCGTCGGCGCGATCCAGCTGCATCTTGGAGAATTCGAGCAGGGACTTGGCGACGTCCACTTGCGATTTGGCGGCTTCATAAGCCGCCTGGTACGGACGCTGGTCGATGGTGAAGAGCAGGTCGCCCTTGTTGACCAGTGCGCCATCCTGGAAGCTGACCTTGTCCAGATAGCCGCTGACGCGCGAACGGATGGCGACCTGGTCAACGGCTTCGAAGCGCCCGACGAACTCGTCGTCTTCGACGATGTCACGGACCACCGGCTTGGCCGCCGTCACCACGGGTAGCTGCTGGTCCTGCGCAAACGCAGTGCTGCCGAAAGCCATGCCGAGCAGGAATGTCGCCGACAGGATGGCGCGGGCAAGCCAGCCGGCCGATTGACGGGGTCGCCCGCCCGCGTCGCGATGCAATTGCCCATTCTCGGGGGTGTCCATTTGCGTCCCCACTCGCTGGACCCGGAGGGTCGATTGATCCGCTTCTACGCTCAGGCTTCTCGTCGATATCAGAGCCCTGCAGTATTGTGCATGGCAACATGATCATTTTCCATGTGGGCTGAAATGTCCACCCTGTGGTTGCCCCGCCATCTGGCTAGTGCCAGCGATTTAAAGGATTCAGGATTCCTTTGAACGACGGCCCATGATTTTCATATTGGTCGAAGGAGACAGATATGGGCATTGCCACGCCGGCCGGACACAATGGACTGCAACACTGCGGCATCGAGCAGTGCGTTGACATATCCTCCCGCTGCAGCTCGATATCCACCGAGGAAACCTGCTCCGCGGTGGCCGACAGCGACGTTGTCAGGCTCAACGCCAGAGCGAATAGCACGCCTCGTGCCTGTTCGGGTTTTCCCGACCAGCGAAGCGTGGAATGAAGGACGTCATCTTGCGCGTTCGAGCAGGAGCCTTCGCCCCTGATCGGCCTCGTCGCAGCGGCTTCCGCCTCGGTAGCTCCGTTAGGTGAGCTACCGGACCCTTGCTTACTGTGGCATCTCAAGTCCCGGCCGCAATCCTGTGGCG
The DNA here is from genome assembly GCF_057784315.1 of Mesorhizobium sp. CNPSo 4684. Taxonomy (NCBI): domain Bacteria; kingdom Pseudomonadati; phylum Pseudomonadota; class Alphaproteobacteria; order Hyphomicrobiales; family Phyllobacteriaceae; genus Mesorhizobium; species Mesorhizobium sp. CNPSo 4684. The sequence continues at coordinate 118,562 of NZ_JBWLUX010000002.1, read as the reverse complement.
ACGACTGAGACCCTGAATTTTCCGGCAAGTGCCCGGTCGAATATGGCGCCGACGATGATGTCGGCGTCGGCGTCGACCTCCTCGCGGATACGGGTGGCGGCCTCGTCGACTTCGAACAGCGTCATGTCCATGCCGCCCGAGATCGAGACCAGGACGCCCTTGGCGCCGATCATCGAGGCTTCGTCGAGAAGCGGGTTTGCGATAGCCGCTTCGGCGGCCTTCTTGGCGCGGTCCTCGCCCGTGGCTTCCCCGGTACCCATCATCGCGCGGCCCATGTCGCGCATCACCGACTTCACATCGGCGAAGTCGAGATTGATCAGCCCCTCCTTGACGATGAGGTCGGTGATGCAGCCTACGCCGGAATAAAGGACGCGATCGGCCATGGCGAAGGCGTCCGCGAAAGTCGTCTTCGCGTCGGCGATCCTGAACAGGTTCTGGTTCGGAATAACGATCACGGTATCGGCGCATTCGCGAAGCCGCTCGATGCCCTCTTCGGCGGCTTGCATGCGGCGTTTTCCTTCGAAGGTGAATGGCTTGGTGACGACCGCCACCGTCAGGATACCGGCTGTCCGCGCAGCGTTCGCTATGACGGGCGCGGCACCGGTTCCAGTGCCGCCTCCCATGCCGGCGGTCACGAAGCACATATGGGTTCCCGCAAGGTGGTCCCTGATCTCGTCGATCGATTCCTCGGCGGCGGCACGGCCGACCGCGGGCAGGGATCCGGCGCCCAGGCCTTCCGTGACATGGGCTCCCAACTGGATCAGCCGCGATGCCTTCGACATGGTGAGAGCCTGGGCATCGGTGTTGGCGACGATGAATTCCGCCCCCTGCAGATTTTCCGCAATCATGTTGTTGACCGCGTTGCCGCCACCACCGCCGACGCCGACAACGGTTATCTTCGGCCGCATTTCAGAGATGATGGGCCTTGCCGCGGTGCTCATCGTCTTGTCTCCTTGGAATTGATCGACAAAAGATTCATCCCGGAACGCGCCGTTTGAACACGCCAGGTGCAAGAATCAGCTTTTACAGCCTTGGCGCAGGGAATCAGAGGGTGAACTTTGCGGCAAGACAAGATGTGGCGCTCGTACCATATACGCCTGCAACTCTTGAACGTGTCCCAGCTCAATCTTTTGGGATTGGCGAGCCCCGTAGCAATGCTGGTCGCGTGGTCGTGGTGTCTTTTGACAGCAACCAGCCAGTGCGCGCTCTTGCCACGCGTGGGCGCTCAAAGGCCGTCAGCATCGCACGATGCGGAACGGCCGCAGCCCCAGCACGAGCGCGCTGGGGCTGCGGCTAAAATGCGCCAATGCGGCGGCAACGCTTGATGCGGCCGCAGTTTCGCTCCACATCGTGAGGCATGAAGGACGAGACATTTGAGCGGCGTCGGACTTTGCTGTGGGCCTTGCCCGCATCGCTGATCCTGCACGCGCTCATCGCCGCGTTCCTTATTTACGGCCTGCCTACGTCTCCGGAACAGCCGCAGGAGGAGCAACCGGTTAACGTCGCGCTCGTACCTCCGCCCGATCCGCCAAAGCCGAAACCTGCTCCCACACCGCCTGCACCGAAACCCGAGGCGGAAAAGCCTCCCGAACAGAAGGTTGAAAAGCCGGCGCCTGAAAAGCTGCCGCCAATCGAGGTGCTGAAGCCCGTTTTCCAGTTCGGTGATAAGGATACCGGCCCCCGGAAATCCCTGGATGGAGGCAGCGCTAATGCCCCATCGCCCGCCAAGGATAACGAGCCAAAGCCGGCTGCCGCTCCAAAGGATGGAGAGAGCAAACCCGCTCCGGCGCCAGACGCCGGAGGGCCGGCAGAGTCAGCTAAGGTTGACGAGAAGCCGGAAGCAGACAAACAGGAGGCGGGGGCTCCATACGCGGACAAGCAGGCATCCGTGGCAGCAATGCCTTTGACCAACCCCGGTGACGACGGTGAGATCGAGCTTCCAGCGTCGGCTCAGGCGCCTCAAACCAGACCCGAAAATGTGCCGAAACCCCGCCCTTCCAAGGCTGCGAAGTCAGGACGCGGAAGCACCGGAGAGCCAAGCTCCACGGAGGTGGCCGCAGCCACATCACGGGCGTATTCGGGCCTTCCGGGCGTCCGCAAGCTCTTTTCACAAGGCGCTACCGGTGATGTGTTCGCAACGAACTCGATGGCCGACGTGCCTCGCGACCAGCGAGCGGCCAAACTTTGCGCCAGCGTTCTGGAGCAGGAGCTGAAGGACGCGTCCAATTTTCCCCAATTGATCCCAGTTATCCCGCTGAAAGTCGGCGATATTCTTGACGCCCCCGACACCGCATTCCGCACGGCAACGACATGGTACCATCTGAGCTTCCGGTGCGGAATCGACACCAATGCGACGCGGGTCACGTCCTTCGCCTTCCGTGTCGGTGCTGCTGCCACGCCCGAAGAAAGCGCCTTCCTTGAACGGGAAGCTCGTCGGCGACGCGGTCCCGGCTGAGACGGATCAGTAAGAGCGCATTTGCGCTTGGCGGGGGCCGCCGGCCAAGCCGGTCCCTTGCTTGCGAGGCCGCAATAGCCTCTTGAACGGCTCGGGTGCCGAATGCTGTCACGCCGGAGTGGGTAGTCGACCTACGCCGCGTGGTCCCACGTCAATCCGCCGGGCGATTGGCTTTGCGCCACTCCTCATACTCGCCGCGGGCATCGTCATGCAGCGGATAGTAGCGCTGCAGCGGCGCGCCCTGCATCAGCTTCATGCGCGAGAACTCCTCCCACTCGTGATGCTTCTGTGATTCTTCGATCACCTTTGCGGCCATTGCGAGCGGAAGCACCACCACCCCGTCGTCGTCGGCCACGATGATGTCGCCGGGGATCACCGTGACACCGCCACAGGCGATCGGCACGTTGACGGCATTGGGGTAGATGCTGGTCTGCACATGATAATTTGGTGTCCAGCCGCGCAGCCAAAGGGGGAGGTCGAGCTTCTCGACATTGGGCCGGTCGCGCATGCACCCGTCGATGACGATGCCCGCGCCACCTCTGCCCTTGAAATAAGTCGACATCATATCGCCGAAGACGCCGGAGCTCATGTCGCCGCGCGCGTCGACCACCACCACATCGCCCTCCTGAGCGTGATAGAGCACGTGCCGGTGCAATTGCGTTTCCGGGTCGGCGTATTCTCCCTCGCTGAAGAGGTCGGGCCGCTGTGGCAGGAATTGCAGCGTCAGCGCCGGCCCGACGATCGACTTGCCGTGGTTCTGCGCCACCGGACCGACCATGTGCGGATTGCGGAAGCCCATGTGGCCAAGCGTGCCGGCAACCGTCGCGGCGCCAATCTCCCTTAGCGCGTCGATCAGGTCTTTTGGCGGCCGCAGCGTGATATCGGGAGTATGCGTCATAATGGACTCCGGTTGGAATTGAACTACCAGTTCGTAACTGAACCATCGCGGCGCTTGAGGTGAGGCGCTTCCCAGAAGCGGAAGCTCTGCGCCTGGATCGCCGCCTCGTTGATCTCGACGCCCAGGCCCGGCAAATCGCTGACCGGGTAATCAGGGCCGTCCAGCCGTGGTTGGACGGGAAAGAACTCGGAATTGTCGAAGCCCAGCTTCCTTTCCGGCGCCCTGGTCTCGAGCCACGCGAAATTCGGCACCGCCGCGGCGAGATGGATGGTTGCGGCGGTGCAGACCGGGCCAAGCGGATTGTGCGGCATCAGGTCGACATAGTGCGCCTCGCTCCAGCCAGCGACCTTCATCGCCTCGGTGAGCCCGCCGACATTGCAAACATCGAGCCGGTTGAATTGGTGGATGCCGCGCTCGATGTAGGGCAGGAACTGCCATTTGCTGGCAAATTCCTCGCCGATGGCGAACGGGACGTCGGTCATCGTGCGCAGGGATTCGTAGGCCTCCGGTGTCTCGTCGCGTATCGGCTCCTCAAGAAAATCGAGCACGCCACGGCCGAGCTTGTTGCAGAAGCTCGCCGCCTCGGCCACCGACAGCCGATGATGATAGTCGATACCAAGGACCACCTCGTCGCCCAGCGCCTCGCGTGCCTTGTTTAGCATCCTCGCGGTAGCGCCAATCGACTCGCGCGGCTCGAAGATGTCCTTGCTGCTTTGCCCGATGGGGAAGAAGCGGATCGCCTGCCACCCCTGCGCGCACAGTTCCCGGGCTCGTTCGATGGCAACATCGCCCTCGGCCTCGTCTCCGGTCGAGGCGAAGGTGGGGATGCGGTCGCGCTGTTTGCCGCCGAGCAACTGGTAGACCGGCGCCCCCAGGGCCTTGCCCTTGATGTCGTGAAGGGCAATGTCGATGGCGGAAATCGCCGCCTGCAGAACGCGTCCGCCTTCGAAGTACTGGCTGCGATAGACCTCCTGCCAGATCCGACCAATCTGCATCGGGTCGCGGCCGATGAGGAATTCGCGATAGTGCTCGATCGCTCCGGCCACGGCCTTTTCGCGACCGCTCAAACCGCTCTCGCCCCAGCCATATATGCCCTGGTCGGTCTCGACCTTGACGAGCATCTGGTTTCGGGTTCCCACCCACACCGGATAAGGCTTGATCGCCGTGATCTTAAGTTTTGTGGTCATTCACACGCATTCCCCCACGCATTCCCGTGTCTCAATCGGCATGGAGGGCCATCTCCGTTTCGCCGTCGAACAGATGGATGCGTTCCTGATCGAACTCGAGCCAGATGTGCTCGTCGGGTGTGATGGCGATGTTGGGAACCACACTGATGTTGACGATCGCGCCGGAGAGGAACGCTTGCACGAAGGTGACGTCTCCGGTTGGCTCCACCGTATAGGCCTTGGCCGGAATGGCGCCTAGGGCGGCGCTCTTGTGCAGCTTGATCGTCGAATGTCGCGCGCCGAGCACGATCTTCCTGGTGGTTGCTGCCAGAACCTTGCGCGCGTTGAGTTGCGACAGCGGCAGGCTCCAGCCTTCCGCGCTGGTCAGAACGGTGCCGCCGTTTGCGGTCGATGCCTCCAGCGGGATAAGGCTCATCGCCGGGCTGCCGACGAAGCTCGCGACGAACATGTTGGCGGGATGGGCGAAAACTTGCGCCGGCGAATCGTATTGCTGCAGGAAGCCGCCGTTCATCACAGCCATCCTGTCGGCCATCGTCACGGCCTCGAGCTGGTCGTGCGTCACATAGACGATCGTGGCCTTGAGGTCCTGGTGGAACCGCTTGATTTCGGACCGCATCTGCACGCGCAGCTTTGCGTCGAGATTGGAGAGCGGTTCGTCCATCAGGAATACCGCGGGATCTCGAACGAGGGCGCGACCGAGGGCCACACGCTGCTGTTGCCCGCCCGAGAGTTCGCGTGGCTTGCGCTCAAGCAACTGCGTCATGTCGAGCACCTTCGCCGCTTCCCTGACCTTCTTGTCGATCTCATCCCTGGGCAGCTTGCGCATTTGCAGCGGGAAAGCGAGGTTCATATACACCGACTTTTGCGGATAGAGCGCGTAGTTCTGGAACACCATTGCGATGTCCCGGTCCTTGGGGTCGAGGTCGTTGACCACCCGGTCGCCGATGAAGATATCGCCCGACGTGATCGGGATCAGCCCGGCGATGAGATTGAGCGTCGTCGTCTTGCCGCAGCCTGAGGGGCCGACGAGCGCAACGAATTCGCCGTCATTGACCGTCAGCGAAACGTCGTTGACAGCTTTGAAGCCGCCATAGGTCTTGACGAGATCTTTGAGGACCACGTGGGCCATCGGCAACTCCCTAATGCTTGACCGCGCCTTCTGTCAGGGCGCGTACGAAGTATCGCTGCAGGACGAGGAACAGCACCACGACGGGCACGCTCATCATGAAGCTCGCCGCCATCAGGCCTGGAAAGTCCGTCGTGTTTTCCGAAAAGAAGCGCTGGATGCCGACCGGCAGGGTCAACTGCTCGTTCTTCGAAAGGAAGGTGTAGGCATAGATGTACTCGTTCCATGCGCCGATGAAGGAATAGATTGCGGTGGCGATGATGCCCGGCGTCGACAGAGGCATCACGATCAGGATGAAGGCCTGGAACCGCGTCGCCCCGTCGATGCGCGCCGCCTGCTCGAGCTGCACCGGAATGTTGTCGTAAAAACCCTTGAGCAGCCAGATCGCCAGCGGCAGGCCGAAGGTGAGATAGGTGAGAATGAGCGAGCCATGCGTGTTCACCAACCCGATCGCGCGCATCAGGATGAAGAGCGGCACCAGAAAGATCACCGCCGGGAACATGTTGCGCAGCAGCACGGCGAAGAACAGGAAGTTCCGGCCGGGGAAACGGAAGCGCGAAAACGCGTAGGCGGCGGGGACCGCCACGATCACCGAAAGGATCGTCGTGGCGGTCGACACGAAAAGGCTGTTCCAGAAGAAGCGAAGGAAATCCTGGCCGACGCTGTTTTGCGGATCGAGCAGCTTCTGGTAGCTGGCGAGGGTAGGTTCTTCCGGCCACCATTGCGGCGGGAACTGCATCGCCGCAAACCCGGACTTGATCGATGTGATCAGCATCCAGATCATCGGTAACGCGGTGTAGAGCAGCATGAACACGAGAAAGATGCGCCCGGCCCACCGCCATCCGTCGACGCGCACACGCCGCCGGGCCCGTCCTCGAGGGACTGTCGCCGCAATCGTGCTCATGCGCCCCCCTCCTTGCGCTCGTTACCGGCCAGCGCACGGACGTAGAAATAGCCCAGCACCATCAGCATCAGGAACAGAAGCACCGAATAGGCCGATGCGACGCCCCAGCGCTGCCGGCCGAAGGCGAGCTCATAAATGTGGGTGATCCAGATATGCGACGCGTTGGACGGCCCACCGCCGGTCATGATCCAGGGGATGATGAAGGAATTGAAATTGGCCACCGCCAGCAGCAGGATCGTCACCGTCGAGACGTTGCGCAAATGCGGGAACGTGACGTGCCAGAAACGTTGCCATGCGTTGGCCCCGTCGACTACCGCGGCGCGCAGCAACTGTTCGGGGACCGTCTGCAAGCCGGCCATCATCATGATCATGGCAAACGGAAACTCGCGCCAGATATTGACGACGATCAATGAGGGCAGCACCGTGCTGACGTTGTCGATGAAGTTCGGCGGCTGGTCGGCCAATCCGAGGCCGACCAGCACCGCGCCGATGATGCCGAAATCCGAATGGTAGATCCACTTCCAGATATAAGAGGCGGCAACCGCGCTGATGACCCAGGGAATGATCAGGATGGCGCGCAGGACACCACGGCCGACAAAGTCGCGGTGGAGCGCCAGCGCGGCGCCAAAGCCCAGGACAAAAGAAAAGAAAGTGGATGCGATTGTCCAGATCAGGGTGTTCCACGTGACTTTCCAGAACACCGGACTGGTGAGAATGGCCGTGTAGTTGTCGAAGCCGATGAAGGTCTTGTCGCGGAGCTGCAGGCCTGGCGGCGTCTTAAAAAACGACAGCTCGATCGTGTAGTAGATTGGGTAGGCGATGACGACGAGCATCACGGCGATGGCGGGAAGCACGTACGCATAGTCGGCGCGATGCTGCCAGACATTCCGCAGCACGCCGGACCGGCCGGGTTGCAATCTTCGGCCAGTCTCGGCCTTGCCGGTTACGATCGTCACTGTGGCGAGCCCTTGTTCCTCGGGACGACCGGCTGCACTTGCTATCGGCACAGCCGGTCAGATCGCATGTCAGGTTGAAGCAATTCCAGGAAAAGTGTGAAACGGCTTTCCGTCCGGAATTGCGTCAAAGCTGCTCTAGAGTCCGCCCATCAGATCCTTTACCTTCTGGGCCGCGTCGTCCGCCGCCTGGTCGACGGTCATCGCTCCGGTCAGGGCATTCTGCAGCATGTCCGGGACAATGATGTTCATGATCTCGGGGGACTGCGGCAGCGCCGGGAACGGGATGCCGTATGGCAACATCGAGGTCGTGACATCGAGGAACTTGATGCTGTCCAAACGTTCCTTCATCCATTTGGTCTTGAAGCCGTTGAGGTTGCCCGGGTTCGAGCCGGCATAGGCCATCTTCAGCGACCATTCCGGGCTCGTCCACATGCAGATGATGGCTTTTGCAGCCGGCTCGTCGACCTTGCCGCCCTCGACATATTCGGGCTTCAGGATGTGAATGTTCGAGCCGCCGAACACCACGGCGCGCTTGCCGTCCGGGCCGGTCGGAATGAGGCCGTAGCGCATGTTGTCGATGACGGTCTGCGCCTTGTCCTTGTCGGCACCCGTCGCCTTTTTCTGCAGGTCGAGCATCACGTTGTAATCGGACGGGTGCGAGATCATCATGCCGAGCTGGCCGGCGACGAACAGGGGCTGGTTGTCCGCCTGCTGGTTGGTGAGCGCCGAAACCGGAACCGACTTGTCGCGGACATACATGTCATAGGAAGCTTGCAGCGCCGCCTTGCTCTGCGGGCTGTTGAGCTCGACCTCCTTATAGGTCGGGTTGGCGGTGGCTTCGTCGAAGACGCCGCCGCCATAGGCCCACAGCTGCGGCATGAAGCGGTACGGCGTGTTGCCGGCGTTCTTGCGGGCCACGAGGCCGTAACCGGCAATGCCGAGCTTGTCGTGGATCTGCTTGGAATATTTGACGACGTCGTCCCATGTAGCGGGGGCCTTGTCCGGATCGAGACCCGCACGCTTGAAGATGTCGGCATTCCATATGAACGCCATCGTCTCGTTGTTGGTTGGAATGCCGTAGGTCACCCCGTCCCAGGTCACCGCCTTCATGGCGCCGGGCCAGAAATCCTCTGTCGAATAACCCACATCCTCGGGCTTGAGCGGCTGCAGATAGCCCTTTGAGGCGAACTCGGTACCACCCAGGATTTGCAGGCGGACCGCCATCGGCGCGGCATTGCCGAGGAGCGCCGTGCGGAATTTGTCGAGAAGGTCGTTATAGGTGAGGGCTTGTTCTTCCAGCTGGATGTTCGGATAGGTCTTCCGGAATGTCTCGAAGAAATCCTTGTAGTACTGGCGCAGGAGGTCGGGGTCGCCCTCGAACACGCCCTGATACCAGAAAGTCAGTCGCCCCTTGTAGTCGAGAGGGGTGACCTTGCCGCAATCGGCGGCCGTGTCGAAATCCTGGGTGCCCGCAATGGAGCGCACATATTCCGGCGACCACTTGCTCAAGTCGACCGGCGCCTCAGCCAGCGCCGATGCGGACATCAACGATACCATCAAAGCAGCGGAGACAGTGCCGCGCAGGACGGCACCGCCGAGTGAAATCCTCGTCATAGGGTATCCTCCAGGTTTCTCTCCCACGCCGCTCTGCGTCGAGGCGAGCGGTCCTGCTCGTCGGTGGCCGAACGTACCGTTCGATGTATCCCTTCGAGCGCTTCATACGTTTTCAGATCGTTGATTGTCTGTCAACGCGCCAAATCGTACATTGTTTATGGAAACCGTGCGTGATATCGATTAAAGCGTGTATTGATTTGGGGGCAGCCTTGGCCGAAGCAAGCGATTTCAAAGCAGAGCCACCCGAAGGGATCGACCCTATCGGGGCCTCCAGCGAGGGCGCTTCGCTTTATCAACTGATCAGGGAAGACATCATCGAGGGGCGGCTCGCTGCCAACGAACGGCTTGTGGTCACCGATCTCGCCCGGCGTCACGGTACCTCGACCAACCCCGTGCGCGAGGCTCTGCAGCTGCTGCGGGGCGAGGGCTTTGTCACCTTTGTTGCCAACCGTGGGGCGCGCGTCCGGCCTATAGACCAGGATTTTGTCCGGGATATCTACGAGATCGGAGTCCTGATCGAGCCAGCACTGACGCGATGGTTTGTGAATATGGCTACCGTCGAGGACATTGCCGAACTTGAACGTATCCAAGGCCTGATCGAAGAGAACAATTTTGCCGACACGTTCAGGCACAGCGAGCTGGATACCGCCTTTCACACCGTGATGTACCAGAGGCACTACAACCGCCATGCCGCCGAGCTTTGGTGGAAGCATCGTGAAGTGCTGCGGGCTGTGAGCCGGCGTTTCAATTTCACGCTCGCCCGGCGTGCCGCGATCCTTCGCGAGCACCGCGAGCTCATCGCGCATGTAAAAGCGGGAAATGCCGACGAGGCAGCCGAATTGATTGCGCGCCATGTTGAAGGCTCCGGCCGGCATGTCCTCGAACACATGCGCGCGCGCAGCGCCGCTCGGGCCGGATAGAACATCCGGTCCGGAACGCAGCTATCCCGATCCACTTCGCATAAGGCAGTTGAGATGAAAATCACGAGCGTTCGGCCGTGGCTGATCAAGTCCGGTGCTTCTTATTGGGGAGAGTTCCTGTTCGTCGAAGTGACGACCGACGAGGGGGTGAGCGGCTGGGGAGAGATCACCACCACCACAAGGCTCGCCAACCGCGCGCTCTGCACGATCCTGCGGCAGATCGGTGCCGCCGTGACAGGCGAGGACCCGGCGCGTATCGAGTATCTGTGGCACAAGATATTCCGCAGCTTCACCTATATGGGCAGCCGCGGCGCCGCCGTCGAATGTGTGAGCGCCATCGACATAGCTCTCTGGGACATCCGCGGCAAAGTCCTTGGCAAGCCGATCTACGAGTTGCTGGGCGGACCGGTACGCGATGAGGTCGCGCTCTATACCCATCCTGACCAACGCAAATTTACCAGCAAGGAGGCTGTGGTTCGCGAAATTCGAGACATCGTCGAGTCCGGACACACGGGGCTGAAGTTCGATCCTTTCCCGCATCAGGGCCGCACCGCCGATGGGCAATCGCGCGAGCAGCGGGACGGCTACCTCGATGGCAGCATGACCCGCAAGGACGAGCGCGAGGCCGCCGAACTCACGGCTTTGATCCGCGAAACAGCGGGGCCCGATGTCGACATTCTCATCGATGCGCATGGTCGCTTCGACGTTCCCACCGCCATTCGCCTCTGCCGGAGCCTCGAGGAAGCCGGCCAGATCGACTGGTTCGAGGAGCCCTGTCCACCCGAGAGCCTCAACGCCCTCAAACAGTTGCGTGAGAAGGTAAGCGCCGCGATCTCGTGGGGCGAGCGCGGCCATACGAAGTGGGATTTCGTGCCGGTGCTCGAGAACAAGCTCGCGGATTACATCATGCCGGACGTGACCTGGACCGGCGGCATTACCGAACTCAAGAAGATTTCCGCTCTGTGCGAAGCCTACTACATCCCGGTGTCGCCGCATGACGCCGCGGGACCGATCAACGTGGTTGCGGGAGCGCAGGTGATGATGACCGTTCCCAACTTCTACAAGCTCGAGACGTCGGAGTGGAACCTTGGCAAATACGATCACCTCATCGACAGACCCCTCGACGTGTCAAACGGCAACCTCAAGCTGACGTCGAAACCCGGTCTGGGTGTTGAGATGAACCGCGAGTACCTGCAGGCCCACGAGATTGAGCTGGGCTAGCAATGCTCTCGCCCGGCGCAGCGTGCGGGCCCGCCAAGCGTAGCCAACCAGAACGAGGATAGATCATGCCAAAGACGGACGCAGCCGGCGAGGCGCTCAATCGTGTAAACACGAACTCCAAACCGAGCGAGCTGCGCATCACCGACCTGCGCGTCGCCGAGATCGTCGGCGCGCCGTTCACCTCGGCGTTTGTCAAGATCTACACCAACCAGGGCATTGTCGGTCTGGGCGAGGTGCGCGACGGCGCCAGCGCGACCTATGCGCTGATGCTGAAGAGCCGGTTGCTGGGCGAGAACCCCTGTGACGTCGACAGGCTGTTCCGGCGCATCAAGCAATTTGGCGGCCATGGGCGGCAAGGTGGCGGTGTCTCGGCAATCGAGATCGCGCTGTGGGACCTCGCCGGCAAGGCCTATGGCGTGCCGATCTACCAGATGCTCGGCGGACGGTTCCGCGACAAGGTGCGGGTCTATTGCGACACCGACGCGGACAAGCCCAGCGGCACCGAAACCGGCAAGCGGCTCAAGGCGCGGATGGATCTCGGTTTCACCTTCCTCAAGATGGATCTCGGCCTGGCGCAGATAGCGCACATACCGGGCGCGGTGGTGGCGCCGGCCGGCGTGCTCGACGGTTTCCGCAGCCATGCCGCCCGTGGTCCGGCGCGCACGCTGGACGAGCGGCGGGCACGCAATGCCGCCTATGATGCGCAAAACGTGCCGCATCCCTTCACGGGCCTGCACTTCACCGAGAAGGGCATCGACCTGCTCGATCAGTATATCCATGAGGTCCGCGAGGTGATCGGCTGCGAGGTTCCGCTCGCCATCGACCATGTCGGCCACATCTCGCTGCAGGATGGCATTCGTCTCGCCCGGCGGATCGAGAAATACGCACCGGCCTGGCTCGAAGACGTGATCCCCTGGCAGTACACCGAGCAGTATCGGCAGTTGCAGCAGGCTACGTCGGTGCCGATCTGCACAGGCGAGGACATCTACCTCAGGCAAGCATTCGAGCCGCTGCTCAACGCGGGCATCTCGGTCATCCACCCGGACCTGCTGACGTCAGGCGGCATCCTCGAGACCAAGAAGATCGGCGACGCGGCGCAGGAGCATGGTATTGCCATGGCCATTCATATGGCGGAAAGCCCGATCGCCGCGATGGCCGCCGCACATGTCGCGGTGGCGACGGAAAACTTCATGGCGCTCGAATACCACAGCGTCGAGGTCGACTGGTGGGACGATATCGTCACCGGCCTGCCCAAGCCGCTGGTCAAGGACGGCTTCATCACCGTGCCGGACAAGCCTGGCCTCGGCATAGACGACGTCGTCGACGAAGTTATCAGCCAGCATTTGCAGCCCGGTGTCACGGGGATATGGCAATCCACCGAGCATTGGGACAATGAACATAGCTGGGACCGGACCTGGAGCTAGCCCAGCCCGCCGCCCTCATTCCCCCAGGCTCACAGGGGCCAACGACCGACCATTCGTGTCGACCTCTCCCAAGGGAGAGGCGAAGAAAGAAACGGACGAAACCATGATCTACGAACTGCGTATCTATGACTGCCTGCCGGGCAGGCTGCCGGCTTTGCTCAAGCGCTTTTCCGACCAAACGCTGGCCATCTGGGAGAAGCATGGCATCCGCCAAGCCGGGTTCTTCACCACGGTGGTTGGCGAAAGCAGCAATCGACTGACCTATTTCGTCGCCTGGGAATCCCTTGCCGAGCGCGACGTGAAATGGAAGGCCTTCACCACCGATCCGGCATGGCTCAAGGTCCGCGACGAGTCCGAGCGCGATGGCCCGATCCTGGCCAATATTTCCAGCCAGTTTCTCGCGCCAACCGCCTTCTCGTCGGTGAAATAGAGGACATCATGAAGATCACCGATCTCCGGTGCGCCGTCATCGGCAAGCATCCCATCGTCCGCATCGTCACTGACGAAGGCCTCTATGGCCTCGGCGAGGTCGAGTACACCAAGCCCTATCTCAAGCCTTGGGTGCTGCATTTCCGGGAGGCATTGATCGGCGAGGATCCGACGGATGTCGAACGCTGTATGCTGAAGATCCGCCAGCGGGGCTCGTTCAAGCCCTATGGCGCCGCCGTCAGCGCCATCGAGCATGCGCTTTGGGACATCGCCGGCAAGGCGGCAGGCGTTCCGGTCTACAAGCTGCTCGGCGGCAAGGTGCGCGACCAGGTGCGGGTCTATAACGGCTCCATCCGCAAGAAGCGCACCGGCGACAGGCCGGAGGATTACGCGGCCGACGTCAAATGGATGATGGAGCGGCCGGAAAACTTCTTCATGGTCAAGCAAGGCATCAGCTTCCACTCCAACATGAAGACCAGCGTGCCCGACTTCCATTACGGCGTGCGCCAGCCGCCGACCTATCACGGCGCGATGGACCAGGGGCAGATCAGCGAGCGTGGCATGGCGCACATGATCGAATGCGTCATCGCCATGAAGGAGGTGCTCGGTGACAAGGTCTCGCTGGCCCTGGATTGCGGTCCCGGCTGGTTCCTGCCCGACGCCATCCGCTTTGCGCAGGCCGTCGAGAAATACAATCTGATGTGGCTGGAGGACATGCTGACCGGCGACTACGTGCCATGGGTCAATCCGCAGGCCTACCGCGAACTCACGACATCGACGTCTACTCCCATCCACACCGGAGAACAGATCTACCTGCGGCATAATTTCAAGGAACTGATCGAAACGCAGGCGGTCCGCGTCATCGGCCCGGACCCTGCCGATATAGGCGGCATTGCCGAGCTCAAATGGGTGGCCGAGCATGCCTACATGCATTCGATCATGATGGCGCCGCACGGCACGGCAAACGGCCTGCTCGGCCTCGGCGCGCTGATCAATGTCTGCGCCACGCTGCCCGCCAACTACATCGCCTTCGAATATCCCAGCGCCTCCGACCCCTGGTGGGAGGATATCGTTGTTGGTCTGCCCAAGGGGCAGATCGTGAAGGATTCGATGGTCGACCTGCTCGAAGCGCCGGGATTGGGCCTCGACATCGATGCCGCGGGCGCCAAGAAGTATCTTGCGGAAGAGGACGCCGGTTTCTTCGACTAGCGCAAGGCAGCCGTCCGGATCAGCCGCCGACGGGTTCTAACCCATCAGGTCCGTTCACCCGCATAGACAGGGCATGCGAAAGCGTTCCCGCATCGGCTGAATCCCGGCCTCCCCGATAGCGGCATATCGCAAGGGTCGATGCGGCCTAGATTGTTGCCAGAACCGGATTTCTCGTCGAGAATCTAGCGGCAATGTTGCGTATTGGGGAAGAACGGATGGACCGTATCGAAGCCATGCGGGTGTTCGTGACGGCGCTGGACGAGGGCAGTCTGGCGGCCGCGGGGCGCAAGCTGCGGCGCTCGCCCGCCGCGGTCAGCCGGGCCATTGCCTTTCTCGAGCAGCATGTCGGCGCCGAGCTGCTGCATCGCACTACGCGGTCGATCAAGCTCAGCGAGGCGGGCGAGCGGTATGCCTCGGCCTGCCGGCGTGTCCTGATCGATCTCGAGGAAGCCGATATGTCCGTCGCCGGCGAGCGCGCCGCGCCACGCGGAACGCTGACGATCAGCGCACCACCGATCAGCGGCGAGGAGATTCTGCGCCCGGTCATCGACGCCTATCTCGACGCCTATCCGGCCGTGTCGGTCAATCTCATCCTGATCGACCGCCACGCCAATCTTGTCGAGGAGGGGATCGACGTTGCCCTTCGCGTCGCGCAGCTGCCGGACTCCTCCCTGGTTGCCGTGCGGGTCGGTGGTGACGTCAAGCGCGTGATCGTGGCGTCGCCGCGCTATCTCGCCGCGCATCCACGCATCGTCGAGCCCGCGGATCTGACCAGGCATCGCATCGTGACGACCACGCATTTTGGTCATGATGCGTGGATCTTTCCGCCGCCGCCGGGCGGCACGATCGCCCGCTCGGTCCACTTCAAGCCCCGGCTGGTGGTCAACAGCGTTCGCGCCGCGCTGGCGTCGGCCGTGAACGGCCATGGGATCACGCGCCTCTACACCTACCATGTGGCCGAGCGCGTCCAGGACGGCTCGCTGAAGATCGTGCTGCGTGATGCCGAACCCGCCGCCTTGCCCGTGCACCTGCTCACGCCCCAAGGCCGCACTTTGGCGCCAAAGGTCCGTGCCTTTGTGGATTTCGCGGTTCCCAGGCTGCGCGCCGAGTTTGCAAGACTGTCCGCGCAAGCCGACGCTCTGAAGGACTGACAGCGCTCATTCTTCCGCGTTTGGGAAGGATGCCTGCCGAGCAGCGGTTATTCAGTCGATTCCCGATCGGCCCGATATTCCTGTCCGACCACATCGATGGGTCGCCGGCGGCAATTGGCCTGCCGGACCTCTTTTTCAGGACAGGACAGATCATGAGCAACGAACAGAAAGTCGCGATCATTACCGGGGGCTCGCAAGGCATCGGCGGCGCCCTGGTGAAGGCCTATCGCGATCGCAATTTCAGGGTCGTCGCCACCTCGCGTTCGATCAAGCAAGGCAGCGACCAGGACATCCTCGCCATTGCCGGCGATGTCGGCGATCCCGCGACGGCGCAGCGTATCGTCAGGGAAGCGATGGCGCGTTTTGGACGGATCGATACGCTGGTGAACAATGCCGGCATTTTCATTGCCAAGCCGTTCACGGACTATACCGCCGAGGACTTCACATCCAAGATCTCGACAAATCTGGCCGGCTTCTTTCACGTCACCCAAGCGGTCGCCGCCCAGATGCTGAAGCAGGGCTCCGGTCACATCGTCAGCATCACCACCAGCCTGACCGATCACGCCATCGCCGGCGTGCCGACGGTGTTGGCAAACCTGACCAAGGGCGGCATCAATTCGGCGACCAAGGCGCTGGCTATCGAATACGCCGACAAGGGCATTCGGGTGAACGCCGTCTCGCCCGGTATCGTCAATACTTCGATGCACGCCTCTGAGAGCCATGAGTTCCTGGCGGCACTTCATCCGGTCAAGCGCATTGGTGAGCCGCGCGATGTCGTGGACGCCGTGCTCTACCTCGAAACCGCCGGCTTCGTGACAGGTGAGATCCTGCATGTCGATGGCGGCCAGAGCGCCGGTCACTAGGGGAGGTCTCACCATGCCCATCGTCACCATTCAAGTCACGCGTGAAGGGTCTGCCCCAGGCCGGGATTCCGTCACCGCCGATGAGAAGGCCGCACTCATCGCGGGGGTCAGCCAGTTACTGCTCGACGTCCTCCACAAGCCGCTGGAGGCGACCTTTGTCGTCATCGAGGAGGTCGAGCTGGAAAATTGGGGCTGGGGCGGATTGCCGGTGCCGGAGTATCGACGGCGCCGAGCTACCAGCAACAGCTGACCAACCGGGCCGCCACAGTGTGGCGGCCCTCCGTCAGTCTTCAATTCTTCTGAAGCGATCCGAAGGTCGCCGATCAATTGGCCGCCCAAGTGGGTGGCATAAAGCATCAAACTAGCAAGCAAGCCGGTCTGCCTGCTATCAGACGGGCGGCGGCGCCGTTTGATCCTGGCGGCGCTGCTGCCGGGCATCGACAGCAGGATTTCGTAAGGCTTCCGGTCGCTTTGCGGCCGGGAAAGCGATAGATTCGCGATTGGCAACTGAACGTCAGGCGACGTCCAGCAGAAGCAGTGGGAGGAAGAATTGAAGGGTTTCATCTCAAGTCTCGCCGGAGGCGTCATGGCGCTGGCGATTTTGGGCTGCGCGAGCGCGTTGGCGGCCGACAAGGTCACCGTTGCGGTCACCGCGATCGTCGAGCATCCGTCGCTGGACGCTGCGCGCGCCGGCGTCAAGAAGGCCCTGGAGGATGCCGGCTACAAGGAAGGCGACAATCTGACCTTCGAGTTCGAGTCGGCGCAGGGACAACCGGCGACCGCCGCGCAGATCGCGCAAAAATTCGCCGGCGAGAAGCCCAACGTCATCGTCGCCATCGCTACGCCGTCGGCGCAGGCTGTGGTGTCGGCCACGCAGGACATCCCCGTGGTCTTCACCGCGGTGACCGATCCGGTCTCGGCGCAGATCGTCACCGACCGCGATCATCCCGGCGGCAATGTCACCGGCATTTCCGACTTCTCGCCGCTTGAGCAGCAGCTCGACCTGATCCGGGAATTCCTGCCGTCGGCCGCCAAGATCGGCGTGCCCTTCAATCCGGCGGAATCGAACAGCATCGCGTTGCTTGCGGCGCTGAAGGACCTGGGCAAGGCCAAGGGTTTTGAGATCGTCGAGGCTCCGGCATCCAAGTCGGCCGATGTCGCGGGCGCGGCGCAGAACCTGGTCGGCAAGGTCGATGTCATCTACCTGCCGACCGACAACACGATCATCTCGGCGCTGGAGACGATCCTGGCCGTCGGCGCCGAGAACAAGCTGCCGGTGTTCTCGGCCGAGAACGACACCGTCAAGCGCGGTGCCATCGCCTCCGTCGGCTTCGACTACTACCAGGTCGGCCTCGAGACGGGCGCGATCGTGGTGCGCGTGCTGAAGGGCGAGAAGCCGGGCGACATTGCGGTGCGCAACGCCACCGGCACCGACCTGATGGTCAACGCCAAGGCAGCCGAGGCCATGGGCGTGACGATCCCGAAAAGCGTGCGCGACCGCGCCAAGCAGGTCATCGAATAGGACAACCGCACGGGCGCGAAAGCGCCCTGCAGCACAGAAGGATCAGGCGTGGCGCGCAAGCACCTCGCCTGATCTGCTAGGACCAACGGAGCGGTTCATGAACCTGATTTCCCTGATCGGCGCTGTCGAGATCGGGCTTGTTTTCGCGCTCGTGGCGCTCGGCGTCTACATCTCGTTTCGCGTCCTCGATTTTCCTGATTTGACGGTCGACGGTTCCTTCCCGCTCGGCGCTGCGGTCGCCGCGGCGATGATCTCGGGCGGCATCAATCCCATCACCGGCACGCTTGCGGCGATCGTCGCCGGCTGCATTGCGGGCATCGTCACCGCCTGGCTGAACATCCGCTTCGGCATCTTGCACTTGCTCGCCGGCATTCTCACCATGACGGCGCTGTTTTCGGTCAATCTGCGCATCATGGGTAGGCCCAACATTCCGCTGATGAACCAGCCGACGGTGATCGACCTGTTTGCGTGGTTGCGGCCGCTGGTCGAGGCTTCCGGACTGCCAGGACGGCCGACGCTCAAGGTGCTAGCGCTGCTGATCATCGTCAGTGTTGTCGGCGCGTTGCTTGCCCGCTTCCTGACCTCGGAATTCGGCCTGGCGATGCGCGCCACCGGCGCCAATCCGCGCATGGCGCAGGCGCAAGGCATTCCAACCGAGATGCACACCTATATCGGCGTCGCCATGGCCAATGGGCTGGTGGCACTGGCGGGCGCGCTGTTTGCGCAGACCGCCGGCTTTGCCGATGTCACCGTCGGCACCGGCACGGCGATCGCCGGCCTTGCCGCCGTGATCCTGGGCGAAACGATCTTCCGGACGAAGTCGATCGTGATTGCGATCTTCTCCTGCGTCTTCGGCGCCATCGCCTATCGCATCGCCATTGCGCTTGCGCTGAACACCGGCTGGCTCGGCCTGCAGTCCTCCGACCTCAATCTGGTCACCGCGGTTCTGGTGGCGATGGCGCTGATCCTGCCCAAGGTCGCCAACCCGATGCGCAGTCTCCTGAAAAGGAGCGCGACATGATCAGCCTCAGCGACGTTCACGTCACCTTCGGCCGCGGCACGCCGCTCGAGCATCGCGCGCTGCGTGGCCTCGACCTCACCATCCCCGAAGGCGAGTTCGTCACCGTCATAGGCTCGAACGGCGCCGGCAAGTCGACGCTGCTCAATGTGCTCAGCGGCACGGCAAGGCCGGAGCGAGGCTCGATCATCGTCGACGGCACCGACGTTACCCGCTGGTCGGCACCGAAGCGGGCGAAGCTGATCGCCCGCGTGTTCCAGGATCCGATGGCCGGCACATGCGAGCGGCTGTCGATCGAAGAAAACATGGCGCTCGCCTTTTCGCGCGGCCGCGTGCGGCGCTTCGGCCGGGCGCTCGATGCCTCCCGCCGCGCATTGTTTCGCGAAAAACTGTCGATGCTGGGCCTTGGCTTGGAGAACCGCCTTGGCGATTCGATGGGATTGCTGTCGGGTGGCCAGCGCCAGGCGGTGAGCCTGCTGATGTCGACGCTGACCGGCATGAAGATATTGCTGCTGGACGAACACACCGCAGCACTTGACCCGCGCACGGCGGCCTTCGTTCTCGACCTCACGCGCCGCATTGTCGAGGAGCAGAAACTGACCGCGCTGATGGTGACGCATTCGATGCGTGATGCGCTCGACCATGGCACCCGCACCGTCATGCTGCATGAGGGAACCATCGTGTTCGACATTGCCGGCGACCAGCGCAAAAGCCTCGACGTTCCCGATATGCTGAACCTGTTCCGGCAGGCGCGTGGAGACGAACTCTCCGACGACAATCTGCTGCTCGGGATGGGCGCGAAGCAGGCAGCGGCGGTAAGGGCGGGCAAGACGGCGTCGAGTTGATCTCAACGTCTCTGTGTACAATGCCTCCGGTCAGGCTTCCGCACGTCGACATCCTCCCGCAGGAGCCGGGGCGGGAGGAGGAGGGGCGCTTCCGGCGCTGGGGCTCTTCCTTTTAACCGGACGGACTGCGTCCAGGCATGGCGTTATCGCCTATTTGACACCTCTCGGCCGTGGGCACATAAATCGCGCCCCAAGTTACGGAGACCCCGATGACTGTCGACCAGACACTGCCAGATGCGGCGCCCGTGGAGGCCGAAGCCAGGCCCGATCTGACGACACTGGTCGTCTATTTCGGTGCGTTGATCGCCATGTTCATGGCCACCATCGACATGCAGATCGTCGTCACCGCCTTGCCCACCATTGCCGGTGAACTCGGCAATCTGCATCTGTTCGGCTGGGTGGGTGCCGCCTATCTGCTGTCGACCGCCGCGGTCTCGCCCTTCTATGGCAAGCTCGGCGATATGTATGGCCGCAAGAATGTCGTGTTGACGGCGATCGGCCTGTTTCTCGTAGGGTCGCTGGTCTGCGGCATGGCTTGGTCGATGGAGAGCCTGATCGCCGCGCGCGTGCTGCAGGGCATTGGCGGCGGCGGGCTGATGGTCTCGGCCTTCGCCATGATCGGCGAGTTGTTTTCGCCGCGCGACCGCGCCAAATACCAGGGCTACAGTTCGGCGGTGTTTGCGCTGTCGTCGGTGCTCGGTCCGCTGGCCGGCGGCTACATCACCAGCCTGTTCGGCTGGCGCTGGGTGTTCCTGGTCAACCTGCCGATCGGCATCATCGTGATGGCGGTGCTGGCCTTCGCCATGCGCAGCCGGTTCAACGAGAGAAAGCACCACATCGACTATCTCGGCGGCGCGCTGCTCGCCATCGGCACGACGGCCATCGTCTATTGGGGCTATCATGTGCTCGACCCCACAGGGCCGGACCTCATCACCTTCGCGCTGCCGCTGGTCGCACTGGTCGCCATCGTCCTGTTCATCATGGTCGAGCGCCGCGCGGAAGAACCGATCGTGCCGTTGCGGCTGTTCGGTAACTCGACGGTCAGCATCGTCTCCGGCGTGTCGCTGGTCGCCGGAACGGTGACGCTGGGCATGTTCTTCTATTTCGCGCTCTACATGCAGACGCTGACGGGTCTAAGCCCGGCCGAAGTCGGCTTCCTGTTCCTGCCGGCGTCGCTGACGTCGATGGTCATCTCGATCGTTGCCGGTCGCGTGATAGCCGCAACCGGACGCTACAAATGGATGCCGGTGGTGGCGATGGCTATCGGCGGGTTCCTGATGCTGGGCTTCGTCGTCACCAACCAGCACACGCCGATCTGGGTGCTGGCGACAATGATGGCTGTGTTCGGCATCAGCATGGGTCTGCAGTTCCAGGTGTTGATCGTGGCGATCCAGGCGGCGGCACCCCTGCAGGACATCGGCGCGGTGACGTCGCTGATCACCCAGGCGCGGACCTTGGGAGCATCACTGGGACTGGCGCTGAATGGCGCGGTGATGATCTGGGCCCTGAACCGGCAGACTGCCGAACTCCCCGCCGATGCCGCCGCCCTGCTGCCGCAGGGCCTGAACGGGTTGACCCCCCACCTCGCGTCAAGCCTGCCGGGCGCGATCCGCGAAGTGGTGCTCGACCATTACTCCAGCGGGTTCAACGTGATGTTCATCTGGGTGGCGGCGCTCTACTTCGTCGCCATGGGGCTGACGTTGCTGCTCGAGGACAAAGAGATTCCGAAGCGGCATTGAACCAGGCCTGGAATATCTGGCGACGATACGAAATCGACTCGCGAGGAAAGCATGATCATCGACACCCATCTGCACCTGATCGATCTGTCGGCGCTGCGCTATCCCTGGCTTGCCGGCGCACCGGCGCTCAATCGCGATTTCCCGCATGAGGAGTATGCGACCCAGGCCCGCCGCGCCGGCATCGAGGCGGCATTGCATATGGAGGTCGATGTCGATCAAGCCGACATCGAGGCCGAGACCAGCCATGTCAAGGCGCAGTCGCAGCAGGCGGGCAGTCTTTTGCGCGGCGCGATTGCCGCTTGTCGTCCAGAGGAGGGCGGCTTTGCCGCCTATCTCGAACGCCAACAGGCCGATCCCTTCATCAAGGGGTTTCGCCGCGTGCTGCATGTCATGCCGGACGAGCTTTCGGACAGTGCGCTGTTTCGCGACAACATCAAACGGCTTTCCGGCAGTGGGCTGACCTTCGATCTCGTGGTCCTGCCGCACCAGATTCCACGCGCGATTGCACTCGCCGATCTTGCGCCGGACGTCCAGTTCGTTCTCGACCATTGCGGCGTGCCCGATATCAAAGGCCGCGCCGAGCACCCATGGCGCGAGAACATGGCCGAGATCGCGCGGCGCCCCAATGTCATTGGCAAGATTTCGGGCGTTGTGGCCTATGCGGACCCCAGCTCGTGGAGTGTCGAGAATTTGCGCCCCTATGTCGAACACACGATCGGGTCTTTCGGTTGGGATCGCGTCGTCTGGGGCAGCGACTGGCCGGTGTGCACGCTTGGCGGAGGGCTCGCGACCTGGGTGGCCGCGACGCACGCGCTGATCGCGGGCGCCAGCCCAGAGGAGAGGATGAAATTGCTGTCGGCCAATGCCAGGCGGATGTGGAAGCTATAGGGCGATCGGACAAGGTTCGCGATTGCCGGCAAGCGTGCAGAACGCCATCACAGCCTTACTTCACGCCAATGCCTGCCGTCAGGCCGCCATCAATCCTGTAGTCGGCGCCGGTGCAGAAACCGGCTTTCGACGAGCACAGGAAAGCGATGAGTTCGGCCACCTCTTCCGGTTCACCGATGCGGCCGAGCGGATGCGCCGCGCCGAAGCGCTTGTAGGCCTCTTCGACATCGGCATCGCTGCCACTCTCGCCACGCGCGGCCTTTTCCAGGATCGGCGTGCGGATCGAACCGGGGCTCACCGAATTGACGCGGATGCCCGCCGCCGCATAGTCGAGCGCCAGCGAGCGCGTCAGCGTGTGGATGGCGCCCTTGGTCGTGGCGTAGGCGGCGACGTTCTGCTGGCAGGCGAAGCCCTGCACGGAGGCGACGTTGACGATGGCGCCGCCGCCGCGCTTGATCATTTCCGGAATGCCGAAATGCGCGGTCAGATAGATCGAGCCGACATTGACCGTCATTGCCCGGTTCCAGGTTTCCCAATCGGTGGTCGTCGCGGTACCGTAGGGATGCACCGCGGCCGAATTGACGATGACGTCGAGACCGCCGAACTTCGCCACGCCAGCCGCCACCGCGTCGCGCACCTGGTCGGAGACGGAGACGTCGGTGTCGATGATCAGCGCTGCTGCTCCAGCGCTCTCCAGTTGCGCTTTCATCTCCGCATTGGCGGCGCGGTCGATGCCGCAGGCGATGATTGCGGCGCCGCCGGCCGCAAGGCGCCTGGCGGTCGCCAGGCCAATTCCGGTCGTCCCGGTCACCAGGGCCACCTTGCCCTCGAAATCCATCATTTCTAAAAACTCCTTCCTTTTCTATCGACTCCCGTCGCGGTCCAACAATAAGTTGCCAACCTCTCGCAGAAGGAAAGCCGAAAATGGAACAATGCTGGCGCTGGTATGGACCCGACGATCCGGTGACGCTCGATCATGTCAAGCAGGCCGGCGCCACCGGCGTGGTCTCGGCGCTTCACCATATCTACGACGGCAGGGCGTGGCCGGAAGCCGACGTGCTGGAGCGCAAGCGCATCATCGAGGAAGCCGGACTGACCTGGTCGGTGGTCGAGAGCATCCCGGTCCACAATTCCTTCAAGATCGGCGCGCCGGAACGCGAGCGCTATGCCGGCTACTATCGCGATAGCATCCGCGCGCTGGCCAAGGCCGGCATCGCCACGATCTGCTATAATTTCATGCCGGTGGTCGACTGGACCCGCACCGATCTCGCCTACCGGCTGCCGACGACGGGTTATGCCCTGCGTTTCGACGCGATCGATTTCGCCGCATACGATCTGTTCGTGCTGAAGCGCAAAGACGGCGCCGACAGCTATACGCCGGCGCGTATTGCGCAGGCGGAGAAGCGGCTCAAGGAATTGCCGCCCGAGAAGATCGACCAGATCGAGCGCAATCTGATTGCCGGCCTGCCGGCGACCGAGCGCAAATATGATCGCGAGAGTTTTCGCGAGGCCTTGGCGGACTATGAGGGGATCGGGCCGAAGGAGCTGCGCGACAACCTCGCCTGGTTCCTGCGCGAGATCATTCCTGTGGCGGAAGAGGAGGGGGTGCGCATGTGCATCCATCCAGACGACCCGCCCTTCTCGCTGTACGGTCTGCCGCGCGTCGTTTCGACCGCCGAGGATGCGCGCTTCATCCTGAGTGCTGTCGACAGCCAGGCCAATGGACTGACGTTCTGCACCGGCTCCTACGGCACGCGCGCCGACAACGACATTGTCGCCATGGTCAAGGAATTTGCCGACCGCATCCATTTCGCCCATCTGCGCAACATCACCATCGAGAAGGACGGCTCGTTCTACGAGGCCGAGCATCTCGAGGGCGGCACCGACATGGCCCATGTCATCCTGGCGCTGATGCAGGAAGAGGCGCGTCGCCACAGAGAAGGCCGCGCCGACTGGCAAATCCCGATGCGGCCGGACCATGGCCATCTGCTCGCCGACGATATCGGCAAGACAAGGATCAATCCCGGCTACTCGCTGATCGGCCGCCTGAAAGGCCTCGCCGAACTGCGCGGCATCATGCGCGCCGTGGAGACGTTCGGGCTGGCTTGAGGGGCAAACGAACTGCTTTTCAATGCCGGTGCCGGCTCAACGTGCCGTCACTGTAGATCATGCGGCCGGCACGGAATGTCGCCCGTACCCGCACCACCGGGCGGCGATCGGCCACCACCAGATCCGCCAAAAGTCCCGTCTCGATGGCGCCGCGATCGGTCAGGCCGAGTGCAGTCGCCGGATTGGCGCTGGTCAGCGCTGCCGCCGCCACAAGACTGCCTTTTCCGCCAAGCCGAGCAATGCCGGCAGGATCGAGGCCGGGTGATAGTCGCTGGCGAGCATGTCGGGCAGTCCTGCCTCATAAGCTTGCCGCGCCGAAAGATTGCCGGAATAGGACTGGCCGCGCAGCGCATTGGGCACTCCCAGCGTACCGTTCGATTGCCAGCTTGACAGAAAGCTGACAATGTATCATATCCAAAAAGCTGACTATGTATCATATTATTCCAAGCAGCGATTAAGACAGGTCAAACCGGCCGTCCCAGGGAGGCGATTGTGGGAGAGGCTATCAGCCAGTGGAGCAATTGGTCGGGCTATGTCACGGCCACGCCGCAGGCTTTTGCCGAACCGCAAACTCTCGATGCGTTGAGCGTCGCCATTCGCAATTCGCCGGGACCGGTTCGTTTCGCTGGCACGGGGCACTCCTTCACGCCACTGGTCAAGAATGACGGAACCATCCTGTCGCTCGACCGCTTCGAAGGCCTGAAGGCGCATGATCCCGAAAGACTGACGGCGAGGGTCGGCGCCGGCACCAAGATCGGTGCGCTGGCGAAGCTCCTGCACGGTGTCGGCCAGGCGCTGCCGAATATGGGCGACATCGACAAGCAGGCGTTTGGCGGCGCGCTTGGCACCGCCACGCATGGTTCGGGCATCACGCTCGGCGCCTATCATACCCAGCTCGAGGCGATGCAGATCGTCGACGGGCGTGGCGCGGTCAAGGAGTTCGACCGCGCCGAGAGCTCCGACATGATCGATGCCATGGGCGCCTCGCTCGGCGCTTTCGGCGCCGTCACCGAAGTGACGATCCGCAACATGGCGAGCTACCGCATGCGGCACCGCCGCTGGACGGCGCCGGTTGGCGAGGTGCTGTCGCAATTCGAAAGCACGATGACGGCGCATCGCTCGGCCGAGTTCTACTACGTGCCGTTTTCCGGCCAGGCGCTGCTGATCGCCAGCGACATCACCGAAGAGCCGGCGACCGTGCGCCCGCCGACGGAAGACGACGATGCCGTCATCACGCTCAGGAAGCTGCGCGATTATCTCAGCTGGTTCCCGTGGCTGCGCCGCCGTCTCATCGGCTCGGCCTTCGCCAAGGTGCCGGCCGAGGACTATGTCGAGGACTGGCTGAAGGTCTTCACCTCGGAGCGCAACGTCAAGTTCAACGAGATGGAGTACCACCTTCCGTTCGAGGAGGGGGCGGCGGCGCTCGGCGAGATCATTGCGATGCTCGAGACGCGGTTCCCAGAGGTCTACTTTCCGATGGAGGTGCGCGTCGTCGCGCCCGACAACATCTGGCTGAGCCCGTTCTACAAGCGCCCGACCTGTTCCATCGCCATCCATCACGGCGTCGAGCGCGATCCGATGGCGTACTTCAACGCCGCCGAGCCGATCTTCCGCAAGCGCGGCGGCCGCCCGCACTGGGGCAAGATGCACAGCCTCACCGCCAAAGAGCTGAGCACGCTCTATCCGCGCTGGAACGATGCCATGGCGGTGCGCCGGGAGATGGACCCGGACAACCGTTTCGTGACGCCCTATATGGCCAGGCTGTTCGGCGTCGCGGCATGAGCCTGACCGACACCTATTTTGCCGAACTCTCGGGCGCGCTCAGGGCTGCCGAAATCCATCGGCCGTGCCTCGTGCTCGATCTCGACCGGCTCGATCACAACATCGCTGCGATCAAGGCGAAGTTCGCCACGGGCCTCGACCTGCGCCTCGTCGACAAGTCGCTGCCTTGCCTGCCGCTCATCGAGCACATCCGTGCGGCGTTCGCGACCGACAGGCTGATGACCTTTCATCTGCCGATCAGCGCTGAAATGCTGAAAGCCTTTCCCGATGTCGATCTCCTGCTTGGCAAGCCGATGCCGGTCGCCGGCGCCAGGCACGCACTGACCAAGGGTGTTCTCGCCGGTCTTGACGAAGCGACGTCGCGCATCGTCTGGCTGATCGACACCGAGGAACGGCTGGCCGCCTATGGCGCCCTTGCCGCTGAGCTCGACCGCGAGCTGCGCATCTGCTTCGAGGTCGATGTCGGGTTGCATCGCGGCGGTATCGGCAATCCCGACGGGTTGGCGCGGGCGGTTGCCGCGCTGGCGAATTATCCACGGCTGAAATGCGAAGGCGTCATGGCCTACGAGGCGCATATCGGCCACATCCCCAACCTGCTCGGCGGACCGGCCAAGGCGCGCGCCAAGGCCGTCAGCCTGTTTCGTCAGTATGTCGGCTGCCTCGCGCCCGACCAGCGCAGGATCCTCAATCTTGGCGGCAGCAGCACCGCATTGCTCTATGACAGCTGGGTCGGCGCCAATGAATTGTCCATCGGATCGGCCTTCGTCTTGCCGACCGATTTCGATGTGCCCAGCCTCGGTCAATTGCAGCCTGCCGTATTCATCGCGACGCCGATCCTGAAGGTGGTCGATGTCCGGTTGCCGGGCCTCGACCAGCGCTCATGGTTGCTGCAGAAGCTCGGGCTGCTGCCACGGCGCGGCTGTTTTCTCTATGGCGGCAAGTGGATGGCCAAGCCTGTCCATCCCGTGGGGATGAAGACCGACAAGACGTTCGGCTTTTCGACCAATCAGCAATTCATGGCGCTGCCCGACGACGCCAATGTCGGGCCTGACGACTACGCCTTCCTGCGTCCGACGCAGAGCGAATTCGTGCTACAGCAGTTCGGGTCGATCCAGGTCTATTCCGGCGGGAAATTCGTCGAGCAATGGGCCGCACTGCCGTTTTCGTAAAATCGAAGTGGAGGAGGACACGATGGTCGCAAGGGCAGTCAAAACCCACCCCGTGCAGCCTGAATGGGCAGCCGAACTCGATCTCGCGCTCACCGATCTCGACCGCAAAAAGGATGACTGGGCGCAGTCCTCGAATAGCGAGCGGATCGCCTTGCTGCGACAGGTCAAGGACAATATCCGCGAGGTCGCCGAAGCGTGGGTCAAGACTGCTACGCGCAAGAAGGGCATCCCGACTGGCTCGTCGCTCGAAGGCGAGGAGTGGCTGGCCGGCCCGGCGGCGCTGATGGATGGCTGCAACCAGTTCATCCGCACGCTGAGCCTGATGGAGGGCAAGAAATTCCTCGACAGGCTGCCGGTGCGCACTCTGCCCAACGGACAGGTGGCGGTGACGGTGGTTCCGAACTCGCTCTGGGACAAGGTGCTGTTCACCGGTCTGAAGGCTGAGATCTGGATGCAGCCCGGCGTGACCAAGGCCAACCTCGCCGCAAGCACCGCCTCGGCCTATGACGCGCCGGCGACGAGCCGCAAAGGCAAGATCGGCCTCGTGCTCGGCGCCGGCAATGTCGCCTCGATCGCGCCGCTCGACTGCCTGCACAAGCTCCTGGTCGAACACCAGGTGGTGCTTCTCAAGATGAACCCGGTCAACGACTATCTCATCGATTTCCTGCGGCCGGCGCTGCGGCCGCTGATCGAATTCGGCGCGCTGCGCATCGTGCGCGGCGGCGCCGATGTCGGTGCCTATCTGTGCAATCACGATCTGGTCGAGGACATCCACATCACCGGTGCCGCGACCTCGCACGACGCGATCGTGTGGGGGCCGGGCGACGAAGGCCGCAAGAACAAGGCGGCGGGCACGCCGAAAAACAAAAGACGCATCACCTCGGAACTCGGCGGCGTGGCGCCGACCATCGTGGTGCCCGGCCCATGGTCGAACGCCGACATCGCCTACCACGCCGAACTGATCGCAACCCAGAAACTCAACAATTCCGGCTTCAACTGCATCGCTTGCCAGATGCTGGTGCTGCCGGAGAGCTGGAACAAATCCGATGCGCTGCTGGCAGCGCTGGAGAAGGTGATGCAGGCGGCCCCGTCGCGGCCAGCCTACTATCCCGGTGCCACCGAGCGCCTCGCCGCGTTCGAAGCGCATGCCGATAGCGTGCAGAAATTCGAGCGGCCCGGCGGGCCGGCCTGCGTGGTGGTACCGTTCCGGCCAGGCACGGACAGCTATCTCGAAAACGCCGAAGTGTTTGCGCCGGCGCTCAGCGTCTTGCGGCTGCCGGCGGGCAACGCCGAATCCTACCTGCGCGCCGCGGTCGCCTACGCCAACGAGAAGCTGCACGGCACGCTGGCCGCCAACATTCTCATCCATCCCAGGACGATCGCCGAGATCGGCCGGCCGCGCTTCGAGCAGATCATTGCCGAATTGCGCTATGGCGGCATCGGCATCAATTCCTGGAGCGGCGTTCTGTTTGCGCTGTTGCGGCCGACCTGGGGCGCATATCCCGGCCATACGCTCGACGATGTGCAGAGCGGCATCGGCGTCGTCCACAACACCTACCTGTTCGACAAGCCCGAGCGCAGCGTGCTCGAAGCGCCGTTCCGCATCATACCGAAACCGGCGTGGTTCCTGACACATAAAAGGGCGCACATCGTCGGCCGGCTGATCACCGAGTTTCACTACCGGCCGAGCGTCCTGAAACTGCCGCGTATCATCTGGAACGCGCTGCTGGGATAGTGCCGAGTGGCAAGCAACGATCCAGGGCAGCATCGCAAAGGCGAGACAGGAGTTACGACAATGGCTGATGCGGATGCAATCATTGTGGGTGGCGGGCTGGCCGGTCTGGCCGCTGCCGCGGAACTCGGCGATGCCGGCAAGCGCGTGATCATCGTCGAGCAGGAAGGCGGCGGTTTTCTCGGCGGTCAGGCATTCTGGTCGCTCGGCGGCCTGTTTCTGGTCAACACGCCCGAGCAACGCCGCTTGCGCATCAGAGACAGCCGCGACCTCGCTTGGCAGGACTGGCTGGGTTCGGCCCAGTTCGACCGGCCCGAGGATCACTGGCCAAGGAAAGTGGCGCAAGCCTATGTCGATTTCGCCGCCGGCGAGATGCGGCCGTGGCTGTACGCCATGGGGATGCGTTGGTGGCCGGTGGTCGGCTGGGCCGAGCGCGGCGGCGCGCTGGCCGACGGCCACGGCAATTCGGTGCCGCGCTTCCATCTCACCTGGGGCACCGGGCCGGGGGTGGTCGCGCCGTTTGAAAGGCGCGTGCGCGATCACGTCGCCAAGGGGCTGATCACTTTGAAATTCCGCCATCAGGTCAGCCGGCTGGTCAAGACCAACGGCGCGGTCACCGGTGTCGCTGGCGAAATCCTGGAGGCGTCCAACGTCGAGCGCGGCAAGCAGTCGAACCGCACGGTCGTTGGTGACTTCGAACTCTCGGCCAGCGCGGTCATTGTCACTTCCGGCGGCATTGGCGGCAACCACGATCTTGTCCGCAAGGTCTGGCCGGTCGAGCGGCTGGGGCCGGCGCCGAAGCGTATGGTCGCCGGCGTGCCGCACCATGTCGACGGCCGCATGGTGGCGATCACGCAGCAAGCCGGCGGCGCCGTCATCAACGCCGACCGCATGTGGCACTATGTCGAGGGGATCAAGAACTGGAATCCGATCTGGCCGAACCATGGCATCCGCATCCTGTCGGCGCCGTCGCCGCTATGGTTCGACGCGCTCGGACAACGCATGGAGGCGCCGTTCTTTCCGAGCTTCGATTCGCTCGGCACGCTGAAGCGCATCCGGTCGACCGGGCATGATTATTCCTGGTTCGTGCTGACCAAGACGATCGCCTCGAAGGAGTTCGTGCTGTCGGGCTCCGAGCAGAACCTCGACTTCACCGGCAAGGATTGGCGGGCCGTGCTGAAGAACCGGCGCGGCGGCAAGGCGCCGCCATCGGTGGCGGCGTTTCTGGAAAAGGGCGAGGACTTCGTTGTCCGCGACAATCTGGCCGACCTGGTCGCCGGGATGAACGCGTTGTCAGGCGACAATCTGCTCGACTACGACCGGCTCAAGGCGCAGATCGTGGCGCGCGACCGCGAGGTCGAGCATGCCTACACCAAGGACGCGCAGGTCACGGCCATCCGCGGCGCCCGCAACTACATCGGCGACAAGATCTTCCGGGTGACCAAACCGCACAAGTTACTTGACCCCAGGCACGGGCCGCTGATTGCGGTGCGCCTCAACATCCTGACCCGCAAGACGCTGGGCGGCCTACACACCAACCTCGATTCACAGGTTCTCGACGGCAATGGCGAGCCCATTGCCGGGCTCTATGCGGCTGGCGAGGTGGCCGGCGGCGGCGGTGGCGGCTATCACGGCTACAATGCGCTTGAAGGGACATTTCTCGGCAGCTGCATCTTTTCCGGCAGGAATGCAGGCCGGCACGCGGCGGGCAGGTGACGCCGCGAACCGGCCAACGCTGCCATCGACACCGAGACGGACCGTCATCCGGTGCCATGATGGGGATATTTCCGATGACAGAGGAGATTGTTAATCGTCCTGCGCTATTGGCAGTCTGGGGGGTGAATGGATCTGGTAATCTGATCGTGTTCACGGGTCGACTATGGCAGTATTTGGTACCGTTCCTCCCGATCTCAGCTGCCGGCCAATCCACCAGTGTGATTGGGAGGGCGTAGCCGATTGCCTGCTCCGGGGCTTTCCAGAACGCAGCCGCGATTACTGGATGCGGGCGCTTGCCCGTTTGTCGCAACGCCCCGCCGTCGCCGACTTTCCACAATACGGCTTTGCCTTGGAGAATGCCGGCCGGATCGTTGGCGTTGTGCTGACGCTCTACGCCCGCTTCCCCGGCCGTGAAGGCGATGAAATCCGCTGCAACATTTCCAGTTGGACCGTGGACGAAGGGTACCGTCCCCAGGCCATGAAGTTGATTTGGGCGATCCTCAGGCGCAGGGACGTGACCTTCACGAACATTTCGCCGGCGCCCTCGACATTGAAGGCCAACAAGGCACTCGGCTTTCAGCTTTTTTCCAATGGACAATTTGCCTTCCTGCCCGCCTTGAATTCGGTGCGGCGGTCGTGTCGGGTGCTTGAGGTTCGTCCCGATCTAGCCGAGTTGGCGATGCTCTCCGACGGCGAAAGATACATCGTCCTGGAACACGCCGCGCTGGGCTGCCTCTCTCTGGTCTGCATTTGCGACGGGGTGGCGTCTCCGCTGGTGTTGATGCCGCGCCGAATACTGCATGGTCTCATCCCCTGCGCCCAGATCGTCTATTGCCGCTCCCTGTCGGATCTGAGCCGGTGTGCCGGCGCCGTGGGGCGCTTTGTCTTGCGAAGGGGACTCCTGCTTTGCCTCGCCGATGCCAAGGAGCCCATCCCTGGCCTGTTCGGCCGCTACTTCGCCAACCGGGGGATAAAATACTTCAAGGGTCCGAAGCCGCCGGCGCCCGGCGACCTGACCTTCACCGAGCTTGTGGTGTTCGGGCCGTAATTGCGCGCTCTCTTTTCCTGACGCAATTCCGGACGGAAAACCGTTTCACACTTTTCCTGAAATTGCTCTTTGCATCGCCAGTTCGCGCCAGCGCGTGCCCAGCGACACGCCGACGAGCAGCAGGCAGAAGCCGAGTGCAAGCGGCGAGTAGAAGGCTTCTTCCTGCAGCACGGCATTGGCCGAGATGGTAACGATGACGACGAAACCGAACAGGAAATCCGGGTCGCGGGTTTCGATCAGTTGACGCCGCGCCGCCATGGCGAGCGCCGCCAGGAAGCCGAAGAAGACAAAGCTGCCTATGCCCATCTGATAGAGCATGACGCCGACGGCGCTCTCGACGGGAACGGAGGCGACACCTTCCGCCTGGGCGTTGGCCCAGCTGAGATTGAGGCTGGTGCTCGACAAATTGCCGCCAAAGCCCAGTCCCTGTCCAAGTGGGTTGGCCAGGAAGTCGCGCAGGCCGGCCGTCAGGCCAAGCACGTGATAGTCCCCATGCGTCGCGCCATAGCCGATTGCCGCGGTCGTCCAGGCTAAAGCCAGGACTATGACGGCGGTGAGCGTAAAACCGGCACGGGAGGGGCTGTAGATCAAACGCGTGGCGAGCGCGATGAGCAGCAGGAACGTCGCGCCCTTGGAGCCGATGACGAGCAGCAGCGGCAAGGCTGCAATGGGCAGCAGCCAGCGTCCCTTGAACAGCAGCCAGGCCGATATGATGCTGAGGGCGTAGGCATAGCTGATCGGATGAAAATTCGGGCCGCCGACAC
This sequence comes from Mesorhizobium sp. CNPSo 4684, assembly GCF_057784315.1. Lineage (NCBI taxonomy): Bacteria > Pseudomonadati > Pseudomonadota > Alphaproteobacteria > Hyphomicrobiales > Phyllobacteriaceae > Mesorhizobium > Mesorhizobium sp. CNPSo 4684. The sequence goes on along the minus strand of NZ_JBWLUX010000002.1, from coordinate 85,873 downwards.
GAAAGACGCTGGGCAGGATGTCGTTGAAGAACGGCGTGTTGAAGAAGGTCGTGGTCATCACGTCCTCAAGCCCACGGAAAACGAAGCCGGTCTCCTGTAGCGCCTTCTCCCAGACGCCGGTCTCAATCTGCCGCGATATGCTGCGTTCGATGTAAAGGTCGCCATGGAAGAGGCTGAGGAAATTCATCGTGAAGATCAATTCCAGATATCCGTAGACGACCGCGCCGGCACCGAGCCACAACATGCTCTTGCGCAGGTCGACCGGATAGAGGCTGGCGGCGAGCACGGCGATGTGGAAGCAGGCAAGCGGCGTGATCGTGTTGCGGAAATAGACGACCGCGTCCTTGGGCTGACCGTGCACGACCCCCAGGGCGAGATAGAAGGTGATGGTTCCACAGAGCACGAGGCTGAGCAGCAGCCAGAAGCGCAATTCGATCAGGGCGCGCACGCGCTGCTGGAACGACGCGGCAAGGAAAATGCCGAAGGCGCTCATCAGGATGACGAAATTGGTACCGCGCAGCGAATCGAACGTATCGTTGTCTGGGATGTAAGGGGTGTACCAGGTGACCACGAGGTTCTGGTAGAGGAAGGCGCAGATGATCAGGACGGGAACGCCCGCGGGCAGGGCGTTGGACACGATTAGCGTCAGGAGGAAGGTCGCGACAATGCCGAACGGGGTCCAGACGGCAAAGGCCGAAACCGTCAAGACAACAACAATCAGCGACACGCAGACATGCAGCAGTGCGTCGCGCGGGGCTGCCAGGCTTTGCGCGCGCAGGGCGACTGGCGGATAGGCTCCGGTGACGCTCATAGCTGGCCCGCCTCGCCCAGGAGGGCAGCCATCATCGAGGCGTCGAAGCCTTCCGTGCTCTGCCTGCTGGGGATGAAGCCAAAGCCCTGGTCGAGCTCCCAATAGGTCCAGCCGATATGGTTGACTTCGGCGGCCTCGCGCACGGCGCGGACCCAGGCCGCGCGGCTTTGCGCATCGACGCAGAAATTGAGCACGCCGAATTCGTTCAGCATCACCGGGCAGTCATGAGCCGCCGACCAGCGTGCGGCCTCGGCAAAGTTCGAAGCAATCGCGGCCGCCGTCCATGGGTTCGAAAGTTCGTCCTCGAGCAGGGAAGCGGCTTCTTCGTCGCCGGCAGTGCGCAGTCTAGCAATGAGCTCGCGGACCGCCGGAGTCTCGCTTGTCGCGGGAAAGGGCAGGTTGGCCATGCGGGCGAGCGGCGACGTATCCCAGTTCTCGCATTGATGGGTAAACGCCATCGGCGCATAGAAGTGGATGGCGGCGATCTGATTGTCGTCGGCCAGAGGCGGCGTATCGGCTATTTCCCATATGCCCTGGAAGCGTGCAGGGCCCCAGACCAGTGTGTGGCGCGGACATGTTGCGCGCAGCGTCTCGGCGAGCCTGTCGCGCAGCGCCTGCCAGACGGCGCGCTCCATCGGCGGCTCGTTCAGCAGCTCCGGATAGACCGAGGCCGCCGGCAGATCGGCGATGACGGGACGCAAGGCCGTCCACGCCTGCACAACCTGTTCGCTTGCGGCTGCCGGATCGCGCTCGAAAGCGGCGTGAAGGTCAGCGGACGGGTGCATGTCGACGAGAACGGCAAAGCCCAGCCCGGCAAGGTCAGCGACGCCGTCACGGATGCGGCGGAGCCCGACCGTGTCGCCGGCCGAGATAAGATCGCTGTTCACCGGCAAGCGGATGGTTTCGAACCCCGACTGGCGCAGCTTTTCCAGCGTCGCAGTGGCGGGAGCAATCCCTGCCTCGCGATCGAGCCATCCCGGAAGATTGAAGCCACGTGATGGAATGCTGCGCGCGGTCGTCGTGGCGGGGGCCGGGAAGGGGAGGGCGGCAAGCACAGCCCCGCCGGCCAGAGCGAGCGCCTGCCGCCGTGACATCACCGGCAGCGATGTCAGATCCGCTGGCACGGATCAGCTCCTCGCAGCCAAACTGCGGCGCCAATCGGCGCCGGACGGCGGCACAGGCGTGCGCGCGGCCGGCTGCGCGGTCTGCGGTGCGATCACCAGTGTGGCGCTGCGTCCGATCTGGGCGACGCCCAGCCGTTGCACCAACAGGGCGGCAGCGTCGGCTGCCTGCTCCGACGGGGTCAGCGCCAACAGCGTCAGATCGGCCCGCGTGAAAAACTCCGGGGACCAGGCCTTTTCGCCGAAGGCCGGGGCGCTGACGAGGATGAAGTCGAAGGCGTTCCCAGCCTCGGTCAGAACGTCGCCCAAGGTCCGGTCGCCTTTTTGCCCCTGCGGGCTGCAGATGGCGGTTCTGAGGCCGCTGGCGCTGTCGACGAATATGCCGGGGCCATGGTCCGCCGAAGCGGATGGCTGGCCTTCGATCTCAACGACCAGCACGTTCTGCTCGACGCGCTGCAGGCTGATCCCGATCAATGCGCCGGCAAGCCTTGCCTCGACGCTGCCGCGCGTCGAGGACACCGCCAGCACAAAGGGTTTGGGATGGTCGTGCAGGCGCAGGATGATCTGCCGCATCAGCTTCAGCACGTCGCGCGAAAGCGCCTCGTCGCCGTCCTGGAACAGTGAGGCCCTGATTGCCTTGATGCCTGAAAGCGCCGTGCCGCTGGCCGGCACGCGGTATTGCCCCAGACTGGCCGGCAGCGGCTGCGGAGCCGGCTGGGCAGCGGCACGCGGTGCGTCCTGCCTCGGCTGGACCGCCGGCACCACTTCTTCCTTGGGCGCCTGCGGTTCGTCTTCGGGCCGGCGGACCGGGCCGAACGCCAGAGCGAGACCGCATCCGGCGAGAAGGCCAAGAACCGCGCTCACTGGCAACAGCAGGGCCGGCTTCGGCCAGGTCGGTTGCAGTGGCGGCGAAGCCTTGGCGATCGTGCGCGCCTCGGAGGTCTGGACGCCCTCCATCTGCGAGGTTTCCTTGGCGCGCTTCAGATACTCGTCGAGGACGCCGCGAGCGGCCTGGGCCTTGGAGTCCAGCTGCCGCAGCTGCACCTGGGCAAGGCTCGAGTCGGAAGACTGCTGGCGCAAAGCTTCGAGCTTGGCCTGCAACTTGCCGACATTTTGCGCTGCGAGATCGTAGCTGGCCTTCAACTGCTGCCTGATGCGGTCGGCCTCGGCACCCATGAGCCGGTTCATCCGTTCCAGCTCGGACCGCAGCCGCGCGATCGCCGGATGGCGCGGCCCATACATGGTTTCGAGATTGGCGAGTTCGGCGGCGCGCTGGTTATAGTCGTCGCGCAATTTTATGGCCGAGTTGGAGGACAGGATTTCCGCCAGCCTGGCCAGACCCGCCGGCGAGCTGCCCACGGCAAGCGCCTGATTGTAGCGGTCCCTTGCCTGGTCGGCGTCGCCCTGGGCGGTGATCAGCTGCGTCGTCAGCTGGTCAAGCTGGAATTGCAGCGTGCCGCCATCGGTCGGGTCGACGATCCTGTGCGTCGTCTTGAAATCCTCGACCGCGCGTTCGGCGTCGCTGACGTCCTTCTGCAGGCCCTTGATCCGGTCGTTGAGGAGGGAGTTCACGTCGCTGTTGGCGCCTTCGCGCTCTCCGGCAAGACCGGTCCGGTAGCGCTCGACGATGGCGTTGGCGATGCGCGCGGCCGTCTCCGGCGATTTCGACGTGAAGCTGACATTGATGACATAGGTGAGCCCTTCGCGCTCCACCGATACCGCTTTTTGAAAGCGCTTGAAGGTCGCGTCGCGCGTGGCTTTCTTGTCCGATCCGAATATGGAAAACAGCCGCGATACCAGGCCGCGGCCCGAGAATTCGGGGTCGTTCTCCACCTTTTGACCGTCGAATACATCTCCCAGCAGATCCTGCGATTCGATGACGAAGACCTGGCTGGCTATGGCGGCGCTGTCGGAGCCGATGCCGGGAAGAACATTATTGAAATTAGTGGAACGCGAATCGCGCGGGTCGATCAGGATCGAGGCTGTTGCCGTGTAGCTCGGGCTTGTCACGGCGAGATAGAGCACCGTCAGCAGCAACACAGCACCTGTAATGACAAAAATCATCAGGCGACGGCCCCAAAGAATCGCCCAGAGCGCCGCGATATCAAACAGCGGTGGAAGCGTGCGATCGTCGATGCTGGCAGGACTCATCATTTTTCCTCTGCAGAGTCACATCACTCTACACCTCGCACTATTTCCCATTATCGTTAGCCCTTCGTTAAGGTTACCAAAGCGTTTCGCCTTTTGTATGCAGGGGGCGCCAGTAACCATTCGTCGCGTTGGCACTGGCGCTTGCGTGAGTTTTTGTTCTATTCAGGGACAGGTTTCAGGGTCGGTTCGGCTGCCGCGGGGGCAAGGCCATTGCCGATCGTCACGGGAGCCGATCTTGGATGACAACATAAGCGACAAAAAAGCCGCAATGGCTGGGAGCGGCAATCCGGCAGCCAACATGCGCATGTCCATCCCCGCGCTCGCCAGGAGCGGGGCGGTCGCGGGCGTGATCAAGCTCGCCAGTGCCGGCCTGTCGTTTCTGATGTTCGTGGCCGTGGCGATGGTGATGGACGAGCGGCAGTTCGGCCTCTACAGCGCCACCTATGCCGGCGCCAGCCTGGTTTCTTTCTTTGCATCGGTTGGCCAGCAGAGCACCGTGCTCAGGTTCTGGCCGCAATATGCCGGCCTCGGCGATCTCAATTCGGCGCATGGCATGATGGCGCGCGCCATATTGGTGGCGCTGCTCGGGCTTGTCGTCTCCAGCCTGCTCATCCTGGTAGCGGGGTTTTTGCCGTTCGTCGGCGGCGGCACGCCCGAATGGCTATCACTGTGCCTGGCTGCCGCGGTGCTGTCATTCTCGCTCGGCTGGTCTGAATTCACCTCCGGCGCCTTCCGCGCCAAGCATGCACTCATTTACGGCCTGTTGCCGCGCGATATCATATGGCGGGCGGCGACCATTGCCGCCATGCTCGGGTGCCGCTTCCTGCATATCGAGATGGGTGCGGTCGCAGCGACCTTTCTGACCGCCGGGCTGCTCATCCTTTCGGTCGTGCCGCAGACGGTGCTTCTGCTGCGCGAAACCGCGCGCGCCGAGCGCGGCCCGCTCAGCCCAGCGCAAAAGCAGGAATTCAAGACGGTGACACTTGGCCTGTGGGGCGTCACCTCGCTGCCGCCGGCGCTCGGCCAGGTCAGCACCTTGCTGGTGGCCATGATCCTGGGGCCGGTCCCGGCCGGCGCCATCTTCGTCGCCGACCGGACAACCCGTTTCGTGGCGCTGGCGCTCAACGGCATCAACCAGGCGCTGGCGCCGCAGATTTCGAGCGCCTTCTATAGCGGCGACAGGGCGCATGTGCAGCGCATCACCAGCCTTGCGGCACTCGGCAGCTTCGCCATTGCGCTCTGCGTGCTGGCGGCGTTCTGGCTTTTCGGCGGCTTCATCCTGTCCATTTTCAATCCGGCCTATGACACGCCGACCATGCGTACGACGCTCGTCATCTTCGGCATCGGCGCGACCTTCGCCACCGCTTGCGGCCCGATCGAGATACTGCTGCAACTGACCGGCCTTCAGCATGCACTGTTCAAGGTGCTGATCATCGTCAACGTGCTGGGGCTCGCCGCGACGGCCGCGACGACCTACTATTTCGGGCCGGTCGGCGCGGCGGTCACCATCGCCGGAACGGTGATTGCCTGGACTGCCCTCGCAGTGTCGATCGCGCGGCGCCGAATAGGCATAAACCCGTCCATCTTCGGCCTCGCGATGGGCAAGGCGGCAGCCATTTCCCGTCCTGTGCTTAGAGACCGCACGTGAAGATCGTGCAGGTCCAGACGCAGGCGGAGGCGGCCGGTGCGCAACGCGTTTCCGACATGGTGGGTGAAGGATTGCGGGCGCGTGGCCATGATGTCCGCACCGTCTTCATGTACCGGAAGACCGACGCATTCGACCACGACGCCAGCGCCGATTTCATCCTTTCCGAGCCGCCAAAAGGCTTGCCGGGACAGATCCTAGCGGCCATCGGACTGGTGAGCTATCTGCGCAAGGCGCGGCCGGATGCCGTCATCACCTATCAGCATTATGGCAACATCTTCGGCACGATCGGCGCGCGACTGGCCGGGGTCAGGCACATCGTCGCCAACCAGAGCGGCGCACCGCACACCAAGGGCACCATGGGCCTGCTCTCCCAGATCGACAAGCTTATGGGCGTGACCGGCCTTTACCATGCAAACATCGTCAACTCGGCCTGGACCGAAGCCCAATTCGATCACTATCCGCAAGCCTACCGGCGCCGCCTCCATCGCATCGATCACGGTGTATCGGCGCCGCGTGAGCAATTCGACAAGGCTGCTGCGCGCGCCCGCTTCGGCTTGCCAGGCAATGCGTGGCTTGCCGTCTCGTCCGGACGCCTGACGCGAACGAAGAACCAGATCGCGCTGGTCGGGGCACTTGCACGGTTGTCCGACATCCATGTAGCGCTTGCCGGCGTCGGACCGGAACTCGAGACGCTTGTCACCTTTGCCAGGGAGCGGGGCGTGGCGGACCGGTTGCATCTGGTCGGCGAAGTTCCGCCGGCGCAGATTTTCGAATTCCTGGCGGCAGGCGATGTCTATGCGTTCCCGTCGACGAGCGAGACCTTCGGTCTTGCCTGCGTCGAAGCGGCGATTTCCGGGCTGCCGGTGGTGGCAAGCAATCTTGCCGTGATGCGCGAGGTGCTGACCGCGCAAGACGGCGAACCGGCTGCGATCTTCATCGAGGCCGACGCCGCCGGCATGGCGACGGGGCTTGCCGAGATGATCGCCAGGCCGGAGCTCATGACCAGGCTTTCGGCGGCCGGTCGGCGGCTCAAGGACAAGTACTCGCCGGCCCAGATGTGTGCCGGCTACGAGGCGCTACTGCTTTCCTAGAGCGGTTCACGGAAACGGTGGATCGCTCTATGTCTTATTTTGCGCAATTCCCAAGGGAAAGCGCTGCGCGCTTTTTCCGGGAAAACCGCTCACACTTTTCCGGGAATTGCTTTAGCGCCTCCGCACCGCTGCGATCCCGTCGATCACTTCCAGCCTGCCGGCGCGGTTGAGTGTGTGGATTTTCGGGTATGGCCAGTCGCCATCGGCGACGATCGGCCGGGGTGCTGAAAGCCGCACCGTCTGCCGGTCGAGCTGCAACAGTTCGGACAGGCCGAGGCCACCGCCATAGCCGAGCGTTCCGTCCTGTACGGGAAGAACGATACGGCCGTCGCGGCTGCGTACGAAAGCGCCACCCGGACGCGCCATGCGATGGTCGATCAGGATCGGGTTGCCGGCATGTGGCGTCCAGGGGCCGGTGAGGGCAGGAGCCGAAAACACCACCAGCGTGTCGGAGGTGCTGCCGTAGCCGTCGCGGTCGGTGGCGAACAGCCAGAGCTGCCCGTCATGTTCGAGCAGCGTTGCGTCGGAAATCTCGCCCTCGACCAAAACGGTCTCGGCGGTCCAGCGATCCGGGAAAGCTGACGCGCGATAGAGGGTGAGCTTGCCGCTGGCGCTGGCTTCGGGAAGCATCCAGACTGCCCCGTCACGCTCGAACACCTGGGGATAGGAGAGGTGGTGCGGTTCCTCCAAAACCACCCGTGGCGCCTCCGGAACGCCGTTGGCATCGAACGCAACGACCGAGACGACAGCCTTGCCGGTGGCATGGGGATAGTCCTCGACGAACAGGAACGACTGGCCCTGCCATTCGAAAGGGAACGGATCGGCGTAGAAATGGTCGCCGGGGTCGGGCAGCACCGACCAGCCGCTGCCCAGCCTGCCGGTTTCCACGACGCCGGGGGTATCGGCAAAGCGATAGCCGACCCGCCAATGCGCGTGGCGATAGCTGACGCGCCGGATGATTTCACGGCCAAGCCGCGGCAGCGCCGAGCCGAGATAGGCGGGCAGGAATTGCATTGCCGGACCGCTGCGGGCTTCAGACGATGGTTCGTCCTGCAAGGGCCGGCCGTCGGCAAAAGCCTTGGCGAGCGAGACGATCAGGGTAATGGCGCGTGCGAGCACATCTTCCGTTCCGAGCGCCACCGATTCCCGCTTGTCCACCATCGGCCGTGCCTGGCCGACCACTTTTCCATCAAGGACGGCCTCGATAACAGGCAACCTTCCGGCCGCGACCACTGTTGCCACTGCAAGATCGGACCGATATCCGTCGAACAGGAGGCCAATGGTTGGTACATCGGATCGCGGCGCATTGGCGGCAAGGTCCAGCCTGAGTGCTGCGGGCCTGCTGGCCGGCTGGACCGGAATCTCGTTCAGCGCCGCGGCCAGATTGGGACGGCGGCGCCGAAACAGCCGCTGTTCGAACGCGAACGCGGCTTTGGCCGAACCTGGCCAGCCTGCCGTTCCCGGCTGCTGCAGCACGGCGACATCGTGGCCGTCCGATTGCAGTTGCTCGATGACAATCTTCTGCCACAGGCGCGGTGCAGTTTGTGGAACAATGACGTCGATCGCCAGCATGTCGCACCAGTTCGCGATTGTATCGGGACCCGGCCTGGACATTTGAAGAGAAATGACCGGTACAAACAAATGACTGACTGAAAAAACTTACCTTGCGGTTACTTGCAAGTCTGGCCATTCGCTTTACGGGAAGAACTTGACCAATCCTGCCGGGCAGGCGCGCAATGCTGGATTGACGGTAGATATGCAATCAGCGCTTGAGGCTCCCCATATACCAAGTTTCCAACATTCCATGCGGTTGACCTTGACGTGGAACGCAAGACAGCGTCGATAGACCATGCCCAGCCGGTTCGGACCATACATGTTTGAAGTCACAGTCGAGGATTCGTTCGATTTTCGTTCGAAGGAATATGCCGAGCTTTTCGCCAGCTCGGCTGCGACCGCTTTTCAGCACCCCATTTGGCTCGCCCTGCTGTACGAGAAGATCGTCGGGCATGGTGCGGCCACGCCGCTGATCATCGTCGTGCGTGCAGGCGGAAGACTGGCGATGGTCCTGCCGCTGGTCAGGCGTCGCTACACGCTCTTGAAAGTCGTGGAATTCGCCGACATGCGTGTTTCCGACTACATATCGCCGGTCGCCGACGAGGAGATGTTTTCGCGTATCGTGGCAGATGACCGCACTGTGGCCGCCATCCGAAAACATCTGAAGCCCTATGACCTGCTGCGCATCGGCAAGCTGGCCGACCGCTCGCTGGCAATCGAGCGCCTGTTTGGCATCGACAAGCGTGAAAGCATGGGCATGAGCGCCTATTCCAGCAAGCTCGAGACGACATTCGCGGCGTGGCGCGAACATCAGCTCGACAGTTCATATCGCAAGGAGCTCGACAAGAAGTCGCGGCAACTCGGCCGGATGGGCCAGGCGCGATTTGAATGTTCGGATAGTATCGACGCCATCCGGACGACATTCGATGCGCTCAAATTATACCGCGGCAAACGTTTCGACGGCAGCGACGGCCCCGCCGACCTGTTGCAGTCGCCGTCCTATTTCGAGTTCTATATGGCCGTGGCGGCCGAGGGATGTGCCGGCTTTGCCCGCACCTACACGTTCTGGATGGACGATCGGGCGATCGCCGGCGCGCTTGGTCTCGCACATCGCGGCTCGCTGCTGGTCATTCTCGGCGGCTTTGACGAGGCAGGTTACCGGAAGCAGTCGATCGGCAGCCTGATGTTCGAACAGATCGCCCGCGACTGCATCGAGCGCGGCGACCATTCGCTCGACTTCACCATTGGGGACGAACCCTACAAGATTACCTTTGGTGGCCGGCCATCGCCGATGTGGCAGATTTTCAGGGCCGGCAGCCCGCTCGGCTATGCCGCGCACATGACCGTCGAGAAACTGCCGGCGGCCAAGGCGCTGGCGCGGCGGCTGGTCGGGTCGCATGGCAAGAAGCCCAAGTCCGGCCGTACCGTGCTGCCGCAGGCGCCCAGCGACGAGGCGGCCGGCTCCTAGAACAATTACAGGAAAAGGGTGAAGCGGTTTTTCGCGGGAAAAGCGCGTCAGCGCTTTCGCCGCGGAATTGCGTAAAAACAAAGATAGAGCTGTTTCAGGTCGTGGCTTCTATGCCTGGCTTTCTGAAACTCCGCAGCCTGGCGGCGAAAGCGGGGCTTAGAGTGGCGATCCTCTGCATGACGCGGCGGCGGCTGAAATGAAGCTGCCGGCGCGCGCGCCAGCGCAGGTCCGTGTCGATGGTCAGGCTGCGGCGAAAATCAGCCATATGCAGGCCGTGTTCGTCCATCGCCTGCTTTACCGGATCGTCGTAGAAAGTTGCGATCTTGGCCGCCGTCATGCCGGGCGAAGCCATCCACTGCGGTACATGCACCGTGCACAACCGTTCGACATCGGTGAGCAGCCGGCTGACGCCGGTTCCGGCGGCCGGACAAGAGGTCTGATAGGCATCGCCGATCAAAACGACACCGTTGCGCACACAGTTCTGCGCCACGGTGATGTCGGTGAGCCAGCTGTCGACACGGTTGATGACTTCGAAATCGCCGAATGTCTTAACCAGCCCCGGGAGTGTTTCGATGAGCGTTTCCCGTGGACGTTCGCGCAGCGCCTTTACCCAGGGATCACGGTGATCGCGGAAGACGAACAGATTGGCGCGCACGACGTCGGCGGCGGGAAACAGGGTCAGGTAGTCGATGCCGTCGGAGACCCGCTCGCCGTAGTAGGTGACGGCCGCGTGCTTGAAGGCGCTTATTCCCACCGGGCGCAAATTGAAGCCGAAGGTCAGCGACTGCTTCTGGTGAACGAAGTGGCGCTCGATGCCGACGTCACGCTTCAGAATGTCGCCCATGCCGGTGGCCAGCACGAGCAGCCGCGCCGTCACGTCGTGATGATCGAGGATCGACACGCGCTGGCGTTCCGCTCCTGTCTCCAGCCCGTTGACGCGGCCGGAGATGAAGCGAACATTTTCGGGCAGTTCGGCACGCATGGCGGCTACGAGGTCATCGTAGAAAATGCCGTAGTGACGCGCATGCGTGCGGTCGAGGACACGCCCCCTGCGAATGTTGACGATGTCGTCGAAGGCCACGGCCGCCGTCGAAAGCCTGTCCAGAAGGCCAAGCCGGCGCAGTTTTTCAATCTGGTCGCCGGCGACTTTCTCGACACGGAATTCCCTGGGAAAGACCGAATGGCGATCGATCAGGATGACGCTGTAACCGGCCCGTGCGAGCACATTCGCCGCAATGGTGCCGGAAAGTCCGGCGCCGACGATGGCGATCTCGGCATCGGCCCCTTCCGGCAGTGGACTGTGGCGGTGCTCGGCAGTCATTTGGAATACCTCACTAGGGCGTAGACGGCGAGGGGGCTGGTCGTGAAGTAGCGCCAGAAAAGCCGGCGCGGCTCCATCATCACACGCCAGAGCCATTCGAAGCCTGCCTTCTGCACCCATAGCGGGGCGCGGCGGACCTTGCCGGCGATATGGTCGAAAAGCCCGCCCGACGTCTTGATCAGGCCGACATTGTGGAGCCGCGATGCATAATCGCGGATAAAGATCTGCTCGCGCGGCACGCCGAGGCCCAGCCACAATATGTCGGGCGCAAGCGCGTTGATCTCGTCGAGTTTCCTTTCAAGCGCCTGGCCGGCGAGAAAGCCGTGACAATGGCCGGCGATACGCAGGCGAGGGTATTTGGCGCTGATGCGGGCGACAGCCTTGTTGTTCTCCGCCTCCGTCGAACCCAGCAGGTAGAATGTCGTGCCGTCCTGTTCGGCGAGCTTGGCCACATCATGGAACAGGTCAGTGGTGGCGACCCGCTCGGGCAGCTGCACGCTGCACAGCAGGCGCGAGGCGAAAACCAGCGGCTGGCCATCGGCGAAGATCTGGTCGGCCTGGCGAAACAGCCCGGCGACCTCCGTATTCTGCCCCACCTGGGCGATGACATCGCCATTGGCGGAGGTGAAATAATAGGGGCGGGTGTTGGGCAGATGCCCGCGCGCCGACGCGATCATCAGCCGGGCGGCGTCTTGCCGATCGATAACGGTGATCGGCAGGCCGCCGAGCACAACCGTCGGCAAGGCGGGAAGCTGCGCGCCGGTTGCCACGCCTGCGGATGCGGTCTCGCCAAGCGAGCGGGGATGGGAAGCCTCACCTGCTGCGGACACCTCGGGGTGCCGCGCATCCGCTTCGCGGATCGCGCTCTTACCCTCTTGAGATTTTTTTGAAACGTCGCGCATCGTGGAAGTACCCATTTCGAAGTATTCTAAGTAAAACGAGGGGAAAGTTAAGCGATACGTTAATAGTTAGTTAACGGGTAAATTTTTCATAAAATTGACAGATAAATCAATGTGTTGCTTCGCCGCAGCGAAGCGTTGTCAGAATCGCGAAGAACGGACCCTTTCAGGTCGAGTTTGTTTTTTGGTCCTGGAGCAAAAACCCAATTGGATCAACGCGCTCTTTGCATTTTGTCGCCCTACAGAATTCGATTGCAGTGTGGCGGGGAGTTTGGCGTCGCGAACGCCTACGCAGCCGCGGACGACATGGAAATGTCGACGCGGCCTGCGTCAAGAAAAGGTCGATGAGAACCGGATTTCCGTCATGTTTCGTGGATAGCGATTGCTTTAGATTGGATGTCAAAAGCATCAACCGATCCGATGTTTGCAAGCAACCGCTGTTGGTAAAACTATGTTGTTCTGGTTGCATCTACTTGCAGACATCGTTCTCGTGCCATGCGTCGAGAATTCGACGCCGCTGCTTTTCATAACCCGCTTCGCCCTGTCGGACCTGCCCACGATACCGGTAATCGAAGGGCAGGCGCATCGTGAGGCAATTGGATCAAAAATCCTTCCGACCTATCCCTTGGAGGGATGCCCATTGCGGCGGGAATACCGTATCGTCGATGGCAGGCGCAAGCGCCAAATCCTGTGAACCAACCTGAGTAAGATGCTGCTTGATTCAGGCACCGCGTCAGAGGATACCGAACGGATCAAGCATGGAGTCCAGTTTGCCAGCCGTTGTTTCGCAACCGGTCGTCGCCCTCTTGACGCGGGCCGCGATTTTTCTTGTCGTTACGCTCAAACCCGGCCCCGAACACGACGCGACCGCACGCGGTCTGTGTGCCGATCTATCCGCACTCAAGCGAGCGGTCGGCTTTCGCGACCTCGAGGGCGGGTTGTCCTGTGTCATGGCAATTGGCTCCGACGCGTGGGACCGGCTGTTCGCAACCCCAAAGCCTAGGGACCTGCATCCGTTCCGCGAGATCCGCGGCCAGCATCACGCTGTTTCGACGCCGGGCGACATGCTGTTTCATATCCGTGCGGCGCGAATGGACCTATGCTTCGAACTGGCGACGCAAATCATGGCGCGGCTTGGTAGCGCTGTCGCCACGACGGACGAGGTGCAGGGCTTCAACTATTTCGACAACCGCGATCTGATCGGTTTCGTCGATGGCACCGAGAACCCTGTGGATCAGGGTGCAATCGACGCCACCATCATCGGCGAGGAGGATCCTGACTTTGCCGGCGGCAGCTACGTCATCGTACAGAAATACCTGCACGACCTGACGCGCTGGAACGAGGTGCCGGTGGCGGAGCAGGAGAAGATCATCGGCCGGACCAAGCTTTCCGACGTCGAACTCGACGACGCGGTCAAACCGACATCGGCGCACAATGCGCTGACGTCGATCACCGAGGACGGCGAAGAGCTGGAGATCCTGCGCGACAACATGCCGTTCGGCGATGCCGGCAAGGGCGAGTTCGGCACTTACTTCATCGGTTATGCCCGCTCGCCGCGGCGCATCGAACAGATGCTGGAGAACATGTTCATCGGCCGCCCGCCCGGCAATTACGACCGGCTGCTCGACTTCAGCCGCGCGGTGACGGGCACACTGTTTTTCGTGCCGTCTGCGACTTTTCTTGACGGTGTTGCGGCGGATGCGACTGCTGCTCCGCTGCCGACCCAGCCTGAGGCGACGGATCAAACCCAGTCGCGCCCGCGCGATGGTTCACTCGGTATCGGATCTCTCAAGGATATGAGGCAGACATGAACACGCTTTACCGGGAACTCGCTCCCATTTCCGACGGCGCTTGGGCGCAGATCGATGACGAGGCATCGCGCACGCTCAAGCGACATATGGCGGCGCGGCGCGTCGTCGATGTCGTCGGCCCGCAGGGTTTTGACCTGTCTTCCGTCGGCACCGGCCATTCCAAGCCGATCGCGGCGCCAGGCGAGGGGGTTCAATCGACACAGCGCGAGGTCAAGGCCCTGGTCGAGTTGCGGGTTCCGTTCGAATTGACGCGCCAGGCGATCGACGATGTCGACCGGGGTGCCACGGATTCAGATTGGTCCGCGGTGAAGGAAGCGGCGCGCAAGATCGCCTTTGCCGAGGATCGCTCGGTGTTCGACGGCTACGCCGCCGCCGGTATCCAGGGCATTCGTGAAGGCACCAGCAATCCGGTCGTGGCGTTGCCGGCCAATGTGATGGGCTATCCGGAAGCGGTTGCCCAGGCGGTCAGCCAGTTGCGGCTCGCCGGGGTCAACGGCCCCTATGCGCTGGTGCTGGGTGCGGCGGCCTACACGGCCGTCAGCGGCGGCAGCGACGAGGGTTACCCGGTCTTCCATCATATCGAGCGCATGGTCGAGGGCGGCATCATCTGGGCGCCGGCCATCGAAGATGGGTTCGTGCTCTCCACGCGCGGCGGGGATTTCGAGCTCGATATCGGCCAGGACCTGTCGATCGGCTACCTCTCGCATTCCAGCACGAGCGTCGAGCTTTATCTGCAGGAGACGTTCACCTTCCGGCTGCTGACCTCAGAGGCCTGCGTCACGCTTGCACCGCAGTCGTAGCGGCTTGACCGCGTCGGCCACCGCGTTGATGGCGCGAGCAGTCGCGATCAGAAACGCTCGCGATAGGCGCGCGGGTTAGTGCCCAGCACGCGTAGAAAGCCGCGTCGCATCGTTTCTTCCGAGCCGAAACCGCAGCGGCGTGCCGTCTGGTTGACGGGCTGGCCACGCTCCAGCATCCGTCGCGCCGCCTCGATGCGGATCTCCTCGATCGCCCGGGCGGGTGTCCGGCCGGTGGCCTCGCGATAGCGCCGCGAGAAGCTGCGCGGGCTCATATTGGCGTGGTCGGCCAACTGCGTCAGCGACAGGTCGCCAGCCAGATTTTCGAGGATCCAACCATGCAGCCGATCGAAGCGCCCATCGCCTTGCTGGAGCTTGAGGGTCTGGCTGAATTGCGCCTGGCCGCCGGGACGTTTCAGGAAGACCACCAACTCGCGCGCCACGCTGAGCGCCGTATGTCGGCCAAGGTCTGCCTCGACGAGGGAGAGGGCGAGATCGATCCCCGCCGTTACGCCGGCGGACGTCCAGACATTGCCGTCACGGATGAAGATCGGGTCGGGTTCTAGGCGGACTGCCGGAAAGCGCCGGGCGAACTCCGCGCAACGTCCCCAGTGGGTCACGGCGCGACGGCCGTCGAGGAGGCCCGCCTGCGCCAGCAGCATGGCGCCGCTGCAGACTGAGGCGGTTCGCGTGGCATCACGCGAGCGGCCGGCGATCCACTGGACCAGCACGGGATCGTCGCAGGCCGCGTTGACGCCCCATCCGCCGGGCACGATCAACGTATCGATCTCGCCTCCGTGTGTCGGCAGCGCCGCTGCCTCCAGCACGAGCCCGGCCGATGTTCGGATGCGCGGCGAGGCTGCGACGACCGTGACCTCGTAAGGCGCTGGTTCGCCGGTCTGCCTCTTGAAGTCGTTGGCGCTGGCAAAAACCTGAAGCGGTCCGCTGACGTCGAGGAGCTGGATGTCGGGATAGGCAAGCACTTCGATACGGCGCATCGGGTTTGGCCTGAAACGAGGGATGAATGGCAATCGCGCCAAAACATGATGCCCTAGATTGCCTGAAGTCAACCACGGAGATTTCCATGACCCTTCGTTTCGGCATCCTCGTATTCCCCAACGTCCAGCAGCTCGACCTCACCGGTCCCTACGAAGTCCTGGCAACAGCCAAGGGCGCGGAAGTGGAATTGATCTGGAAGGATCGCAATCCGGTGATGTCCTCGACACGGCTGTCCCTCACGCCAACGGCGACCTTCGACGATTGCCCGCCTCTCGACGTGCTGTGCATTCCGGGCGGGGGTGGGGTCAATCCGCTGCTGGAGGACCAGACAGTCCTCGATTTCGTGTGGGAGCGCGCGGCGCAGGTGCGCTACATCACCTCGGTGTGCAGCGGCTCCCTGGTGCTCGGCGCGGCCGGGCTGCTGAAGGGCAAGCGGGCGACCACGCACTGGTATGCGCATGATTTCCTTGAAGAGTTCGGGGCGATCCCCGTCGATGAGCGTATCGTCGAGGACGGCAAGCTCATTACCGCCGGCGGCGTCACGTCCGGGATCGATTTCGGCCTGGCGCTGGTTGCGAGGCTGCTTGGACAGGAGGAAGCCGAGATCGTGCAACTCTCGCTCGAATATGCTCCGGCGCCTCCTTTCCAGTCGGGCACGCCCGCCGAGGCTTCGCCTGCCGTGCTGGCGCAGGCAAAGGAGCGCCTCTCTGGTTCGAGGCGGGTTCGCGAGGAGATGTTCGCTCGCTGGCGCGAGGCTCGCGCGGCCACTGCGCCGGCGCGGATCCACGGCTGAAGCGGCAGGGCTGGAGGTGCATATCTCTGGCCCTTCGGCCCAGCTGCGTTTCCGCTGTTGACACGTCTCTTCGTCTGTGCAGAAATTGGTTGGACCATTGAACCACTTTGAGTTTGCACAGGCGTGACCGAATTCAGCCTTCCGCCGATCCAGACGACGGCCCGCGACGATGCGGTGCTGAAGGCGTTGGCCGGCTTCGTCATGCGCGAGAAGCTGGAACCCGGCGAGAGATTGCCGACCGAACGCATCCTCGCCGAGCGCCTCAAGGTCAGCCGCAACACCGTGCGCGAGGCGCTGACGCGCTGGGAAGGGCTTGGCCTGGTCGAGCGCCGGCAGGGCTCGGGCACCTATCTCAAGGCCGCCGTCTCGCTCGACATGCTGCACATGCCGTTGACGCTCGCCGGCGGCAATGATTTCACCGGCCTGATGCGCACGCTGGAAATCCGCCGCGCGCTCGAAGCCGAAGCCGCCGCGCTTTGCGCTGTCCGTGCCGACGAGGACGACCTCGCCGAGATCGAGCGCAAGCTCGACATCATGGAAGACGCCTTCAAGATGCGCGCCGGCATGTCGTCGGACGAGGACTGGGAGTTCCATCAGGCGATCTATCGCGCCTCCGGCAATCCGCTGTTCGAGCAGATTATCAGTGCCATGCACGAGCTGTTCCACCGCTTCTGGGAGCATCCGCTCGGTGTTCGCGATTTCGGCCATGCCAGCTTTCCCTACCACCGCACCATCTTCAATTGCATCGCCGCACACGACCCGGAAGGCGCCCGGGCCGAGGCGCTGAAGCTGATCGCCACCGTCGAGAACGACCTGAAGCGCGGCGCGGCCAACCTCAAACTTGCGGACCGCAAATGAACGAGCACAGCTTCGACCCAGGCATTTCCGGCAGCGACTATCTCGCCGAGGCGGCGACGCTGCTGGCGCATGACGATCCGTTCCCCGGCAATGCTGTGGTGCCGCCGATCTACCAGACCTCGCTGTTCACCTTCGGCAGCTATGCCGAGATGGCCGACACGTTTGCCGGTCGCCGCAAGCAGCCGATCTATTCGCGCGGCGACAATCCGACGGTGATGGAGTTCGAGGCGCGCGTTGCTGCGCTTGAAGGTGCGGAAGCCGCGCGCGGCTTTTCCAGCGGCATGGCCGCGATCAGCTCCACGGTGCTTGCCTTTGTCGGCGCCGGCGAGCGCATCGTCGCGGTGCGCAACTGCTATGGCGACGCCTACAGGCTGTTCGAGCGGCTGTTCCCACGTCTGAACATCAAGGTCGATTATGTCGACGGCTCGGATCCGGACGCGATTGCGGCGGCACTGCCCGGCGCGAAACTGCTTTATCTGGAAAGCCCGACCTCGATGATGTTCGAGCTGCAGGACATCGCGCATCTGGCGCGGCTGGCGAAAGAGCAAGGCATCGTCACCACCATCGACAATTCCTGGGCGACGCCGGTATTCCAGAAACCGATCCTGCACGGCGTCGACCTCGTGCTGCACTCGGCCTCCAAATATCTCGGCGGCCACAGCGACACCGTCGCCGGCGTGGTGGCGGGCTCGGCCGCCCACATCAAGCACATCAACGACCAGACCTACTCCCAGCTCGGCGCCAAGCTGTCGCCTTTCGAGGGCTGGCTGCTGCTGCGCGGCCTGCGCACGCTGCCGCTCAGGCTGCCGCATCACATGAAGAGCGGGCTGACCATCGCCGAGCGGCTGAAGGCGCATGACAAGGTCGAGCGGGTCAACCATCCCGCCTATTCCAACCACCCCGGCAAGAAGACGCTTGCCGGCTATGCCGGGCTGTTTTCCTTCGAGGTGACGGAGGATGTCGACATTCCGGTTTTCGTCGATGCGCTGAAATTCTTCCGCATCGGCGTCAGCTGGGGCGGCCATGAAAGCCTGGTCGTGCCGGCAAAGGCCTCGCTCGAGCAGACGCCGGGTCTGAATTCGATGGCGCGCTTCGGCGTCAGCCCCCGAACCATCCGCTTCAATGTCGGATTGGAAAGCGTCGAGGATCTTTGGGCCGACATCGCCCAGGCCTTCGACAAAGCAAAAAAATAACTGGGTTCAAAATGGGAGTTCTGAACATGAAAAGACTGAGCATCATGCTTGCCACCGCTGCCGGCCTGGCAATTTCCGCCAGCGGCGCGCTGGCCGACACCACCCTTAAACTGGTCGAGGTCATCACCAGCCCGCAGCGCACCGAATTCCTGAAGAAGCAGATCGCCGAATTCGAGGCCGCCAATGCGGGCGTCAAGGTCGAGGTGGTCTCGCTGCCCTGGGGCCAGGCGTTCGAGAAATTCCTGACCATGGTGCAGGCCGGCGATACGCCCGACATCGTCGAGATGCCGGAGCGCTGGATGGGCCTCTACGCCACCAACGGCCAGCTCGAGGATCTCGGCCCCTACATGGCCAAATGGGACGACGCCAAGACGCTCGGCGAGCGCGCCAAGCAGTTCGGCTCGACCGTCAACAACACCCAGTTCATGATCCCCTACGGCTATTATGTGAACGCGCTGTTCTGGAACAAGAAGTTGTTCAAGGAAGCCGGTCTCGACGGCCCGCCGGCGACGCTCGACGACTTCATTGCCGATTCAAAGAAGATCTCCGCCATCCCCGGCAAATATGGCTACTGCTTGCGTGGCGGCCCGGGCGCCTTCAACGGCATGCACATGTTCATGAACATCGCTCAGGGCAAGGGGGGCTACTTCAACGAGGACGGCACCTCGACCATCAATGAGGAAGGCTCGGTCAAGGGCCTGCAGATGCTGGCCGACATGTACAAGGACGGGCTGGCGCCGAAGGATGCGGTGAGCTGGGGCTTCAACGAAACGGTCACCGGCTTCTATTCCGGCACCTGCGCCATGCTCAACCAGGATCCGGATGCGCTGATCGGCATTGCCGACAAGATGAGCGCCGACGATTTTGCCGTGGCGCCGCTGCCGGTCGGGCCGAGCGGCAAGTCCTATCCGACGCTGGGCTATGCCGGCTGGGCGATGTTCGCCAATTCGCAGCACAAGGACGATGCCTGGAAGCTGATGGCGACGTTGTTGTCGCCCAAGGACAATCTGGAATGGGCCAAGGAAGTCGGCGTCGTGCCGATCCACAACGGCGCCGACCAGGACGCCCATTTCAAGACCGAGCAGTTCAAGGGCTGGTTCACCGAGCTCAGCGACACCTCCAAATATGAAATGGTGACGCCGCCGACGCATCTGGAGAACCTCGGCAACTTCGTCGACCAGGTGGCGATCAAGAATTTCCAGGAAGTGTTGCTCGGCCAGAAGTCGGCCAAGGACGTTGCCGACCAGTGGGCCGCGTTCCTGACCAAGGAACAGCAGGACTGGATGGCCAAGAACAAAAAGTAGGCGCCCTTTTCCCTTCTCCCCGTTTTACGGGGAGAAGGTGTCACGAAGTGACGGATGAGGGGCAGCGCTATCCTCGGAAGGCTCGCGCTGCCCCTCATCTGCCTGCCGGCATCTTCTCCCCGTGAACGGGGAGAAGGACGCTGTCCCCGACGCTGCTCCAGGAGACGATCCAGAAGCCGATGACCTATGCCGTGTCCACAATACGACCCGCAGGCCGGCCGCGAAAGAAGCGGCTGACGCATCCCGCCATCGAACCCTGGCTTTATCTCTCGCCGGCGATCGTTCTACTGGTCGTGGTGCTGTTGGTGCCGTTGATCATCGGCATCAGCTATTCCTTCCGCAAATTTTCAGCCTTCAAATCCGAATATGTCGGCCTCGGCCAATATGAGGCGATGCTCTCCGACCAGGTGTTGGGGCACGCGCTGGTCAACACGCTGTGGTGGACCGTCGCCAGCCTGTTCTTCCAGTTCTTCCTCGGGCTTGGCCTGGCGCTGCTGCTCGACAAGCCGTTCATCGGCCGCAAGTTTGTCCAGGCGGTCGTGTTCCTGCCCTGGGCGGTGCCGTCCTTCCTGTCGGGCCTGACCTGGGCCTGGCTGTTCAACCCGATCATCGGGCCGCTGCCGCATTGGCTGTTTGCCCTCGGGCTGAAGGCCGAGCCGACCAATGTGCTTTCCGATCCGGCCACCGCCATGTGGGGTCCGATCATCGCCAACATCTGGTTCGGCATCCCGTTCTTCGCCATCACGCTGCTGGCGGCGCTGAAGTCGATCCCTTCGGAATTGCATGAGGCGGCGGCCATCGATGGCGCTTCGCCCTGGCAGCGCTTCACCAAGGTGACGCTGCCTTTCCTGGCGCCGACCATCGTCATCACCGTCATGCTGCGCACGATCTGGATCGCCACCTTCGCCGATCTGATCTTCGTCATGACCGAAGGCGGGCCGGCGGGCTCGACCAGTACGGTGCCGGTCTACATCTATGTCAGCGCCTTCAAGTCGCTGGATAAGGGTTATGCCTCGGCGGTGGCGGTGCTGCTGCTGGTCCTGCTCATCGCCTATGCGATCGCGCTGATCGCCATTCGCCGCTTGCTGGTGAGGCACGTCTGATGATCGCCGGACGCTCCACCTCCGCGCGCATTTTCAGCGGCATCGGCCTCTACGCGGCGATTGCCGCCTATATGATCTTCGCGCTGTTTCCCATCTTCTGGACACTGAAGATCTCGGTGACGCCGGAGCGGCTGCTCTATTCCGAAGGCATCACTTTGTGGCCCTCGGAAACGACATTCCACAACTTCATCACCGTGCTCGAAGCCTCTGATTTCCCCCGCTATTTCCTCAACAGCGTCATCGTCTCGGTGTCGACGGCGGCATTCGTCACCGTCATCGCCACGCTCGCCGGCTACGCCATGTCGCGCTTCACCTTCCGCGGCAAGGCGACGCTGGCGATCATGCTTTTGCTGACGCAAACCTTCCCGCTGGTGATGGTCATTCCGCCGATCTACCGCGTCATGGGCGAGCTTGGCCTGACCAACAGCCTGATCGGACTGATCATCATCTACACCGCCTTCAACACCGCCTTTGCCACCTTCCTGATGCAGTCCTTTTTCGACGGCATTCCGAAAGATCTGGAAGAAGCCGCGATGATCGACGGCTGCACCCGTGCGCAGGCAATGCGCAAGGTGATCGTGCCGCTGACGTTACCCGGCATGGGCGCGACGCTAGGCTTCGTCTTCACCGCCGCCTGGAGCGAATTGCTGTTCGCGCTGATGCTGATCTCCAGTGACGACCAGAAGACGTTTGCCGTCGGGCTGCTCACCTATATCGGCAAGTTCGCCGTCGACTGGGGGCAGATGATGGCGGCGTCGATCCTGGCGCTGATCCCGGTCTGCATCTTCTTCGCCTTCCTGCAACGCTATCTCGTCACCGGCCTGACCGCCGGCGCGGTCAAAGGATAATCGATGGCTTCCGTCACGCTGCAAAACGTCGAGAAGGACTACGGTTCGCTGCGCATCCTGCACGGCGTCGATCTTGAAATCGCCGATGGCGAGTTCGTCGTGCTGGTCGGCCCATCCGGCTGCGGCAAGTCGACTCTGTTGCGCATGATCGCCGGGCTGGAGGAAGTGTCTGGCGGCGAGATCCGCATCGGCGAGCGGCTGGTCAATGATGTCGCGCCGAAGGACCGCGATATCGCCATGGTGTTCCAGTCCTACGCGCTCTACCCGCATATGGATGTGTCGTCCAATATGGGCTTCAGCCTGCTGCTCAAGAAGGCGGAGAAGACGACGATCGACGGCAGGGTAGGGGCCGCCGCCAAGCGGCTCGGCCTCGACAGTTTCCTCGGTCGGCTGCCGCGGCAATTGTCCGGGGGCCAACGCCAGCGCGTGGCTATGGGCCGCGCCATCGTGCGCGATCCCAAAGTGTTCCTCTTCGACGAACCGCTCAGCAATCTCGACGCCAAGCTGCGCGTGCACATGCGCGCCGAGATCAAGGCGCTGCACCAGCAGCTGAAAACCACTTCGGTCTATGTCACGCACGACCAGATCGAAGCCATGACCATGGCCGACCGCATCGTCGTCATGCATGACGGCTATGTCCAACAGGTCGGCCATCCGCTCGAACTTTACGATCGGCCGGTCAACACCTTCGTCGCCGGTTTCATCGGCTCGCCCGGCATGAACTTTTTGCCGGCGACCGTCGCCAAGGCTGGCAAGGTGGATGCGGTGCTGGCCGACGGCCAGAAGCTGAGATTGCCCGATGGTCTGCCGCTCAAGGATGGCGACAAGCTGACTGTCGGGTTGCGGCCGGAACACATCCAGCTCGTCGATGATGGTCCGCTCAAGGCCGAGGTCGAAGTGGTCGAGCCGCTCGGCCTGTCGACGCAGTTCTATGTCAGGTTCGCGGGGCAGCTGGTCTGCGTCTTCGTCATGGGGCGCAGCACTATCCGGCCGGGCGACACGGTGCGGCTGTCCGCCGATCCGGCAGCGCTGCACCTGTTCGATCCGGAAAGCGGCAACCGCATCGGGTGAGAGTGCCTGGAGCCGGCAATCCCGTCCTAACGGTGGTTGCCAAGGCTGGCATACATGCCGGTGGTGCGGAACTGCGTCGGGTTGATGCCGTAGAGCCGGCGGAAGACTTTCGAAAAATAGTTGGCGTCCTCGAAGCCGCACAAAATGGCGACCTCCTTGACAGGCAGGAAATCGGCCCTGGTCAGAAGTTTCGCCGCCCGCTGCAGCCGCTGCTGCAGCACGAATTCGGCCGGCGGAATGCCTTCGCTTTCGGCGAAGCAGCGCGAGAAATGCGCGCGGCTGAGGCCGCTGATCTGGACGAGATCGGCCACCGGCAAGGGCTTGTCGAGATTGGCGTTGATATGGTCGATGACCGGCTGCATGGCGCTCTGCTTCTCGGTGAAAGCGTGCGAGCCGAAGACATCGTCGTAAAGCGCCATCGCCGCCTCGTAGGCGATCGCCGAAGCCGCGCCCGGCGAAGCGCCGCCCTTGATCAGGCGCAGGCTGCAATCGGCGAGATGATCGATCGTCTCCGGCTGTAGCCGGAACACTGGGCCGGAGACGCTGAGAATGGATTTGTGGATGCGCAGCGCCTCCTCGCCATTCATCGAGATCCAGAAATATTCCCAGCGGTCGCCTTTCTCCAGCCAGTAGCGATGGTTGTGCGGCACCAGCACCAGCAGCGTGTCGTTGGCCTGCAGGCGGTAGTTGCGGTTTTCATAGCGCAGCTGGCCAGTGCCGCTGATCGTGTGCTGCAGCACGGTAAATGGTGTCTGGCCGCGCTTTCGCCCATCCCAGTCGTAGGTCACGCTTTCGCGCACCTCATAGCCGGTGCTGGTAGGCATGGCGTGCAGGCGCTGGCGGCCGCGCGGCAGCGAGATGGTGCGCATCAACTGTCCGTTGGCGATCAGGTCACGCAGCACAAAATTACCCTCGAAAGCATAAACGTTCTCTGGCCGCGCCCTGGAATAAAGGCATAATCCAAATCCTGAGAACGCGAAAGACCCGCGGTCGAGGAGCGGGCGGGGAGGAGAAGAGCCGGAATTCCGGCTCGAATGGCATGCGCGCCATGGGCGCGCCGCCATACGGTCCTCCGTTGCTCCTTGCCTGGCATTCGATAGGATCGAGGTGAAGGTGATGAGTTTCAAAATCGCTATTATCGGCGCCGGCAGCGTCGGCTTCACCAAAAAACTGTTCACCGACATTCTGTGCGTTCCGGAATTCAGCGACATCGAATTCGCGCTGACCGATCTCAGCGAGCACAATCTGCAAATGATCAAGGCGATCCTCGACCGCATCGTCGAGGCCAACAGGCTGCCGACAAAAGTCACGGCCACCACCGACCGCCGCAAGGCGCTGGAAGGCGCGCGCTATGTCATCAGCTGTGTGCGGGTCGGCGGGCTCGAAGCCTATGCCGACGACATCCGCATTCCTCTGAAATACGGCATCGACCAGTGCGTCGGCGACACGATCTGCGCCGGCGGCATCCTTTATGGCCAGCGCAACATTCCGGTCATTCTCGACTTCTGCAAGGACATCCGCGAACTGGCCGAGCCGGGCGCGAAATTCCTCAACTATGCCAACCCGATGGCGATGAACACCTGGGCGGCGATCGAATATGGCAAGGTCGACACGGTCGGCCTCTGCCATGGCGTCCAGCACGGCGCCGAACAGATCGCCGAAGTGCTCGGCGCCAAATCGCACAGTGAACTCGACTATGTCTGCTCCGGCATCAACCACCAGACCTGGTTCATTGACCTCCGCCTCAACGGCCGCAGAATAGGCAAGGACGAACTGATCGCCGCCTTCGAGGCGCATCCGGTCTACTCGCAGCAGGAAAAACTGCGTATCGACGTGCTGAAGCGTTTTGGGGTCTATTCGACCGAAAGCAACGGTCATCTTTCCGAATATCTGCCTTGGTATCGCAAGCGGCCGGACGAAATCACCCGCTGGATCGACATGTCCGACTGGATCCACGGCGAGACCGGCGGCTACCTCCGCTATTCCACCGAAACGCGCAACTGGTTTGAGACCGAATATCCGCAATTCCTCGAAGCGGCGTCGAAGCCGCTCGACGCGTCGAAGCGCTCCAACGAGCACGCCAGCCACATTCTCGAAGCGCTGGAGACGAACCGCGTCTATCGCGGCCACTTCAACGTCAAGAACACCGGCATCATCACCAATCTGCCGCAGGACGCCATCGTCGAGTCGCCCGGCTTCGTCGATCGCTTCGGCATCAACATGGCTTCCGGCATCACGCTGCCGGAAGCATGCGCGGCCACCTGCATTTCGTCGATCAACGTCCAGCGCATGTCGGTGCATGCGGCGATATCCGGCGATATCGACCTGTTGAAACTCGCCGTGCTGCACGATCCGCTGGTCGGTGCGGTGTCGACGCCGGAAGAGGTGTGGCAGATGGTCGACGAGATGGTCGTCGCCCAGGCGCGCTGGCTGCCGCAATATGCCGAGGCCGTGCCGGCGGCGAAGGAGCGGCTTTCGAAATCGGAGGTGAAGACCCGTGATTGGGCGGGCGCGGCGCGACGCAATGTGCGCTCGATCGAGGAACTGCGCGCCGAAAAGACGGCACTGAAACAGGCCGGCTGAAATGCTTGCAGGCGAACCGCGGGAGGCCGGTTCGCCGATCAGCCGTCGTGAAGTGATGCAGGCAGCAGCAGACGTCGAAACATCTGGGAGGACACGATGAGGAACTTTTGCAGAATTGGCATTCTCGCCGGCCTGACGTTTAGCGTCTCGGCATTGGCGTTCAGCGCATACGCATCCGAGCCGACCACGCCGCCGGTACCGGCGCAATTTCCCGCCGAGGGCAAGATCAAATACGTCGCCCGCGATTCCATCCTGGAATTCAAGGCGCTGCCCGAATATCACGAGCCCGACTGGGTCACCGAGAAATACGTCAAGACCGGCAAGCTGCCACCGGTCAAGGAGCGGCTGCCGAAGGAGCCGCTGGTGTTCAAGACCAGCAACATGCCGGACGGCATCGGCGTCTATGGCGACACCATGCGCCACGTCATTGGCGGCCGGCCGGAGGGCTGGAACTATGGCGCCGGCCAGACGCAAGGATGGGGCGGCATCGACATCGGCCTCTCCGAGTGCCTGACGCGCACCGCGCCCTTGTTCCAGGTCGAGGCCAGGGACACCGAGCCGCTGCCGAACCTGGCCAAAAGCTGGGACTGGTCGAAGGACGGCCACACGCTGACGATGCACCTGGTCGAAGGCGCCAAATGGTCTGACGGCGTTGCGTTCAATGCCGACGATGTCATGTTCTACTGGGACGACGAAGTGGTCGATCCCAATGTCTCGCCGTTGAACGGCGCCACAGCGGAAACCTTCGGTGTCGGCACGACGCTGAAGAAGATCGACGACTACACCGTCGAATGGACGTTCAAGGACGCCTTTCCCAAGCAGTATCTCTATGCCATGGCCTATGGCACTTTCTGCCCCGGCCCCGCGCATATATTGAAACCGCAGCATCCGAAATATTCGAAGAACACCTACGATCAGTTCAAGAATGCGTTCCCGCCGGAATACATGAATATGCCGGTGATGGGCGCCTGGGTGCCGGTGGAGTATCGGCCCGATGACATCATCGTCCTTCGCCGCAATCCCTACTACTGGAAGGTCGACGAGAAGGGCAACCAACTGCCCTATCTCAACGAGCTGCACTACAAGCTGTCGACCTGGGCCGACCGCGATGTCCAGGCTGTTGCCGGGGCCGCCGATTTCTCCAATCTCGAGCAGCCGGAAAACTTCGTCGCTTCGCTGAAGCGCGCGGCGGACAAGGACGCACCGGCCCGGCTCGCCTTCGGTCCGCGCCTGATCGGCTACAATCTGCGCATGAATTTTTCCGCCAATGGCTGGGGCAATCCGGACGAACGCGGTCAGGCGATCCGCGAGCTCAACCGCAATGAGGACTTCCGCAAGGGCATCACCATGGCGCTCGACCGCAAGGCGCTCGGCGACTCGCTGGTCAAGGGTCCGTTCACCGCCATCTACCCCGGCGGCTTTTCCTCCGGCACCAGCTTCTATGACCGCAACTCGACCGTCTACTACCCCTTCGATCTCGAAGGCGCCAAGGCGGAGCTCGCCAAGGCCGGCCTCAAGGATACGGACGGCGACGGTATCGTGAACTTCCCAGCCGGCACCGCCGGCGGCAAGGATGTCGAGATCGTGATGCTGGTCAACAACGACTACACCACCGACAAGAGCCTTGCGGAAGGCGTCGTCGCGCAGATGGAGAAGCTGGGCTTGAGGATCGTGCTCAACGGCCTCAATGGCACCCAGCGCGATGCCACGCAATATTCCGGCCGCTTCGACTGGCTGATCCGGCGCAACGAGCAGGAGCTGACCTCCGTTGTGCAGAATACTGTGCAACTCGCTCCCGTCGGCCCTAAGACCAGTTGGGATCACCGCGCGCCGGAAAGCGGCCAGGTCGACCTGATGCCGTTCGAAAAGGATCTCGTCGACATCGTCAACAAGTTCGTCTCCTCGTCAGACAATGACGAGCGCGCCAGCCTGATGAAGGAGTTCCAGAAGATCTCGACCGAGCATGTCTACAATGTCGGCCTAACGGAATATCCCGGCGCCTTGATCATCAACAAGCGCTTCTCCAACATCCCGCAGGGAACGCCGATCTTCATGTTCAACTGGGCCGAGGATTCGATCGTGCGCGAGCGCGTGTTCGTCGCCGCCGACAAGCAGCAGAAATACGAACTCTTTCCCGAGCAGCTTCCCGGCAAGCCCGGCGACAAGGGTCCGACAAACTGAGTTACCTCCCCTGGCTGACGCCCGGCCGCGCTGCGCGCGCGGCCGGGACGGAGTAAGGTCAGCGGCAGAGAACCCTGAAACCGGCGACGAGGAGGCGAGACGGTGCTGCGATTCCTGGCCATGCGCATAGCATCGGCGTTACCGGTTATGGTCATCCTGAGCCTGGTCACCTTCGCCATCATCCAGGCGCCGCCGGGCGACTATGCCGACTATATCCGCTCGCAGCTCATCAACCAGGGCGGCGCGTCTTTTGCCGAAGCCGACGCGCAGGCGCAAGCCTACCGCGTCGAGCATGGTCTCGATAAACCGCTGCCGGTTCAGTACGTGAACTGGATCGCCGGCATCGTCACCCGCGGCGATTTCGGCTACAGCCTCTACTACAACAAGCCGGTCGCCGCCGTGGTCGGCGAGCGGCTGCCGCGCACACTGCTGCTGGCGCTGGTCTGCCATCTGCTGGCTTCGGTGCTCGGCATCACCTTCGGCATCTGGGCGGCCACCCGGCAATACACCTGGATCGACTCGACGCTGTCGGCCATCTCCTTCCTCGGCATGACCGTGCCGCGCTTCCTGATGGCGCTGATCATCGTCTATCTCCTGGTCTTCCAGTTTAACGTGTCGGAGATCGGCAGTTTCTTCTCACCGCAATATGGCGGCGCGCCGTGGTCGTGGGCAAAGTTCGCCGACCTCGTCAAACATGTCTGGCCGGTGGTGGCGATCGCCACCTTTGGCGGGCTCGCCTACAATATGCGTGTCATGCGCGGCAATCTGCTCGATACGCTCAACGCCCAGTATGTCGAGACGGCCAAGGCCAAGGGGCTGACCGGCGGCGCCGTCGTCATGCGCCATGCCGTACCCAATGCGTTACACCCGCTCATCATGTATCAGGGCGTGGTGCTGCCCTACATGCTGACCGGCGAGATCGAGACGGCGATCATCTTCGCGCTGCCGACGGTCGGGCCGGCGATTGTCGGTTCGATGGCGGTCGGCGACGTCTATGTCACGGCGACGTTCATGATGGTGCTTTCGGCAACGCTGATCGTCGGCAACATCATCGCCGACATGCTGCTTGCGCTGCTCGACCCGCGCGTGCGCCAGTTCGGGGAGAGCTAGATGTTGGCACGCGACCCATCCCCGCCGCCGCCGGCAGAAGCAACAGCGATTCCGACACCGCGCGGCAATGAAAGCTACATGGCGCTGGTCTGGCGCCGGCTGCGGCGCTCCTGGACCGGCATGGCCGGGCTGATCCTTGTCGTGCTTCTCGTGCTGATGGCGCTGTTTGCCGATTTCCTCGCGCCGATGGACCCCAAGGCGACCGATGTCGCTTTCGCCCCACCGCAAGTCATGAGTTTTCACGACAAGGACGGCAATTTCGTGCTCCAGCCGCGGGTCTATGCGCTGGCGGATTCGGCTGACCTCGACCCGGTCACCTTCCAGCCGGTCGTCGGACCGGACTACGAGCATCCGCGCCTGCTCGGCTTCTTCGTTAGGGGTGCCGAGTATCGGCTGCTCGGGCTGATCCCCGCCAACCGGCATTTCTTCGCCTCGACCGACGGCCTGCCGGTGCATTTTCTCGGCACCGACAAGTTCGGCCGGGATGTGCTGTCGCGCGCTATCCATGGCTCGCGCGTTTCCTTGATGATCGCGCTGACGGTGGTGTTCATCATCACCGTCATCGGCACCACCGTCGGCATGGTTTCGGGTTATTTCGGCGGCCGGTTCGACGTCTGGGTGCAACGCTTCGTCGAATTGGTGCTCGCCTTCCCGCAACTGCCGCTTTATCTGGCGCTGACGACGCTGATCCCGGTGACCGCGCCGACCAATGTCTTCCTCGCCTTCGTCATCATCGTCATGTCGGCGCTCGGCTGGGCGCAGATGTCGCGTGAGGTGCGCGGCAAGACATTGGCGCTGGCGCGGATCGACTATGTGCGCGCCGCCATGGCGGTCGGCGCCACCGACATGCGCATCATCATGCAGCATATTTTTCCCAATGTGATGAGCCACGTCATCGTCGCGGTGACGATCGCGATCCCGACGGTGGTGCTGCTTGAAGCCTTTCTTGGTTTCCTCGGCTTCGCGGTGAAACCGCCGCTGATCTCGTGGGGTCTGATGCTGCAGGACACCGCGACCTATTCGGTCATCGGCACCTATCCGTGGATCCTGTCGCCGGTCGGTTTCGTGCTGGTCACCGTCTTTGCCTTCAACGCGCTGGGCGACGGCCTGCGCGATGCCGTCGATCCCTATTGAGGTGGCCGGATGACCGTCGTGCTCGCACAATCCTTCGCACCCGCCGTCCGGCTCGACCATGCCGGCCGCCACGACCAACCGATCATCGATGCCCGCAACGTCGAGGTCGCCTTCAAGGTCGAGCACGGTGTCGTCGAGGCGGTGAAGGATGTCTCGTTCCAGCTTTATCGCGGCGAGACCATCGCCATCGTTGGCGAGTCCGGCTCGGGCAAGTCGGTGACTGCGCGTACCGTCATGGGGCTCTTGTCGAAGCGCGCCACCGTGTCGCCGAAATCGAGCGTCGACTATTGCGGGCAGGACATACTGAAATTCCCCGAGAGCGCCCGGCGCAAGCTGCGCGGCAACCGCATCTCGATGATCTTCCAGGAGCCGATGAGTTCGCTCAACCCGATCTACACGGTCGGCAGCCAGATCGTCGAGGCGATCAGGGTGCATCGCAAGGTGAGCCGTAGGGAGGCCTGGGCACGGGCGCTCGAATTGCTGCGGCATGTCCAGATCCCCGAGCCGGAAGCACGCATCAAGCAGTATCCGCACCAGCTGTCGGGCGGGCAGCGCCAGCGCGTGATGATCGCCATGGCTTTGGCCAACGACCCCGATGTGCTGATCGCCGACGAGCCGACGACGGCGCTCGACGTCACGGTGCAGGCGCAGATCCTGAACCTGATCCGCAACCTGCAGAAAGAGCTCAGGATGGCGGTGATCCTGATCACCCACGACCTCACCGTGGTGCGCAAATTCTCCGACTATGTCTATGTCATGCAGTATGGCGAGATGTGCGAGCACAACGTCACCGAGCGCCTGTTCGCCGACCCGCAGCATGCCTACACCAAACGGTTGCTCGCCTCCGAACCGCACGGCAAGCCGCAGCCGCTGCCTCAGAACAGCGGCACCATCCTCGAGGCACGCGACATGCGCGTCTGTTTCATGCTGCGCCATGGCAGCTTCCTGAAGCCGGACTGGCGCGAACTGGTCGCCGTCGACGATCTCGGCCTGAAACTTTGCCGCCACGAAACACTTGGGCTGGTTGGTGAATCCGGCTCCGGCAAGACCACGTTCGGTCTCGCTCTGCTCAAACTCACCGATGCCAAGCGCGGCCAGATCAGCTTCGACGGCCAGCCGATCCAGGGCCTGTCGCGTGCCGAGATGCGGCCGCTTCGCTCACGCATGCAGGTCGTCTTCCAGGATCCGTTCTCGTCGCTCAATCCGCGCATGACGATCGGCCAGATCATCGAGGAAGGGTTGGTCGTCAACAGGTTAGGGGCGACGCGGCGCGAGCGGGTCGATCGGGTGCGCGACGCCCTGGTCAGCGCCGGCATGCCGGGCGACATTCTTTCGCGCTTTCCGCACGAATTTTCCGGCGGCCAGCGGCAGCGCATAGCGATTGCCCGCGCCATAGCGCTGGAGCCCGAATTCATCCTGCTCGACGAGCCGACATCGGCGCTCGACCTCTCTGTGCAGGCGCAGATCATCGACCTGTTGCGCAAGCTGCAGGACGAGCGCGGCTTGAGCTATCTCTTCATTTCGCACGACCTCAAGGTGGTGCGCGCGCTCTGCCACCGCGTCATCGTCATGCAGAACGGCAAGATCGTCGAACAGGGACCCGTCGACGAGGTCCTCACCAATCCCAAGACCGCCTACACCGAACGGCTCGTCAGGGCCGCTTTCGATGTGGCGTAGCAAAGTGCCGGAGGCTTAACGTGGCAAGACATCCCAGGATCACCTTCATCGGCGCCGGCTCGACCGTGTTCATGAAGAACATTGTCGGCGACGTGCTGCAGCGGCCGTCGCTGTCGAATGCTACGATCGCGCTGATGGATATCAATCCGCAGCGGCTGGAAGAGAGCGCCATCGTCGTCAACAAGCTGATCGCCACGCTCGGCGTGAAGGCGAAGGCCGAGACCTATTCCGACCAGAAGAAGGCGCTCGCCGGCGCCGACTTCGTCGTCGTCGCTTTCCAGATTGGCGGCTACGAGCCGTGCACCGTCACCGATTTCGAGGTGCCGAAGAAATACGGCCTGCGCCAGACCATCGCCGATACGCTCGGCGTCGGCGGCATCATGCGGGGCCTCAGGACCGTGCCGCATCTGTGGAAGATCTGCGAGGACATGCTCGCCGTCTGTCCAGAGGCGATCATGCTACAATACGTCAACCCGATGGCGATCAACACCTGGGCGATTTCAGAGAAATACCCCAGCATTAAGCAGGTCGGCCTCTGCCATTCGGTGCAAGGCACGGCGATGGAGCTGGCGCACGATCTTGACATTCCCTACGAGGAAATCCGCTACCGCTCGGCCGGCATCAACCACATGGCCTTCTATCTCAAATTCGAGCATCGCCAGGCGGACGGCACTTACCGCAACCTCTATCCCGACCTTGTCCGCGCCTATCGCGAGGGCAGGGCGCCGAAGCCCGGCTGGAACCCGCGCTGCCCCAACAAGGTGCGCTACGAGATGCTGACGCGGCTTGGCTATTTCGTCACCGAAAGCTCCGAGCATTTCGCCGAATACACGCCCTATTTCATCAAGGAAGGGCGCCCCGACCTGATCGAGAAATTCGGCATTCCGCTCGACGAATATCCCAAGCGCTGCATCGAGCAGATCGAGCGCTGGAAGGGTCAGGCCGAGGCCTATCGCTCGGCCGACCGCATCGAGGTCGAGCAGTCGAAGGAATACGCCTCCTCGATCATGAATTCGGTGTGGACCGGCGAGCCGTCGGTGATCTACGGCAATGTCCGCAACAATGGCTGTATCACCTCACTGCCGCATAACTGCGCGGCCGAAGTGCCATGCCTGGTCGACGCCTCAGGCATCCAGCCGACCTATATTGGAGAGCTGCCGCCGCAGCTCACCGCGCTGATCCGCACCAACATCAACGTCCAGGAACTGACGGTGCAGGCGCTGATGACGGAAAACCGCGAGCACATCTACCACGCGGCCATGATGGACCCGCATACGGCGGCCGAACTCGATCTCGACCAGATCTGGTCGCTGGTCGATGAGCTGCTCGCCGCTCATGGCGACTGGCTGCCGGCCTGGGCGCGTGGGAGCGCCAAAGTCCGGGCGGCCTGATCGACGCTGCTGCTGCGGCCTCTCCCCGCGTCGTCAAGGCTGCGGCGGCGCCGGCAGCCGGTGGCGCAGTTCCTCGACCAGGACGCGCTCGTTCTCCGAATAGTCGATCGGAACGACGACGAGATGGACGCCGCCGGCGGTGAACGCCGTTTCGAGCGTCGGCTTGAGGTCGGCAATGGCGCTGACCCTGGTGCCCTTGGCGCCATAGGCCTCGGCATATCTTACGAAATCGGGGTTGCCGAAGGTCATGCCGAAATCGGGAAACTGGTCGACCGCCTGCTTCCAGCGGATCATGCCGAATGCGTTGTCCTCGATGATCAGCACGACCAGGTTGAGTTTCAGCCTGACGGCGGTTTCCAGCTCCTGGCTGTTCATCATGAAGCCGCCATCGCCGCAGATCGCCATGACGCGGCGCCCGGGATAGAGCATCGCGGCCGTCATTGCCGACGGCAGGCCGGCGCCCATCGTGGCCAGGGCGTTGTCGAGCAGCAGCGTGTTCGCGACGCGGGTGCGGTAGTTGCGCGCAAACCAGATCTTGTACATGCCGTTGTCGAGAGCGAGGATGCCGTCGGCCGGCATGACCGCGCGGATATCGTGGACCAGGCGCTGCGGCGTGAAGCGATCCTCGGTGGCGCGCGCGGCAATGCGGCTCAAAATGCCTTCGCGCAGCGGCAGCAGCGCCTGCGCGTTGGGGATCTTGCCCTCGATGCGATCGGCAAGCAGCCGCAGTGAAGCGCCGATGTCGCCGATCACTTCGGTCTGCGGGAAATAGACCTGCTCGACATTGGCCGGCTGATAGCCGACATGGATGACCTTCGGTCCCTTGTCGCCCATGATGAAGGGCGGCTTCTCGATCGTGTCATGGCCGATGGTGATGATGAGGTCGGCCTGTTCGATCGCCTCATGCACATAGTCGCGCTCGGAGAGCGCGGCCGTGCCAATGTAGAGTTCGGTCCCGCCGGGCACCGTGCCCTTGCCCATCTGCGTGGTGAAATAGGGGATGCCGGTCCTGAGCACGAACTGCGCGAGGTCGGAGGTCGAGCGCGGTCGCGAGGCGGCGGCGCCCAGCATCGCCAGCGGACGCTGTGCTTTGATGATCATCTGCGCGGCGCGGTCGAGCGCCAGCGGGCTGGCCAGCGGCAGCTCGACCGGATGCGGCGGGATCAGCGCGACGTCGTCGCATTCCTCGGCCGCGATGTCTTCGGGCAGTTCCAGATGCACCGGCCCGGGACGCTCTTCCTCGGCAATGCGGAAGGCCTCCCGCACAACGGCGGGGATCGTGCGCGGCGAGATGATCTGGCGCGACAATTTGGTCAGCGGCTTCATCGCGGCGACGATGTCGACAATCTGGAAGCGAGCCTGACGCGACGACCGGATGCCCTTCTGCCCGGTGATCATGATCATCGGCATGGCGCCGAGCAGCGCGTAGGCCGCACCCGTCGTCAGGTTCAGGGCGCCTGGCCCGAGCGTGGTGATGCACACACCGGGCTTGCCGGTGAGCCTGCCATGGGTGGCGGCCATGAAGGCTGCCGCCTGCTCATGGCGGGTCAGGATCAGCTGGATCGACGATTTGCGGATGGATTCCACGACGTCGAGGTTTTCTTCGCCCGGAATGCCGAAGATACGATCGACGCCCTCATTCTCGAGGGCGGCTACAAGCAGGTCTGATCCTTTGGGCACGAAGCGTCTCCTGGGCAAGCGGCGGCGAACCGCGTCGGGATATGGTCAGACATAGTCCTGAAAAAGCCCTAGCGCGAGGCACGGCCGCCGCCAACGTTGTTTTGCCTTGCAGACCGTTCTGTTTCCGCGGCCTGAGACCAGCGAGCGAGTCGGGGAAAAAAATTCCCTAGGGATGGCGCCGGAGGGCCTATCCTTGCTTCTTGCGGCAGGTGCAAGCCTGTAAACAGGCGATATGAAACGGCCACTGTCCTGAGAGGTGAGAGCACATGCCCAATCCAACCGTCGTCGGGTTTTCCGGCAATTTCACCCGGCCGTCCAAGACGCGTGGCTTCGTCGACCAGGTCGTCAGGGATATTGCGCGCCAGCATGGCCTGTCGGCGAGCACCTATGACATCGAAGACCTTGGCCCCTCGCTGGGCGCTGCCAAATGGGCGCGCGATCTCGACGGCCAGGCGCGGGCGATTTTCGACAGCGTCGTCAACGCCGATGTCCTGGTGGTGGGTTCGCCGACCTACAAGGGCAGCTACACCGGCCTGTTCAAGCACTTCTTCGATCTGTTCGATCCCGCTTCCTTGCGCGGCAAGCCGGTTGTGCTGCTCGCCACCGGCGGCAATGATCGCCATGCGTTGATCGTCGAACACCAGTTGCGGCCGCTGTTCGGCTTCTTCGAGGCGCTCACGCTGCCGACAGGAGTCTACGCCACGGACAAGGATTTCTCCGACGGCGTGCTGCGGTCCGAACCCATCCTGAAGCGCATCGAGCAGGTTGTCGGCGAGGTCGGGCTGGTGCTGGCCAATCGCTCGGCCGCCGGCGTGGCTGCCGGATAGCGCGGCGAGTAGGCCGCCTCCAGCCCTAACGGCTCGGGAATGAAAAAAAAGGCCCGCCACCGACGCGAATCGTGACGGGCCTCCGTGGAGTACGCCGGGCTTCCCACCGCCCGACTGCTTTAAAAACTATCCGGCGGAAGGATGGTTCCGCGAGATTCCTGCAAGTCCTTACGTCATAGCCAAAATCAATACCCCGCCAGCTAGGCCTGGCGGGGCATTGTTTGGAGGGTCTGGATCGAATGGGAACGATCCGGCTAGAAAACGCCAGCACCGGACAAAGGTTCCCGCGCCGAACGGGCTTCAGCAGTGCGTGCCGGCTGGCTTTGCCGGAACCACCACGGCTGCCCAGCCATTGTCCTCGAACATGGAGGAACCAATCATGCCCAAGTATATCACCATCGGCTATGGCGACCGGGCCGGATATGACCGGACGCCGCAGGATGTCAGGCAGGCAGCCCATGAGCATGATGCGTCGCTCAAGCAGCGCGGCGTGGTGATGGGCATCGCCGAAACACCGGTGCAAGTGCGAAATCCCGACGCCAGCGGCGTGCTGACCGAGACCGGGCCCTATCTCTCGTCGGACCTGCCCATCGCCGGCTTTTCGATGATGGAAGCCAGCGACATGGACGAGGCGATCGCGCTGGCTTCGAAATCGCCTTGTGCGGTGGCGCATGGGGTGATCGAGATCTGGCCGCTCAACGAGCGGTAACTAGTTCCTGTCCGCCGGCTTCGAGCGCATCCTCGACGCCGTCTCGCGTTCGGCGCGCTTGGAGGGCAGCGGCGGCGGGCCGTGGTCGATCGGGCCCATGGCCTCTGGCAGCATGTCGTCCATGCGCCTGGGGCTATCGCCGACGTGGCTTTCGATCTCGCCCGTTCAGAAAGTCTGAAATAAAAGCGGGGCTTGTCGGATCCGCCGCCGAGCGTGCGTCCGATGGTTCCGATGATCGCCTAAACACCAGGCGAACGACCAGGCCGAAGTAACCGACCTGCAGGATTACCAGTGTCAGCACTGACCAGCCAAGGGTCGCCCAGATCGACCCGGTCTCCAGATAGGCCCAGATTGCAACGCCGATTGTCGTTGCAGACATCCCGACCAGAAATTGCGGAAAGTACATGTCTCTTTCCACCCCCATTTCCAACCCGTGGGTTGGGATCTGTTGCCAGCATCCTTAATTAAGTTGTCACTAAATTAGTAATATTGCAATCGCCTGCGGAGAGCACGGTCGTGGCGCGGTCATAGCGGGTTTGAGCTTGTGTACGGCGCGCGGTGTTTCTCAAACCACGGACAAATCAGCGAAACGGTCCCCCGCCTGCCATCAATTCCGATCCGCCGGCTTCGAGCGCATCCTCGACACCGTCTCGCGCTCGGCGCGCTTGGAGCGCAGTGGGGGCAGGCCGCGGTCGATCAGGTCCATGTCTTCCAGCACCATGTCGCCCATGCGCTTGAAGGCGACCTCGAGCGCGCCGGCGCGGTGGGCGGAGCGCAGGAAGCCGGGGATCGTACGGACCGGATGGTCCTGCGCTAGCGGCTCTTCCGGGAAGACGTCACTGGCGGCAACGATGTGGCCGCTCTTTACCGCTGCCATCAGAGCCGGGAAGTCGACGACACCGGCGCGGCTGAGCAGGATGAAGGCCGCACCCTTGCGCATGCTGGCAAAAGCATCGGCGCCGAGAAAACCCTGGTTCTCCGAGGTCACCGAAGCGACGACGAAGACGAAGTCGCTCGATGTCAGGACATCGTCGAGCGAGGCCGGCTCGACGCCATTGTCGATCAGGATCGACGGCGGCAGCCAGGGATCGAAGACTTTGGTGCGAGTGCGAAAGCCCGACAGCAGTCGGTTCAGCGCCCGACCGAGATCGCCGAAGCCGATGATGCCGACATCGGCGCCGGACAAAAGCCGCGCCGTCAAATTGCCGTCGCCGCCCCACAGCTCCTCGCCTTTGCGGAAGGCGAGGTCGGCATCGACGATATTGCGGGCGAGATTGAGCGCCATGGCAAGCCCGAGCTCGGCCACCGGCTCGGCAAAGACCAGACCGGTGGTGACGACATGGATGCCGCGCGCAAACAGCGTCTCGTAGGGCATGTTGTTGAGGAGGTTGGTCTCGACATTGAAGACGCAGCGCAGCGCCTTCATAGCTTCCAGCGTCTCAGGCGAGATTGGTGGCTGGCCGATGATGTAGCGGGCTTCGGCCAGCACATCGGACGGCAGTTTCGCCACGCCGTCGGCCGTCGTCTCGACAATGCGGTAGTGCGTCTTGAGGCGCCCCAGCTGTGGCGGGGTGAAGATCAGCTCGAGCGTGCGTGGTTCCGGCGCGCTGATGACCAGCGGCAAGGCCTTGTTTGGCATGATGATCCCTTCCGGGGCGATCCGCATCGCGTATTTTTGCTTTGCACTTGTCGTTATCCCAAAACTGCATCACACTTTGGGGCGACACGCGCTCGACGGGTAAAATACCCCCGATTAAACGATTTACAACTCCGAAAAATCGATTTACTCATTTTTCCAGCGGACGGAATGCCTCGGTCCGCGCCTCGGGAGGATTGACCAATGGCGCACAGGCAGGACCAGCAGCGGCGTGCGTCGATCCACGACGTGGCCAGCCGCGCCGGCGTGTCCGCCGCCACCGTCTCCAAGGTCATGGCCGGTGTCACCACGGTGAAGCCCGAAAATGCGCAGCGCGTCTTCGATGCGGTCGAGCAGCTGGGTTACCGCATCGATCCGCTCGCCTCCGACATGCGCCGGGCCAAGCGTCGTATCATCGGCGCCATCATGCCCGAATTCGAAAGCGAATTTTTTGGCCAGATGGTCACCCAGCTCGAGAGCCTCGCCGAGCAGCGCGGCTACACGCTGGTGGCGGCGTCGAGCCGTGAATCGGAAGCGCGTGAGAAGGAAATCCTCGCCCGCATGCATGACTGGCGCGTCGCTGGCGTGGTGCTGGCGCCGGTGCGCAACGAGCATGGCCCGGCAGCCGACTTCATGAAAGTCAATGGCATGACCGGCGTGCTGATCGACCGTGTGTTGTCCGATGACGCCTTCGACACGGTGTCGGCCGACAGTGCCGCAGCCAGCGCCGAAGTGGCGCGCGAACTGATCGCCAAGGGCCATCGCCACATACTTGTCGTCGGCCTCGGCGAGCAGGCGGCCACGATGCGCGCCCGCCTCGACGGGTTTCGCACTGCTGCGCTCAAACTGGCGCCGGATGTGCGCATCGATGTCGTACTGGCCGAAGCCGACGTCGAGCCGCTGCGAGCGCAGTTGCGCGACTATTTCGCGAAAGGCGAACGGCCGACGGCGGTCTATTCGCTGTTCCTCAAGGGCACGCTGGTGGCGCTGTCCGAGTTCCGCCGGCGCGGCTGGCATTGTCCCAACGACATCTCGCTGGTCGGCTTCGACGATGCCGAATGGATGCAGGTGACATGGCCGGCCATCGCCGCCGTCGTGCAGCCGGTGCGCCAGATCGCCGCCGAGGCGATGGATGTGCTGTTTCGCAGGATCGAGGGGGAAGGCGGCCCGCCCATGGCGCGGCTCGAACCCTGCAAGGTTTTGATGCGGGAATCCGTTGGCTCGCCAGGCAACGGCCCGCATTCCGGGGGAGGAAAGCGACAATAGCCCCATTGAAGGGAAGAAGGATCAAAACGGATAGTGCTGGTTCGGATCCTCGATGGTCAGCCAGCGCAGGTCGGTGAATTCGGCGATCGAGGCCTTGCCGCCGAAGCGGCCATAGCCCGAGCCCTTGACGCCGCCGAACGGCATTTGCGCTTCGTCGCCGACAGTCGGGCCGTTGATGTGGCAGATGCCGGCCTCGATGCGCGCGGCGACCGCCATGGCACGGCGGATGTCGCGGCTGAAGACGGCCGAGGAGAGGCCGTATTCGGTGTCGTTGGCGACGCGCACAGCCTCGTCCTCGCCCTTGACGCGGATCACCGGCTTGACCGGCCCGAAGGATTCTTCGGCGTAGACGCGCATGGAGGGCGTGACATGGTCGAGCAATGTTGCCTCGACCACGGTTCCGGTGCGCTTGCCGCCGGCCACCAGCTTGGCGCCCTTGGCGACAGCGTCAGCTACCAGTTCTTCCATCTTGTCGGCGGCCTGGCTGCTGATCAGCGAACCCAGCACGACATGGCCGCGCGGGTCGCCCGCGGGCAGTTGCGAAGCGCGGGCGGCGAGCTTGGAAACGAACTCATCGGCGACCTTTTCATCGACGACCAGGCGCTCGGTCGACATGCAGATCTGGCCCTGATGCATGTAGGCGCCGAAGGCGGCCGCATTGACCGCGGCGTCGATGTCGGCATCGTCAAGCACGACCAGCGGCGCCTTGCCGCCGAGTTCGAGCAGCGCCGGCTTCAGGTGCTTGCCGGCGAGCTCGGCGATGATCCTGCCGACCTTGGTCGAGCCGGTGAAGTTGACACGCCTGACGGCGGGGTGCGCGACCAAGGCCTCGACGATTGCAGCGGCGTCCCTGGGATCGTTGGTGACGACATTGATGACCCCCTTGGGCAGGCCAGCCTCGACCAGCACCTGGCCGATCAGCCGGTGCGTGCCCGGACACATTTCGGAGGCCTTCAGCACCACCGTGTTGCCGCAGGCGATCGGCATGGCGACCGCGCGGGTGCCGAGGATGACCGGTGCGTTCCACGGCGCAATGCCGAGGCAGACGCCGGCCGGCTGGCGGATGGCCATGGCCAGCGTGCCGGGCTTGTCGGAGGGGATGACCTCGCCCGAAATCTGCGTCGTCATGGCGGCCGCCTCGCGCAGCATCTTGGCGGCCAGCATGACGTTGAAGCCGGCCCATGGACCGGTGGCGCCGGTCTCTTCCATCATCAATTTGGTGAATTCGCCGACCTTGGAATCCATCACATCGGCTGCCTTGGAGAGCAAGGCGCGGCGCTCGCCCGGTCCAGTCTTCGACCAGGTCTTGAAGGCGGCGGCCGCGGCTTCGACCGCGGCGTTGGCATCGGTTACGCTGGCGGCTGCGGCGCGCGTCGCCAGCTTGCCGGTGAACGGGTCCAAGCGCTCGTAGGAGGCCGAACCGGACGCATCCCTTTTGTTGCCGTCGATCAGAAGTCCGATGTCCATTGTTTTCTCCTCGCTCGCCGTCGAGCGGCGCAAAATTTAAAAGCCGAGCACCTCGGCGTTGATCGATGCTTCGAGGCCGCCATCAACCGGCACGTTGGCGCCGTTGACCCAGCGTGCGCCGTCCGAGCACAGGAACAGCACGACAGGCGCGATGTCGCCCGAGGTGCCGGCGCGTCCGACACGGGCGATGTCGCTGTCGACGCGGGCATCGCCGAGCACAGTGCGGAACTGTTTCAGGATCGGCGTCTCGACCGGGCCGGGGCTGACCGCATTGACGCGGATGCCGCGGCTCCTGAACTGCTCCTGATGCGCAGCGCGCTGCGTCCACAGAAGCAGCAGCTCCTTGGAAACGGGATAGCCTTCCTCGTTCTTCACCTGATGGTCGGCGACCACTTTGGCGACATCGGGAAAGCCCTCGATGCCGACCATCGACGCCGCGCGGTTGAGGTTGGCGCGCCAGCCATAGCCGGCGATTGAAGCGACGTTGACGATGGCGCCGCCTTCGCGAAGCTTTGGCGCGAGACCTTCCGAAAGTGCGCGCAGACCGTAGAAGTTGACCGCCAGCGTCGACACCGCGCCGGTGTTGCCGGAGAGGCCGGCGACGTTGCAGAGCGCGTCGATGCGCTGCGGCAGGGATGCGACGAGATTATCGACGCCGGCCCTGGACGAGATGTCGGCCTTGACGAAACTGCCGACCGGTGCGGCCGGCTCACGCACATCGACGCCTATCACGTCGGCGCCGAACTGGCCGGCAAGTTCGGCCGTTCGGGCACCGATGCCGGACGCGACACCGGTGATCAGAATGGTTTTGCCGAAAAGCATGGTCACGCCTTTTCCCGCTGTGCCGTGGTTTCGAGCGACGCTGCCGCCGTGTCGGCATCGCCGGTGTTTGCCTGCAGCCTGACGCGATAGCCGACCGGCAGCAGCCGTATGCCAAAACGCTCCTCCAGCGTCCCCCACAGGCCGCGCGGCAGGAACAGCGAAAACAGCATGGCGGTGGCGCCGAGGCCGATCAGATACCAGACGCCGGTGCCGCCAAACCAGGTCTCGATGAGGAAGAACAGTAGTGCGCCGAGAATTGCGCCTTCGAAGGTGCCGATGCCGCCGACCAGCACCATAAAGATCATGTAGGCGGTCCACTGGACATTGAAGTAAGTCTTCGGCTGGAAGGTGATCGAAGTCGCCAGCCACAGCGCACCGGCAATGCCGATGCCGAAGGCGGCGAGCACGAACAAAAGCCGCTTGGTGCCGGTGACGCGCACGCCGACCGAGGCAGCGGCATCCTCATTGTCCCTGATGGCGCGGATGGCCGCCCCCGTGCTGCCACGCAACAAGCCGAACAGGATGGCGAGCAGCGCCGTCATCGCGGCCAGTGCCAGCCAGTAGATCGTCGCCCGCCTGACGCCGGCGTCATAGACGTTGAGCGAAATCAGCGACGTCCCGGTTTCGCCTTGCACCAGTCGGTCGAGGTTGACCAGGAGATGGGTAAGCGCGGCGATGACCCACATGCCGATGGCGAACTCGCCATTCCTCAGCCGCAGCATGAACAGTGACATCGGCCAGGAGATCGCGCCGACAATGATCGCCGAGACGAACAGCGAGACGAACGGGTTGAGGCCGGCATCGGCCAGGCGAATGGCGAAGTAGGCGCCGAGGCCGAAGAACACTTGTTGTCCCACAGAGACCAGGCCGCCGAAGCCGGCCAGCGCATTCCACATCGCAGCCAGGATCACATAGATGAACAAGGCCGTCATGCGGTCGACCGCGCCGGCCGACAGGAAGTGCGGCGCAACGGCGAGCAGCGCGATGATCACGACGACCGCGATCGAGAGATACGCGAAGCAGGTGTGCCGCGCTCGATCACGGGGGAGGTCGAAACTGCGCTCATGTCGTCTGCCTCGCGCGCAGGCGCAGCAGGCCGCGCCGGCCGAGGCCCGACGTGGAGAGCCGGATGAACAACACGATCAGGAAGGCGACATGGCCGCCGATGAGGAAGCCTTGCGGATGCACCTGCGCGCCGAGCGTCTGGGCAAGCGCCAGCACGATGCCGCCGAGAAGTGTGCCCCACAGCGAGCCGGCGCCGCCGATCACCGCCGCCTCGAAAGCGAACAGCAATTGCGGTGCGCCGGTATAGGGATCGAAGGTGGCGCGCATGCCGAGAAAGGCGCCGGCAAGACCGACGGTGACCATGGCGATGGCCGCTGCAAGCGCGCTGGCGCGGCGCGCATCGACGCCGACGAGGCCGGCCGTATCGGGATCTTCGGAGGTGGCGCGGATCGAACGGCCGAGCCTGGTGCGGGTCAGGAACAGCTGCAGCCCGCCAAGCATGACGACAGCTGCGGCGAACATGATCACGGCAAGTTTGCCGACATAGATGCTGCCCGGCCATTCCCAGGAATCGTAGGACAGGCTACCGATATAGGGCGCCAGCGAACGTGTGTCGGCGCCGAATTGCTCGAACAGCGCATTGTCGATGACGATGGCGAGGCCGAAGGTGGTGAGGATCGGCAGCAGCGCGCCGCCGCGGGCGCTGCGCTCGAGCAGGAAACGCTGCAGCACCCAGCCGATCGCCGCCATCAGCGGCAGGACGATGAGCAGGCCGACGAAAGGCGAGATGTGGAAGCGTGAGGCGAGCCACCACAGCGCATAGGCCGAAAATACGGCAAGGCTGCCATGCGCGAGGTTGATGATGCGCATCACCGAAAACATGAAGGATAG
This sequence comes from Mesorhizobium sp. CNPSo 4684, assembly GCF_057784315.1. Lineage (NCBI taxonomy): Bacteria > Pseudomonadati > Pseudomonadota > Alphaproteobacteria > Hyphomicrobiales > Phyllobacteriaceae > Mesorhizobium > Mesorhizobium sp. CNPSo 4684. The sequence continues at coordinate 42,653 of NZ_JBWLUX010000002.1, read as the reverse complement.
GCCGCAGGCGATCAGCGCGTAGTAGCCGCCGAGAAGAATGCCCTGGACGATCTGGTTGCTCATGCCGGCATACTCCCGGCGCTTTTCCTGTGCAGGCCGAAATAGGCCTTCGTCACCTCGTCGCGCGACATGCCCTTGCTTGGGCCTTCCAGCGCCACGCGTCCTTCGAGCATGCAGATGACATTGTCCGATACCGAGAGCGCGCGGTTGAGATCCTGTTCGACCAGGATGATCGTCGTGCCGGAGCTGATCAGTCCTTGCAGCGAAGCGTAGACGCGGTCGACCACCAGCGGCGACAGGCCGAGCGAGACCTCGTCGAGCAGCAGCAGTTCCGGATTGCTCATCAGCGCGCGGCCGATGGCCGTGGCCTGCTGCTCGCCACCGGAAAGATGCCCGGTCTTGGCATGGCGGCGTGGCTTGAGGTTGGGAAAGGTGTCGAGCACTCGTTCCACGCTCCAGTCGCCGGGACGGCCGGCGGTCTTGCCAAGCAGAAGGTTCTCTTCGACGGTCATCTGCACGAACAGCTTTCGTCCCTCGGGCACCAGTGCGACACCCATGCCGACGCGCTTGTGCGACGGCACGCCGGTGATATCGGCGCCATCCAGAAGCACGCGGCCGGCCGTCGGCTGATGCGCGCCGGCGATTGCCCGCAACAGCGTCGTCTTGCCGGCGCCATTGGCGCCGACCAGCGCCAGCGTTTCGCCGCGCTCGATCGCAAAGCTCACAGCGCGCACCGCCTGTAAGAGGCCGTGCCGGACAACAAGGTTTTCTACCGCGAGCAGGCTCATTTCGGGCCTCCACCGAGATAGGCGCGCACGACTTCCGGGTCGGCCATCACCGTTTGCGGCTCGCCGTCGGCGATGATCTTGCCGGCGTCCATGCAGATCAGCCGCTCGGCCACCTGCAGCAGGATGTGGACGATGTGCTCGATCCAGACGATGCCGATCTTGCGCCGGCGTAATTCCTTGATCGTATCGACAAGTTCGCTCGCCTCGCCATCGGTCAGTCCGCCGCCGATCTCGTCGAGCAGAAGAAGCGTCGGTCTCGCCGCAAGCGCGCGGGCGAGTTCCAGCCGTTTGCGGTCGAGCAGGCCGAGCGTCTCGGCCCGCCGGTTGGCGACGCCCAGCATGCCGCACAGTTTCAGTGACGCCAGCGCCTCCTCATAGGCTTCGTCGCGGCCGAGACCGGCGCCATGCGATGCGGCGACGAAGACGTTCTCGAACGCGGTCATGCCGCTGAACGGCTTCGGCACCTGGTGCGTGCGCACAAGGCCGAGACGACAGCGGGTCGTTGCCGGCATCGCCGTCACGTCGCCACCCCTAAAGGCGACGGTGCCGGCACTCGGCGGAAAGGCGCCGGAGAGCACGCTGAGCAGCGTCGTCTTGCCGGCGCCGTTCGGGCCGACGATGCCGACGGCCTCGTCGGCATTCATGGCAAAGTCGATGTCGTCGAGCACCACCAGCGCGCCGAAGCGTTTCTGGATGCCGGCGGCGCTGAGGATCACGTTTGCTGAACCGTTCACGATGCGATCCCCGCAACCGTTGATCAGCCGTTGTACGGCTGGAGCTTGGCTTCGACCGGCACCTTCGGATCGGTGGCGTTCTCGGTCACGACATAGTCGAGGGGGAATTTGGCTCCTTCCTTGGCGGCCACCCATTGTGTGCCGATGATCGGACCGGGCGAGACATTGGCGACCGGGCCGCTGGTGAAGTCGACCTTGCCGATCATGGTCTCGGTGTTGAGCGTGCTCAGCGCCTTGGCGACCGCTGCCTTGTCCTTGGCGTCGGTGCTCACCTTCAGCGCCTCGAAGCCGGCGTCGAGCAGCGACATCGAAGCGCCGAGCTGCTGCGTCCACTGCTTGCCGCTCGCGGCCTCATAGCCGTCGGCGAGTTCAGTGCCCGAAACCCCGGTCAGCGGCGATTTGTAGGGGAAGGCCTTGTGCCAGTAAGCGGCGCTCGAAATCTTGTTGCCTAGATCGCCAAGCGCCTCGATGTCGGACGGGAACAACCCGGTCTTGGCGACCTGGCAGATCTTGATCTGCTTGATCAGACCCTGCTGCGCGGCCTGACGCCAGAAGGCGGCGAAGTCCGGCGGGATCGGGAAGGAGTTGAAGATCTCGACGCCTTCCTGCTTGAACAGCGCGATCTGCGAGGAATAGTCGGTGGTGCCGGTCTCGTAGGCGCCGGGATCGACGATGGTGAAACCCTGCTTGGCCAGCAGCGGCGCCAGATGGGCGCGGATGGCGTTGCCGTCGGCATCGTTGGGATACATGACGCCGACCTTCTTGTTGGTCTCGATCAGGTTCCATTGCGAAACATAGGTCCGGAAGAACTCGTCGACGCCGAAGCCGAAATGATAGGTCCACTTGAACGGCGAGGGGGCGTCGGGCTTGGCACCACGGCCGAAATACCAGGCTTCCCACGGCATGACGGTTGAGAGGCAAGGCACGCCGGCAGCTTCGCAGGCGTCGGCGACCGGATTGATGACCTCGGGCGTCGACACCGCCAGCATCAGGTCGATGGCCTGGTTGTTGATGAGGTCCTTGGCGAGCTGGCCCGCGCGGGAGGGATCCGATTGCGTATCCTGATCGAGGATTTCCACACTGTACTTCTTGCCGCCGACATCGAGGCCGCCGGCGAGCGCCTTGCGGGCGAGGTCGAGCACATAGCCGTCGGTCTGGCCGAAGCCGGCAAGCGGGCCGGTGCGTGGACTGACAAAGCCGACCTTCAGCGTGTCGGCAGCTTGCGCGAAAGCCTTGCCGCGGCTGAGCGCAAGGGCTGCGCCGCCGGCGAGAGATGTGGCGATGAACTGGCGCCGCGAGACGCCGGATTTGCTTGAGGTCATGCTGATATTCCTCCCTTTCCTGACGGTGCCTGGAGGGACCGCCGGCCTACTCAAAATCGGTGCCGCCCGTCGTTCAGATCGGATATGCCCCCGCTGGCTCCAAGGCGGCAGCGGAACGCCGCCAATGCCGGCAAACGGCACGATTTCGATCCTCCCATTGCCACAGTGCCTTAGGTGTTTGGTTTGGTAAAATGATATTTTGCGGTTTTTTATTAACCCTGGGGTTATGAGAATTGCCCATTCACACAGATCTGTAGGACTGATCTGATCGCTCTGCTCCCGCGAGGACGACTGCCTCAGCCGCCTCGGCTGGCTGCCTCGCGGATGGTTTTCAGCAGGATAGCGAAGGCCGGCGAGGGGGCCGTGTCGGTCCGCATCGTCAGCCCGACAGGTCCCTTGGTCTCTTCGGTGTTGACCGGCAGAGCGACGAAGGCGCCGCTGGAGATTTCATTGGCGACGACGCCGGTCGAGATGATCCAGACGGCATCGCTTTGCCGCAGGAAGGCGCGGCCGAAGGAATCCGAGACGGTCTCGATTTCGGTCGCCGGCGCGGTCATGCCATTGGTGATGAACAGGCGGTCGACGAACGGGCGGATGACCGATTCCCGGGTCGGCATCAGCACCGGGAACTCATCGAGGCGGGCGAAGATGTCCTGGCCCGGCTGCGCCAAGGGGTGGCCGGCCCGCACCACGAACAGAACCTGTTCGGAATAGAGATGCTCGAAGAAGAAGCCGGTCATGTTTTCCGGTGCCGCCAGCCGGCCGACAACAAGATCGAGCGCGCCGACGCGCAACTGTTCGAGCAGCACGGCATTCTCACCGGTGACGATCTTGATCGCCGCTCCCGTATTTTCACTCAGGAACAGACTCATGGCGAGCGGCATGACCCTGGCCGACACTGTGGGCAGCGCGCCGATGCGGATCGGATGGCGGTTGATGGCGCCGTCCTGGCGGACGGAATCGACGCCACGCTTCAAGGCTGTGATCGCGGTGCCGGCATGACCGAGGAAGATTTCGCCGAGTCGTGTCACCCTGATGCCGCGGCCGTCGCGTTCGACGACGGCGATGCCAAGCGCCTCTTCCAGTTCGCGCAGCGTCTTGGTCACCGCCGGCGGACTGACGTGAAGAAAATCGGCCGCCCTCGCCACGCTGCCTTGCCGCGCTACCTCAAGGAATGCCTGCAGGTGACGGAACCTTATGCGGCTTTCGGACATGGTTTTCGTAACCTCCCAGTTAATGAAACGGCGCAAAATATCATTTTACCAAACCAAATGCCTTGTGCAATGTGAACACGGAGGATCGAAATCGTGCCATTCGTCAACATTGGCGGCATCACGCTCCACCATCGCAACTTCAGGGCGAATGGGGACGCGCGGCCAGTCGTGTTTATCAATTCGCTCGGTACCGACTTCCGCATCTGGGACGAAGTGGTGTCTGACTTGAACGCTGACATGCCCTTGCTGGTTTACGACAAGCGCGGCCACGGTCTTTCCGACATTGGCGGCATCACCTCGATTGACGATCATGTCGATGATCTCTCCGGCCTCATCGATCATTTCGGGCTGACCGACGTCGTGATCTGCGGCCTGTCGGTCGGCGGCCTCATCGCGCAAGGGTTCTATGCAAGGCGCCCCGACATCGTCGAAGGTCTCATCCTGTGTGACACGGCGCACAAGATCGGCACCGCCGACAGCTGGAACACCCGCATAGCAACCGTCGAAAGCAAAGGCATCCAGGCCATCGCCGACGCCGTGCTTAAACTGTGGTTCACCCCGGCCTTCCATACGGACCGGATCGCCGAGCTTGACGGCTACTGGAACATGATGACCCGGCAAGCCGTCGCCGGTTATGTCGGCACCTGCGCCGCAGTGCGCGACGCCGATTTCACCGAGGTCGCTCAGGCTATCGCGGTGCCCACGCTTTGCGTCGTCGGCGACCAGGACGGCTCGACGCCGCCGGACCTGGTTCGCTGGCTGGCCGAACTCATTCCCGGCGCGCGCTTCGAGATCATCCGGGATGCCGGCCACATTCCTTGCGTCGAGCAGCCCGGTGCGCTGACCGCCCTGATCCGAGAATTTCTCGCGTCGCTTCCTCAGAGAAAGCAGATCCATGGATGAAGTGTCCAAGACCACGACCAGATACCGGACCGGTCTGACGGTGCGGCGCTCGGTGCTCGGCGACCCGCATGTCGACCGCAGCGAGGATGCCGTCACCGATTTCGACCGGCCGTTCCAGGAGCTGATCACAGAGGCAGCCTGGGGGACGGTGTGGGCGCGGCCGGGTTTCAGCAAGCGCGAGCGCTCGATCGTGACGCTGGCCCTGCTCGCCGCACTCGGCCATGATGAAGAGGTCGCCATGCATGTGCGCGCCACCGCCAACACCGGCGCCTCGCGTGACGACATCTGCGAAGCGTTCCTGCATGTGGCGATCTACGCCGGCGTGCCGGCGGCCAACCGCGCCTTCAGGATCGCCAAGGAGGTGTTTTCGGAAATGGACGGAAGCAGGAATGGCCATGCCAGCTGATGCCGGCTCGAACCGCAGGCCCGAGACCGGCGCCTTCTTCCAGCGCGACAGGAACTGGCATCCGCCAGCGCTGACGCCGGACTACAAGACATCGGTGCTGCGCTCGCCTCAGAAGGCGCTGGTGGCCTTCGACAACACGGCGTCGGAAATCACCGGTCCGGTGTTCGGCCACGCCATTCTGGGCGAACTCGACGCCGACCTCATCCACAATTTCGCCAAGCCCGGCGAGAGCGCCATCGGCGAGCGCATCATCGTCTATGGGCGCGTGCTCGACGAGCGGGGCGTTGGCGTCTCGGGCGCGCTGCTCGAATTCTGGCAGGCCAATGCGGGCGGCCGCTACCGCCACAAGAAGGACGGGTATCTCGCGCCCCTCGATCCGAATTTCGGCGGCTGCGGCCGCACCATCACCAACGCCGATGGCAGCTATGCCTTTCGCACGGTCAAGCCCGGTCCCTATCCCTGGCCGAACGGCCCCAATGACTGGCGGCCCTCGCACATCCATTTCTCGGTATTCGGCCACGGTTTTGCGCAACGTCTGATCACGCAGATGTATTTCGAGGGCGACCCGCTGATCTGGCGCTGCCCGATCGTGCGCGGCATCCCGGATAAGGCGGCCATCGAAACACTGATCGCCGCCCTCGACATGCAGGCAACGATCCCCTTCGACGCGCGCGCCTACAAGTTCGACATCGTGCTGCGCGGACGCCGCGCCTCGCTGTTCGAAAACCGGCCGGAGGGCAATTGATGGCGCAGGCGCTCACCCGGCTGAAGGAGAGCCCGTCGCAAACCGCGGGGCCTTATGTCCATATCGGGCTGACGCCGAATTTCGGCGGCATCGGCGGCGTCTATGCCACGGACCTTGGCGCGACCATGCTCAACGACAGGACCAAGGGCGAGCGCATCGGCTTGCGCATCCGCGTGCTCGACGGCACCGGCACGCCGCTCCGGGATGCGCTGATCGAAATCTGGCAGGCGGATGCGAATGGGTTCTACAATTCGCCTGCGGAATTACGCGGCGATGCCGATCCGGATTTTCAGGGCTGGGGCCGTCAGCCGACCGACATGGAAACCGGCCTGTGCAGCTTCGAGACGATCAAGCCGGGCCGCGTGCCGTATGGCGACGGGCGGCTGATGGCGCCGCATATCAGCCTGTGGGTCGTGGCGCGGGGCATCAATATCGGCCTCCACACACGGCTCTATTTCTCCGACGAGGAGAAGGTTCTTCTTTTCCTGGAAACGACGAACCGCTCTAGCTATTTTTTCTTGACGCAATTCCGGACGGAAAACCGCTTCACACTTTTCCTGGAATTGCTCTGCGAGACCAGAGACATGACTGTATCGCCCTTCGACCATCCGCTGCTGTCCGGCCTGCTCGGCGATGAGGAGGCCGCGCGGCATTTTTCCGCCGATGCCGAAATCGCTGCCATGCTCGATTTCGAGCGCGCTCTGGCGGAAGCGCAAGCCGAAAGCGGGATCATCGGCAAGGACGCCGCGGCTGCGATCGTGTCTGTCCTGTTGTCCTACAAGCCGGATACCGCGCGGCTACGGGCTGGGGTGGCCAAGGACGGCGTGATCGTGCCCGAACTGGTGCGCCAGTTGAAGGCAGCGGTCGGCGCGCCGCACGAGGCCAGCGTGCATTTCGGCGCAACCAGCCAGGATGTCATCGACACTGGCCTGGCGCTTCGGCTGCGCCGCGTGATCGACCATCTCGATCTCTTGCTGATTGAAAACATCGTGCGGCTGACGGCGTTGGAAGAGCGTTTCGGGGGCAGGACATTGGCCGGGATGACACGGATGCAGGTGGCGATCCCAATAAAAGTGTCGGACCGTGTCGCAGCGTGGCGAGCACCGCTACAGCGGCATCAGCAGAGATTGTCGCAACAGTCGCCACGTTTGCTCGTAGTGCAATTTGGCGGCGCCGCTGGCACGCTGGAAAAGCTCGGCGACAAGGGTCCTGCGGTGCGCGCGGCCCTTGCCGCAAAACTCGGCCTTGGCGACGCACCGCAATGGCACAGCCAGCGCGATGCGCTGGCCGAATTCGCCAGCTTGCTGTCGCTCATCACTGGCGGCCTCGGCAAGTTCGGCCAGGACATTGCGCTGATGGCGCAGGCCGGCACCGAGATCACGCTGTCCGGCGGCGGCGGCTCGTCGGCCATGCCGCACAAGCAGAACCCGGTGAAGGCCGAAGCGCTGGTGGCGCTGGCGCGCTTCAACGCCACGCAGCTTTCCGGCGTGCACCAGGCGCTGGTGCACGAGCAAGAGCGCTCGGGCGCGGCGTGGACGCTGGAGTGGCTGCTTCTGCCGCAAATGGCGGTTGCGACCGCGGCTGCACTACGGCTCGCCGCGGAGCTCGCCGGAGAGATCGAAAGCCTGGGGCACTGATGCGTACAAAGATCGTCATTGTCGGCTCCGGACCGTCTGGCCTGCTGCTCGGCCAACTGCTCAGCGGCATCGGCGTCGAGACGGTGATCCTCGAGCGTTCGAGCCGGGAGCACGTGCTTGGCCGTGTGCGGGCAGGGGTGCTCGAACAGGGCACGGTCGAATTGCTGGAGGAGGCGGGCGCCGCTGCAAGGCTGCATGCCGAAGGCCTGCTGCACGCCGGCATTTCGCTTGCCTTCGGCGGCAGCCTGCACAGGCTTGATCTCACGGCGCTGACCGGCGGCAAGCACGTCACCGTCTATGGCCAGACCGAGGTGACCCACGATCTGATGGACAAGCGCGAGGCGGCGGGACTGGCCACCGTCTATGAGGCGGCCAATGTCGCGCTGCATGGTTTCGATGGCGAAGCGCCCTTCGTCACCTATGACAAGGATGGCGTCAGCCACCGCATCGACTGCGACTTCATCGCCGGCTGTGACGGCTATCACGGCGTCAGCCGCAAATCGGCGCCCGAGCGCGCGCTGAAAACCTTCGAGCGGACCTATCCGTTCGGCTGGCTCGGCGTGCTGGCCGAGGTGCCGCCGGCCGATCACGAACTGGTCTATGCCAATCACGAGCGCGGCTTTGCGCTGTGCTCGATGCGCTCGACCCATCGCAGCCGCTACTATGTGCAGGTTCCGGCCGACGAGCGGGTCGAGGCGTGGAGCGACGACCGCTTCTGGGATGAGTTGCGCCGCCGCCTGCCGGAACGGACGGCTGCCGCCGTCGTTACGGGCCCGTCCTTCGAAAAGTCGATCGCGCCGCTGCGCTCCTTCGTTGCCGAGCCGCTGCGTTTTGGCCGGCTGTTCCTGGTCGGGGACGCCGCCCACATCGTGCCGCCGACCGGCGCCAAGGGGCTCAACCTCGCTGCCAGCGACGTGCGCTATCTCTTTGCCGGACTTCGCGAATTCTACCTGGACAAATCACTGGGTGGGCTCGACGCCTATTCGGCCAAGGCGCTGGCGCGAGTGTGGAAGGCGGTACGCTTTTCCTGGTGGATGACGACGATGCTGCATCGCTTTCCCGATACCGGCGAGTTCGGCCAGCGCATCCAGGAGGCCGAACTCGACTATCTCGTGCATTCGCAGGCGGCGTCGACCGCGCTGGCCGAGAACTATGTCGGTCTACCGTATTGAGGGCGGTGCGATCTCAAACGCGCTCGAGCGCCACTGCGATGCCTTGGCCGACGCCGATGCACATGGTGGCCAGCGCATAACGGCCGTCGCGCTCGCGCAGCTCCAGCGCCGCGGTACCGGTGATGCGCGCGCCCGACATGCCGAGCGGGTGGCCGAGTGCGATGGCGCCCCCATTGGGATTGACGTAGTCCGCGTCCTCGCCGATGCCGAGTTGGCGCAGCACGGCGATACCTTGCGAGGCGAAAGCTTCGTTGAGTTCGATGACATCGAATTGTTGCGGCGTCAGGCCGAGACGGGCACAGAGCTTTTTCGTCGCCGGCGCCGGGCCGATGCCCATGATGCGCGGCGCCACGCCGGCGGCGGCACCGCCGAGGATCCGGGCGATCGGCGTCAGTCCGTATTTTTTCACAGCCGCTTCCGACGCGATGATCAGCGCCGCGGCGCCATCGTTGACGCCGGACGCATTGCCGGCGGTGACCGTCCCGCCTTGGCGGAACGGCGTCGGCAATTTGGCCAAGGACTCGACCGTGGTTCCGGCGCGAGGATGCTCATCCTTGGAGACGATGACCGCATCGCCCTTTTTCTGCGGGATGGTCACCGGAGTGATCTCCTTCGCCAGCCGGCCATTCGCCTGCGCGGCGACGGCCTTGTCCTGGCTGCGCACGGCGAACGCATCTTGGTCGGCGCGCGACACCGAAAAATCCTCGGCGACGTTCTCGCCGGTCTCGGGCATGGAATCGACGCCGTACTGTTTCTTCATCAGCGGGTTGATGAAGCGCCAGCCGATGGTGGTGTCGTAAATCTCGGCATGGCGCGAAAAGGCGGTCTCGGCCTTGGGCATGACGAAGGGCGCGCGGCTCATCGATTCGACGCCACCGGCAATCATCAATTCGGCCTCGCCCGATTTGATGGCGCGGGCGGCGATGGTGACGGCATCCATGCCGGAACCGCAGAGGCGATTGACGGTCGAGCCGGAAACCTCCTTCGGCAATCCAGCGAGCAGCAGCGACATCCTCGCTACATTGCGATTGTCCTCGCCGGCCTGGTTGGCGCAGCCGTAGGCAACATCGTCGACCGCCTGCCAGTCGATGCCGGCATTGCGCTCGATCAGCGCCTTCAGCGGGATGGCGCCGAGGTCGTCGGCGCGCACAGAGGAAAGCGAGCCGCCGAAGCGGCCAATCGGGGTGCGGATGTAGTCGCAGATGAAGGCCTCGGCCATGTCATGCAGCCTTTTGTTTTCCGCTTCCCTCATGCGCCGCCTTGGTGCGGGCCTGCAGGTCGCGCAATGTCGTCAGTTCGAGCGTGGTCGGCGCCGGCGTCTCTTCAAGCGCATCGGCAAATCTCACGGTCCAGCCGCAAGTGTCCTGCACCTGTTGGCGCGTCACGCCGGGATGCAGCGACACCACGGTGAACTCCTTGGTCACCGGGTCGGGCTTCCAGATGGCGAGGTCGGTGATCAGCAGCGTCGGCCCTGATGTGTCGATGCCGAGGCGCTGGCGATGGTCGCCGCCGTCGCCATGACCGAAGGAGGTGAAGAAGTCGATCTTTTCGACCATGCCGCGCTTCGATTGCGCCATGGTGATGTAGATCTCCTTCGACGAGGTGGCGATCTCCGGCGCGCCGCCGCCGCCGGGCAGGCGGGTCTTGGGATGCGCATAGTCGCCGATGACGGTGGTGTTAATGTTGCCGAACTTGTCGAGCTGCGCCGCGCCGAGGAAGCCGATGGAGATGCGGCCGCCCTGCAGCCAGTAGCGGAACATTTCGGGCACCGAGACGGTGGTGACGGCGGTGTCGCAGAGTTCACCGTCGCCGATCGACAGCGGCAAAACATCGGGCGCGGTGCCGATGGTGCCGCTTTCATAAATCAGCGTGATGTCGGGCGCATGCGTCAGCCGCGCGACGTTGCAGGCGGCCGACGGCGCGCCGATGCCGACGAAACAGACATCGTCGTTCTTCAAGGCGCGGCTGGCGGCGATGGTCATCATCTCATTGGGGGTGAAGCCGCTCATGCCGCGCTCCTCAGATGTTCGACTCGGGCCGCGAAATCATCGGCCGTGCGTTCGATGACATTGGCCTGCATCCAGGCCTGGAATTTTTCACGGTCGGCGGCGATCTCGTCCCATTCGAGATAGGCGGCGTTGTCACGCGCATAATAGCCGTGCGTGTAGGAGGGATGCGAGCCGCCGGGCACCACCGATATCGCAGCGATGGTCCAGCGCGGCAGCACGGTCAGATTGGGGTGCAGGTCGTCGAAATTGTCGACGACTTCCTCCACCGTCACCACAGCGCGTTTTGCTGCCAGCACTGCTTCCTTCTGGATGCCGACAATGCCTTCGACCAGCACATTACCCTTTTTGTCGGCCTTCTGGGCGTGGATGAAGGTGACGTCCGGGCGGATCGAGGGAACCGCCGCCAGCACTTCGCCGGTGAACGGACAAGTGACCGACTTGATGTTCGGATTGACGGCGACAAGCCCAGCGCCGCGATAGCCGCGAAACACCGCACAGGGCAGTCCGGCCGCGCCCGCCTCATAGGCGTTGGCCATGCCGGCATGGCTGTGCTCCTCGATCTCGATCGCTCGGGGAAAGCTGTTCTCGATGGCGTCGCGGGCGCGCCGCAGCAGGCCGACGCCGGGATTGCCGACATAGGAGAAGATGATCTTCTTCGCCATGCCCATGCCGATCATCTGGTCGTAGATCAGGTCGGGGGTCATGCGGATCAGCGTGAGATCGCGAAAGCCCTGGCGGATCGCCTCATGCGCCGCCGCCGTCGGGATCAGATGGGTAAAACCCTCGAAAGCGACCGCGTCGCCATCATGCAGATTCTCGGCCACGGCCTCACTGAGCGGCAGGAATTTGACCATCGCAGGGAAACTCCAAAAGTTTGTATTGCGAACATTTGTTTTGTATGTAATACTTTTACATCGGGTCGCCACGATGAGTCAATGGCGACGCATTGTTTCGCGGAGGCCGCATGGACGACGAGGCAACGACGCGCGACCATGTCGGTTCGCTGGAACGCGGCCTTGCGGTCATGGAGATCCTTGCCCGGCATCCGGCGGGCTTGACGCTGACCGAGATGGCGGAAGAGGCGGGGCTGACTCGCGCCGGCGCGCGCCGATTTCTGCTGACGCTGACCGCTACCGGTTATGCGACGCAATCCGGCCGGCTGTTTTCGCTTTCGCCGCGCCTGTTGACCATTGTGCGGACCTGGCTTGGCGGCGCTTCGCTGTGGACCTTCGCGGCACCGATCCTGCGAGAGGTGGCAGGGCAGTTCAACGAGGCCTGCAATGCGGCGGTGCTGTCGGGCGAGGATGTCGTCTATGTCGCGCGCATCCCCGGCCGGCGCATCCTCAGCGTATCGCTCGATGTCGGCACCAGGCTGCCGGCGTATTGCACCTCGATGGGACGGGTTCTGCTTGCGGGGCTCGCGCCGGGCGAGCTGAAGGCCTTCCTTGCCGAAGCAAAGATCGAGCGGCGGACGCCGAAGACGATCACCAGTCGCGCAGCCCTCAGCAAGGCGATCGACGCCGCGAGGGCGGGTGGCTTTGCCATCGTCGATGAGGAACTGGAGCTCGGCCTGCGCTCGATCGCCGTGCCGATCTGTGATCGCGCCGGCAAGACCGTCGCGGCGATCAACGTCTCGACCCAATCGGCGCGGTTTTCCGTCGAGGCGATGGAACGGGATGTCCTGCCTGAGCTGGGCAAGGCGAAACGGCGCATCGAAGAATTCTTCTTCGTTTGAGCAGCAGGCTAATCGCCTAAACGCGTACTGCCGTCATTGCCCTGCCGGGCATTTCTCCCCGTTTACGGGGGAGAAAGAGGCTGGCCCCCGCATTGCCGGCTTCATTTCTGAATGTTGGTGAGTGGCGAAATCGTCGATGAGAGCGCCCCTCGCCCCGTTTACGGGGAGAGTGCCGGCAGGCAGGTGAGGAGCAGCGCATGCGCTCCTAACGAATCCCGTTGACCTCACGTCAAAACTCCAATATTGAACAGGACTATACAGGTTCACTGAACAGGTACCCATATGAAGCGGCGCGCGGTTCAACTGTCTCCCGGCACGGGCAAGCCCGAGCAGATCGCCACCGTTCTCGAACATGAAATCCGCTCCGGCGTGCTTGGCTTCGGCGACCGCCTGCAAAGCGAAAACGAACTCGTCCAGCGCTTCTCCGTCAGCCGCAACACGGTTCGCAAAGGCCTTGAAGAACTGTCCAGCCGCGGGCTGATCACCACCAAGGTCGGCATTGGTTCCTTCGTCACCTTCGACGGCAAGCCGGTCGATGACAGCATCGGCTGGTCCCGGGCGCTGGCCAATGCCGGCGCCAATGCCGAGACGCGGACGCTGCGGCTGGAAGTGATCGAGGATGCCGATCTTGCCGCGCTGCTTGGCATCGAAAGCCCGTTCTTCATCGCCGTCGACCGGGTGCGCACCAATGCCAGCGACGGCCATGCAATCTCCATCGAGCGCAGCCGGCTGCCGCTGTCGCCTGAACTCGAGGATGTGCCGCTGCGCGGCTTGCGCGAAGGCTCGTTGCACCAGACGCTGCGGGCCGCCGGGCTCATTCCCGACCATGGCGAGGAATGGGTCGGCATCGAGATGCTCAACGCCGAGGACGCGGCCATTCTCGGCTGCCCGCAAGGCACGCCCTTCCTGCGCGGGCGACGGCTGACGCGCGCCGCAGACGACCGGCCGATCGAGTATGTCACCAGCCTGCTCAACCCGGCGCATTTTGCGCTGCATATGAGGTTTTGAGCGATGCCGGATGCAGCCGACAAGGTCATTGATCGCGCGCTGGGCGCGCTTGTCGGCGGGGCGCTGGGCGATGCGCTCGGCATGCCGACGCAGCTTTTGTCGCCGGCCCGTATTGCCGAACTCTATGGCCATGTCGAGGATTTCGTCGCGCCTTTCGCCGACCATCCGGTGTCCAGGGGGCTCGTGGCCGGCACCATCACCGACGACACCGAACAGGCGCTGCTGCTCGGCCGCATTCTTGTCGAGTCCGGCGACCGTTTCGACCATGCGCGCTGGGTCAATGCGCTGCTCGACTGGGAACGCGAGGTCAAGGCACGCGGCAGCTATGATCTGCTGGGACCGTCGACCAAGCGCGCCATCGATGCCATCAACAATGGTGTGCCGGCCGAAGAAGCCGGGCGCAGCGGCGACACCAATGGCGCGGCCATGCGCATCGCGCCTGTCGGCATCATGATGCCGCTGGAGCCGCTCGATGCGTTTGTGGCCAAAGTGGCGGAGACCTGCCGTCCCACGCACAACACCTCGATCGCCATTGCCTCGGCCGCCGCGGTCGCGGCCGCTGTCAGTCGCGGCGTCGCCGGCGGCGACTGGCGTGCTGCTTCCGACAGCGCCGTCGCGGCGGCGAGGCGAGGGGCCAAGGTCGGCCACTGGGTGACCGGCGGCGACATCGCCGCACGCATAGTCCTGGCGCAGGAGCTCGTGCGTGACAAGACCATGAAGGATGCGATCGGGCTCATCACCGAACTTGTCGGCACCGGCGTCGCCAGCCAGGAATCGGTCCCGGCCGCCTTCGCGGTGCTAGAAGTCTCCAACGGCGATCCCTGGAAGGCCGCTGTCATCAGCGCCAATCTCGGCGGCGACACCGACACGATCGGTGCCATTGCCGCAGGCATGGCTGGAGCCTGCATCGGCTTTTCGCAATTGCCGCAGGACCGGATCGCCGGCCTTAGGGGTATCGACATGGCCGAGGTTCGGACGCTGGCAGCCGATCTGGTTGCAGCAAGGCTGTTCAAGGGCCGCACGGACAAGACCGGCTCCGGCAAGGACGCCGCGGCATGAGCGGGCGCCTCGTCCATGTCGGCAGCGCGGTGGTCGACCATGTCTACCGCATCGATGTGTTGCCGGCGCCTGGTACGGAGAAGACAGCTTCAAGTTATGCGCAGGTCGCCGGCGGCGGCTTCAACATGATGGTTGCGGCCTGCCGCACCGGCATGACGGTTGTGTTCGGCGGCCAACTCGGCAGCGGGCCAAATGGCGATTTCCTGCGCGCTGCGCTTGCGGGCGAAGGTATCGAAACGCTGACGCCGCCATCATCTGCGATGGACAGCGGCAATTGCGTCGCCATGATCTCGAGCGATGCCGAACGCACCTTCGTCTCTTGGCCCGGCGCGGAGAGCATTCTCAGCCTCGCCATGATGGCGCCCGTGGTCGCGGCATCCGGCGACTGGGTGTTCACCTCAGGCTACACGCTGAGCTATCCCGGCAGCCGCGACGCGCTGACCGACTGGATCGAGGCGCTGCCAGCAGGTATTCCGTTTGTGTTTGATCCGACGCCAATCATTGCGGACATTTCGCGCCCAATCCTGTCGCGGGTGCTTGCCGGCACGACTTGGTTGAGCTGCAACACGACCGAAGCGGCCGAGATCGCCGGCCTTGGCGATGTCGAAACCCTCGCACGCCGACTTCTCGCCGATCATTGCCCGAAGGCCGAAGGCGTTGTCATTCGCGCCGGCGCGAAGGGCTGCTTCGTGCAGTTGGCTGACGGCAGTGCGCAAACCATTCCCGGCTTCAAGGTCGATGCAATCGACACCAATGGCGCCGGCGACACCCATATCGGCGCCTTCGTCAGCGCATTGTCACGCGGGATGCCGGCTTTTGAGGCGGCGCGCTACGCCAATGCGGCGGCGGCGCTTTCGGTCACTCGCCATGGCGGATCATCGGCGCCGACGGACAGAGAGATCCAGACATTCCTGAGCCATGCCGATGATCACGAGCATGACCGGAAGCAACAGGCCTAAACATGCCCCGCCAAGCGGGCAAACAATGAGAGGAACGAACATGCGTATGCCCAGACTGACCGCTTTCCTGACTGCAACCTCCGTCATCGCCTCGGTGCTGGCCGCCAGCGCCGGCGAAGTGCACGTGCTCAACTGGAAGGGCTACGGCGCCGACGAGCCGTGGGCCGTCGAAGCCTTCGAGAAGGCGACCGGCAACAAGGTCATCAACGACTTCTTCAATTCCGAACAGGAAATGCTGACCAAGATCCGGACCAACCCGGGGCTCTACGACGTCGTCATGATCAATGCCGCCTTCAACGACCAGGCGATGGCGGAAAAGCTGATCCAGCCGATCGATGTGTCGAAGCTTTCCAACTATGCCAATATCAGCCCGGACAAAGCGAGCTCGCCGATGCTCGTCCATGACGGCAAGGTCTATGGCGTGCCGTGGGTGTGGGGGCTGACGGCGCTTGCCATCAACGAAAAGTCCTTCGACAAGCCGCCGACATCAATCGCCGAAATGTGGAATGCCGCGCATAAGGGCCGCGTAGTCATTCGCGACGACGCCGTCGAGGCGGTCCAGTTCGGGGCCATCGCCACCGGCCAGAATATCAACGACATCAAGGATATGGAGGCGGTCAAGGCGAAGCTGACCTCGCTGATGCCGCAGATCAAGACCTTCTGGAGCTCGGAGAACGACTGGAACCAGATGGTCGCCTCCAACCAGATCGACATCGGCACCTACTGGAGCGGTTCGGCCGACCGCGCCAAGACCCACTTCAAGCTACCGGTCTCGCTGGTCATCCCGCAGGAGGGCGCCGTCGCCTGGCTCGATGCTTTCTCCATTCCGGCCGGTTCGAAGAATGTCGAGGGCGCCGAAGCCTTCATCAGCTACATGATCGACCCGAAATTCTATGTCGAATGGGTCACCAAGGTCGGCGCTCCCGTCTCCGCCAACACCAAGGCGGTGGAAGCGCTGCCGGAGGATGCCTTCAACCGCAAGGTGATGGGCGATCCCGAGGTCGCCAAACGCATCCAGTTCCAGGCGCCGATCACCGACAAACAGCGCGAAGCCTATCTGGCGCTGTGGCAGCAGCTCAAGGTCGACGTGAAGTAAAGCTTGCGTCCCGGCCAGCCGGCGGTTCGCGCCGGCTGGTCTTTCAATCCTGGGAGGAGGGTTACCATGGCAGCGCAGGGTACGTCGCGCAGCGGGCTGAGCTCGGCGCTGCCGCTGCTGGCGCCGGCCTATCTCTGGCTGACGGCGGCGATCTTCCTGCCGCTTTCGGCCATGGTGTTCTTCTCCTTCATGACCGACCTGCCGCTGTCGGGAAAGCCATGGGCTTTTACGCTCGGCAACTATGCCGCCTTCTTCTCGCAAAGCCTTTACCTGACGCTGCTGCTCGCCTCGCTCAGGCTCGGCCTCGAAGTGACGCTGTGGTGCGTCATCATCGGCTATCCTGCGGCCTATGTGCTGGCCAAGGTGCTGAAGGGCCGCAGCCGCGAGGCAATCTTCCTGCTCGTGATCCTGCCGTTCTGGTCGAACGGGCTGGTGCGCATTTTCTCATGGGCGATGGTTTTGCGCGAGGGCGGCATTCTCGACACGGCGCTCAATGCGGTGCTGCCGTTCAAGATCAACATCGATCTGATGTATTCGTACCCGGCCGTCATCATCGGTCTGGTGCACTCCTACGTGCCCTACATGGTGCTGACCTGCTATTTAACGCTGCAAGCAATTGACGACTCGCTGATCGAGGCCGCTCGCTCGCTCGGCGCCTCGCGGTTGCAGGTGCTGAAGCGGGTGATCATCCCGCTGTCGATGCCCGGACTGGTGGCGGGTGCCGCGCTGATCTTCGTGCCGGTTGTCGGCTCTTTCATGGAGCCGCGCATTCTTGGCGGGCGCACCGGCACGTTCTACGGAACGATCATCGAGGACCAGTTCGTCGCAGTATTCAACTGGCCGCTGGGGGCGGCTTTGTCCTTCATCCTGCTGGCGGTCGTGCTGGTGATCCTGGCGGTTGCCTCGCCGGTGCTCAAGAGGGCCGCGTGATGATGACGACCCGCGTCCTCGAAGGGCTCGGCCGCTTCTATATCGGCCTGCTGCTCACCTTCCTCTATCTGCCGATCATCATCATGGCGCTGATGTCGCTCAACGTCTCGCCGTTCTATCAGCTGCCGTTCGAATGGACGACGGAATGGTACGCTTCGCTATGGCAGAACGACCAGCTCATCGCTGCCACCTGGAACAGCCTGGAGATCGCAGTGATCACCACCATCATCTGCGTGGTGCTTGGCTCGGCAGCATCGCTGGCGTTCTACCGCTACGACTTCCGCGGCAAGAAATTCCTGCAGGCGCTGCTGTTTCCGCCGATCGCCATTCCGTGGCTGATCACCGGCACGGCGATGCTGATCTTCTTCTTCGGCGTCGGCATCGGGCGCGGCCTGTTCGCCATCCTGCTCGGCCATGTGGCGCTGGCGTTGCCCTATGTCATCGTCGTCGTATCGGCCCGGCTGCAGACTTTTGCGCCGGAACTGGAAGAGGCGGCGCGGTCGCTCGGCGCCAATCAGTGGCAGGTCACAGCCCGCGTGACGTTGCCATGGATCATGCCCGGCGTCATCGCCGGCGGCTTGTTCGCGTTTGCCGTGTCGTTCGACCAGTTCGTCGTCTCCTACTTCCTGGCGACGCCGGGGCAGACGACGCTGCCGGTCGAAATCTATGCCGCGATCCGCAAGGGTTTCACGCCCGAGATCAATGCGGTCTCGACCATTATCATTGTCGTGTCGATGGCGCTGATGCTGCTCACGGCGCGCTTCTTCAAATTCGGCGGAGAGAAATAATGGCTGGCGTGCAGGTATCGAATGTCTCGCGCAGTTTTGGCGCGCACAAGGCGCTGGACGACGTCTCCATCGATTTTGCCGATGGCGGCTTCTATGCGCTGCTTGGTCCATCGGGCAGCGGCAAGACCACGTTGCTCAGGCAAATCGCAGGCTTCGATTTCCCTGATACCGGCCGCATCGCCATTGGCGGTGAAAGTGTAGAACACGTGCCGGTCGAAAAGCGGCGCATCGGCATGGTGTTCCAGAACTACGCACTGTTTCCCAATATGAGCATCGCCCACAATATCGCCTTCGGCCTGTCGGTGCGCGGCGAAGCGAAAGCGACGATCGCCACCGAAGTCCAGCGCGCGCTCGATCTCGTCCAACTCGGCAAGCTTGGCGAGCGCCGGCCGCACGAACTCTCCGGCGGCCAGCGCCAGCGCGTCGCACTGGCGCGCGCCATCGTTACCAAACCGCGCGTGCTGTTGCTCGACGAGCCGCTCGGCGCGCTCGACAAGGCGTTGCGCGTCGACATGCAGATCGAGCTGAAGCGCATCCAGCGCGAGATCGGCATCACCACCATCTTCGTCACCCACGACCAGGAAGAGGCGCTGACGATGAGCGATCGCATCGGCATATTGCGCGACGGCAGGCTGGTGCAGGAAGGGCCGCCGGAGGAAATCTACGACCGGCCGAAGAGCGAATTCGCCGCCACCTTCCTCGGCGACGCCAACATTTTTCGCGGCGATGCGACAGGCAACGGTATCCGCCTGCCGGACGGCACGGCGATCACCGCCGGTGTGGGCGACAGGCTTGCTGCCGGTACGAAGGCCAGCTGCGCGGTGCGGCCCGAGCGCATTCGTATCGCGACCGATGCCGGGGCTTCGAGCGGCAATGCCAACACGCTGAAGGGCCAGGTCTCCAAGCGCATCTTCGCCGGCAACAACAGTACATACTTCGTCGAGCGCGCCGGCCAAACGCTGAAGGTCATCGTGCAGAACACCGGCATCGATCGGCTGGCCGAAGGGCAGGATGTGATGCTCAGCTGGTCGCCGGAAAGCACTGTGCTGATTGCCGCAAGTTAATTCGCACTGTCACGCTGCCATGGTTCTGATGGGAATTGATGGAGCGGTCCTTGGCTGATCCGCCGGTCGTGGCGTTATATCCCTCCTCCACGGGAGGAAGATATGGCAGGCCAGGGTTTCGAGCCGGATGTGAGGGTTCGCACCAGCGAATACCGGATCGGCTGCATCGGCGCCGGCATGATCATGGCCGAATGCCATCTCGCCGCCTATGCGCAGGCCGGATTTCTCGTGGTGGCAATCGCCTCGCGGACCAAGGCCAGCGCCGAGAAGGTGGCGACGCGCTGGAGCATTGCGACCGTTCACGACACGCCCGAGCAACTGATCGAGGACGAGCGGGTCGAGATCGTCGACCTTGCCTTTCCGCCCGACCAGCAGCCGGCGCTGATCCGCCATGCGCTGAAGCAGAAGCACATCAAGGCGATCCTGGCGCAGAAGCCGCTGGCGCTGTCGGTCGAGGAAGCGGTCAAGCTACGCGACGAAGCTGCCAAGTCCGGCAAGATCCTCTCGGTCAACCAGAACATGCGCTACGACCAGTCGATGCGTGTCTTGAAGCAGATCATCGACAGCGGCGCGCTGGGCGAGATCGTCTTTGCTCAGATCGACATGCATGCGATCCCGCACTGGCAGACTTTCCTCGCGGACTACGACCGGCTGACGCTTGCCAATATGAGCGTGCATCATCTCGATGTGCTGCGCTTCCTGTTCGGCGATCCCTCGGAGATCACCACGCTGACGCGCAAGGACCCGCGCACGGCGTTCGACCATTCCGACGGGATTACCGTGTCGACACTGCGCTTTCCCTCCGGCGTGCTCGCGGTGTCGCTGGAGGATGTCTGGTCCGGCCCGCGCCAGGAGGGCTACGAGGACGACCAGCACATCAATTGGCGCGTCGACGGCACCAAGGGTGTCGCCAAGGGCACGATCGGCTGGCCGAAAGGTTTGGCCTCGACGCTGACCTATGCTTCGACCGAGGCGACCGGCGGCAAGTGGGTCAGCCCGAGCTGGGAGACGATGTGGTTCCCGCACGCCTTCATCGGCGTGATGGAACAGTTGCAGCATGCGGTGAAGACGGGCACGCCGCCGGCGCTATCGGTCGCCGACAATGTCAGGACGATGGCTCTGGTCGAGGCCGGCTATCGCTCGATGGCGGAAGGCCGCACCGTAAAACTGTCCGAAATATCGATCGACTGAACATTTCTTGCCACCGAATAGCGTGGCGGCTGAATCGCTTACGGGGAGGAGTTCACATCATGATGCAGGCAGGGATCTTCACCGGCTATTTCCCCTATGAGCTCGCGGAGGCCGCAAGACGCATCCGCGGGCTCGGGTTCAACACGGTGCAGCTCGATCTGCATTTCAGGGATATCGATCTTACAGCCGGGCAGATCACCAGGGACAAAGCCAGGACGGTGCGCGACACGTTCCGCGACCACAATCTGCCGGTCTGCTGTCTCTCGGGCTACACCAACATCATCCATCCCGATAAAGCCGAGCGCGCGAAGCGGGTCGGTTATCTCAAGGAGATCATCCGCAACGCGCGCGATTTCGGCTCGCCCTATGTGATCTCCGAGACCGGCACCTACAACACCGAGTCCGACTGGGTGCATCACCCCAAGAACAAGACCGAGGAAGGGTTCGAGGAATGCCGCAAGGTGATCTCGGATCTTGCCCAGACCGCCTATGACCATGGCGCGGTGTTCCTGCTCGAAACCTATGTCAACAATGTCGTCGGCTCGGTCGAGGAGACGGTGAAAATGTTCGCGCAGGTCGATCACCCGGGCCTTGGCCTGTTGATGGACCCGACCAACTATTTCGAGGCGCACAATATCGACCGCATGGACCAGGTGCTGAACCAGGTGTTCGACACGCTGACCGACAAGATCAGGATCGCGCATGCCAAGGATGTGAAGCGCTCTGGGACCGACAAGACGGAGAAGCATGCCGATATCGGCGACGCCGACGCACATGAGGGGCTGACCTTCCGCGGTGTCGGCGAGATCGAATTGCCGGCGCCCGGCTTGGGCTCACTGAACTATGACCTTTACCTCAAGCGGCTCAGCGAAAAGCATCCGAACATTCCCGTCATCATCGAGCACCTGACCGAGGATGACGTGCCGCGCGCTAAAACATTTCTCGACGGGAAATTCCGCGCCAACGGTCTGTAGGGATCGGGCGGGAGGTGACGATGGCGGTCAAGACAAAACGCGATTACAGCCTGGTCGGCGAAAGCACGCGCCGGGCGATCGAAACCGGATTGGCGTCGGCCGAGTGGTATCACACCGACGTGCCGCGCAAAGCGATGAAGGAGCTGATGCAGCGTTCCGATGGTCCGGCGATCCGCACCACGGTGATCTGGATCGGTGCGATCCTGGGCTCGGGCGCCGGCATCGTCTGGTTCTGGGGCACATGGTGGGTGGTGCCATTCCTGCTCGTCTATGGCGTGCTCTATGGTTCGTCGAGCGATTCGCGTTGGCATGAATGCGGCCATGGCACGGCTTTCCGCACGCGCTGGATGAACGATGTCGTCTACGAGATTGCCAGCTTCATGGTGGTGCGCAATCCGGTGCAATGGCGCTGGAGCCATGCCCGGCATCACACCGATACCGTCATCGTCGGGCGCGATGCCGAGATCGCTGTCATGCGGCCGCCAAACCTGATCAAGGCGGCGCTCGCCTTCACCGGCCTTCTCGATTTCCGCTATTCGCTGCCGATCCTGGTGCGCCAGGCGTTCGGCAAGCTGTCTGACGATGAAAAGAGCTACATTCCGGAAAGTGAGCAGGGCAAGGCCATCATGGCGGCGCGCTGGCATGTGGCCATCTATGCGGCGGCGATTGCCGCCGCGATCGCGCTAAAATCATGGCTGCCGTTGGTGTTGATCGGCCTGCCACGCCTCTATGGCAGCTGGCACATGGTGCTGACCGGACTGCTGCAGCATATCGGGCTGGCCGACAATGTCGTCGACCATCGGCTGAACACCCGCACCGTCTACATGAACCCGGTCAGCCGCTTCATCTACTGGAACATGAATTATCACGTCGAACATCACATGTTCCCGATGGTGCCCTATCACGCGCTGCCGAGGCTGCACGAACTGATCAAGCACGATCTGCCGGTGGCGAACCCGTCGATGTGGCATGCCTACCGCGAGGTCTGGCCGGTGCTTTTGAAGCAGCTGCGATACGAGGACTATTTCCTCAAGCGCGAATTGCCGCCGACGGCTCGGCCCTATCGTGGCGAGTTTCACGAGGTCGATATGTCGGCGGCGGCGGAGTAGCCGCTGCCTATGAACCCAGCTATCCGGCCTGTCTCGTGGCCGGTAAGGTGATCGGGAAAATCAATTCCAGCAAACAGGGACATAAGATGAGCCGAAAGAGACCGACGGTGGCCGATTTACGCGCCATGAAGGGCAAGCGCCAGCTAACCATGCTGCGCGTGCTGACCATGGATGAGGCCGAGGCCGCCGAGCGGGCAGGGGTAGACATCGTCTCGGTGCCGCCGGAGCTGGTGCTCAACCCGCAATACCGCGATGCGGCGCCCAGCCTGTTCACCATGCCGGGCGAGAATTTTTACGAGATCGGCACGGCGGACGATTTTCTGCGCTGGGCCTTCCGGCTCTACAAGGCCGGCGCCGACGCGGTCTATTGCAGCGCCGGCTTCGCCACCGTGAAGCGGCTTGCCGACGATGCCATCCCCGTCATCGGCCATGTCGGTCTCATTCCGTCGCGTGCGACCTGGACCGGCGGTTTCAAGGCCGTCGGCAAGACCGCCGACACCGCCATGCAGATCTTCGAGGCGGTCAAGCAGTATGAGGCCGTCGGCGCGCTCGGCGCGGAGATCGAAGTGGTGCCGGTCGAGGTGGCGAAGGCGATCTCGGAGCGCACCTCGCTGATCATGCTGTCGATGGGCGCGGGCACCGGCTGCGATGCGCAATACCTGTTCGCCGACGACATACTCGGCCAGAACAGGGGCCACATGCCGCGCCATTCCAAGGTCTATCGCAATTTCGCAGCCGAATATGACCGCTTGCAAGCGGAGCGGGTGGCGGCGTTTTCCGAATATGTCGCCGACGTCAACAGCGGCGCTTATCCGGAAGACAAGCATGTGGTGCGCATGGACCCGGCCGAGCTCAGCCAATTCATGAAAAGGGTGGATGAAAAGGCCTGAACTCGCCGATCTGGCCTGGTCGCTGTTACGCCCGCCAACCGCCGTTGGCGAGCGAGGCGTAAAGCGGCTCGGCGTCCGGGCCGAGCGGCCTGTCTTCCCTGAGGCTTGCCACGTGCGCGCGCACCGCCGCATGGATGACTCCTGTCGCCGGCGCCAGCGTCAGGCCTTCGCGCAAATCGACCGCCTGTGCTGCCGCCATCAGCTCAAAGGCGATCAACCGTCGCCACAGGCCGATCATGCCGGCGCTTTTCGTAACAGCGAGCAGCGTCTGCGTCGCATGGTCCTCGACGCCTTCCGAGACCGGCAGGAAGTCGAGCATCACGGGATTGGCCTTGTGGCGGATGGCGGCGAGGATCGCCGTGACTGTCTTTTGCAGCGGCACGAAGCCGGCGGACGCGCCGCCGATTGGCGACAAATATTTGGGCAGGCCGTTGCGGCCGGAGCCGGTGAGTTGGACGAAGCGTGCGGCCGTTGCGGCTGAGGCCTGCGCGATGGCGAGGCCAAGCGTCTCGAAAGCGAGTGCCATCGAGGCGGTGTGGAAATTGCCTGTCGACAAGACCAAATTGTCCTCTCCGAGTACCAGCGGATTGTCGGCGGCGGCGTTGAGCTCGATTTCTACCGCAAGCCTTGCATTGTCGATCGCCTGGATCAGCGCGCCGTGTATCGACGGCATGCAGCGGACCGAAAGCGGATCCTGCAAGGTGGTGGGCGGCGGTTGCTCGTCGCGGGCGAGCAGATCGCGTAGCTCCTTTGCCGCAAGCTGCTGGCAGGCCGCCGGACGCGCCAGATGCAGACGCGGATCGAGGATGGTGCGGTTGGCGCCAAGTGCCTCCATCGTCAGTGCGCCGGCTTGCTGCTGTTGTTCAAAGGCTGAGAGGGCATCAGCGAGCGCCAGTGCGCCGGCGCCCGTCGAGACCGCCGAAGCATTGATCAACGACAGTCCGTCTTTGGGCGCCAGGCTGACCGGCGCCAACCGCGCCATCATCAACGCCTTTGCGGAAGGCATGCGCCGGCCTTGGTAGTCAGCCTCGCCCTCCGCAATCAGCGTGCGGGCTATCGCGGTCATCAGCAGCAGGTCGCCGGCGCCGATTGAACCTAGAGACGGCATCACAGGATGCACGCCCGCATTGAGCGCGTCGACAAGGGCGGTCAAAACAGCCGGCGAAATACCCGAACCGCCAACCGAGAACATCGCGGCGCGCGCCAGCATTGTTGCCCGCACCGCCTCTTGCGGCAGCGGCTCGCCGACAGCGCCGCTGCGGCCTTCCAGCAGCTGGCGCTGGAAGGCACTGGCATCGCCTTCGACCGTGGTGCCGAGATTGGCGCCGAGCCCGGTGTTGAGGCCGTAGATCTGCTGGCCGGACGCTGCGGCCTGGTCAAGCACTTTGCGGGCTTTGTCGAGCCTCTCGATGACGCCGGGCCCGACCTCGACCTTGCGGCCGCCACGGGCGACGGCCGCGACATCCTCGACGCTGATGCCGGCGCCGCTGAGGACGAGCGCGCTCATGCGAAGCGCAGCCTCTGGCCTATGCCCTTGTCTGTGGCCTTGGCCAGCATTGCCTTGCCCAGCGCAATGTCGGACAGCGATAGGCCGCGATGCCAGAACAGGATGGTCTCGTCGTCACTCTGCCGGCCCGGCTTGAGGCCGGCGGCGATCTGGCCGAGTTCGGCATGCAGCGTCTCTTCGCTCAGCCGTCCGGTCTCGACATGGGCGCGCAGCGAGCCGAACTTGCCGCCCTTGCACTGGCCCCAATCGTCGACGACCATTTTCTGCATGATGTCGGTCAGCGACAGCTCGACCGCGCTCATCGTACCATAGGGCACGACGAAAGCGCCGGGTTTGATCCATTGGGTCTTGAGTAGCGGCTGCGGCTCCGAAAGCCGCGAGGCCTCGACGACGATGTCGGCGCCTTTGACGCAGCTCTCCCAGTCGGCGACCGCGGTGACTGTCTTGCCGAGATCGGCTGAAAGTTTGGCGGCAAAGCCGTCGCGGCTTTCCGGGCGGCGCGAATGGACGCGGATCTCGTCGAAATCAAAGAGATGATCGAGCAGGCGCACGTTCCAGTAGGCGGTGCCGCGCGCGCCGATATGGGCAAGCACCTTCGAGTTCTTGCGCGCCAGATGCTTGGCGCCGATGGCGGTGACGGCGCCGGTGCGCATGTCGGTGATGACGGTGGCGTCAAGGATGGCGCGCGGCGTGCCGGTGCGCGGATCGAACAGGTTCAAAATGCCGAATTCCGAGGGCAGGCCGTGCAGATAATTGTCGACATAGTCGCCGACAATTTTCACGCCGGCCGCATCGAGCGGCGCGACGTAGCCGCGCAGCACGTTGAAATGGCCGTGGAAGGAGGGATCAGGCTCGAGATGGACGCGCGGCTCGATCACCGTCTGGCCGTTGCCTTGCGCGACCAGTCCAGCCTCGACGGCGGCAATGATTTCGCCGTCGGTCATATCAAGGGCTTCGATATCGAGGGCATTGAGGTAGTCGATATAGATCGGCTTCATGCAGGTTCCTTGCCGCTAAGGCGCTAATCCATAACAGGCCGCGCGCCGACACGGAAGTTTGTTGGCTAGGCTCTGGACTGGGCCAGCCATATGCTGTTCAACGCGGTTCGTCATGACTGCCGTTCCCGACACCGAAGCCTCCACCGAGACCGCCAGCAATGCGCGGCGGGTGGCGCTGATCGTCGCCATCGCGTTTTTCATGCAGTTGCTGGATTCGACGATCATCTCGACCTCGCTGCCGCAGATGGGCCAATCCTTCGGCGTGCCGGCGGTGGCGATGAGCATCGGCATCACCGTCTATATGCTGACCATGGCAGTGTTCGTGCCGCTGTCGGGCTGGCTTGCCGACCGCTTCGGGGCGCGCAACATCTTCCTGCTGGCGATCGTGCTGTTCACGCTGGTCTCGCTCGCCTGTGGCTTCTCGCAAAGTCTCCCTCAATTCGTCGCTGCCCGGGTCGTGCAGGGCCTGGGCAGCGCGCTGATGACGCCGGTCGGGCGTATTCTCGTGCTTCGCAATGCGCCGAAGTCGGAGCTGCTCAATGCCACGGCGCTGATCACCTGGCCGGCGCTGTTCGCGCCTGTCGTCGGGCCGGTGCTCGGCGGCTTCATCACCACCTATCTCTCCTGGCACTGGAATTTCTTCATCAACATCCCGCTTGGGCTGATCGGGCTGGCGCTGGTCGCCCGGTTCATTCCAAGCGATCGCGAGGCCGATCCCAAGCCTTTGGACTGGCCGGGATTTTTCCTGACATCGCTGGGGCTCGCGCTCCTGCTCTATGGCCTGGAGCGGATCGCGCATCCCGAGGATGGCGCCTTGCCAACGGTGGTGCTGGTTGCGGCGGGCATCGTCATCGGATGGCTGGCGGTTCGGCATCTCCGGCGCGCGCCGCATCCGCTGCTCGATCTCTCCGCGTTCAAGGTACTGACCTTCGCCATCTCGACGCTTGCCGCCGGCACGATCTTCCGTGTGGCGATCAACGCCACGCCGTTCCTGCTGCCATTGCTGTTCCAGGTTGGTTTCGGGCTTTCGCCCGTCGATGCCGGCCTGATGATCCTGGCCTATTTCCTCGGCAATCTCGGCATGAAGACGGTGACGACGCCGACGCTGCGGCGCTTTGGTTTCCGTTCGGTGATGGTCGTCAACGGCCTGATCGCCTCGGCCTCGATCATGGCCTGCGCGGCGATCTCGCCCGAGACGCCGCAGGCGCTGGTGGTGGCGTTGATGCTGGTCGCCGGCCTGTCGCGCTCGATGCAGTTCACCGCGCTGAACACGCTGGCCTTCGCCGACATCGACGCGGCGCAGCGCAGCTCGGCGGCGACGCTGTCTTCCATGCTGCAGCAAATAGCGATGCTGTTCGGTGTCGCGGTGGCGGCGGCGATACTCAACGTGTCGCAGATCATGAGGGACCGGCCGGCGCTCGACCTCGTTGATTTTCGCATCGCCTTTGTTGTTATCGGCACCATCGGGCTGGTGGCGGCGTTGCGGTTCCTCGTGCTGCCGCCCGGTGCGGGCGCCGAGGTCTCCGGCCACGCGACGCAGGGTTGACGTTCAGACATTCTCAGCTGTGGAATAATTTGTTGCCGGAACGAGCAAAATTCAAAGTGCGGCAAATGGATTAGTGGCGTTTGCTCCTGATTCATCCCGTTCGCAGACCCAGATGAAAGGAACCGCCATGGCCACCACAAAACTTCTCAGCGACGCCGAGGTCGAGAAAATCCCGGTCGCCAAGGCGGTGTTCGATGACATCCGTGCGACGCGCAAATCGGATTTCGTCAACAATTTCTGGCGCGGGCTGGCCAATGATCCAGCCTTGCTGAAACGGACCTGGGAACAGGTGAAGGTGGTGATGGCCACTGAAAGCGCCATCGATCCGCTGACCAAGGAGATGATCTACATGGCGGTGTCCACTGCCAATGGCTGCTCTTACTGCGTCCATTCGCACACGGCAGCCGCACGCGCCAAAGGCATGACCGATGCGCAGCATGGCGAACTGGTGTCGATCATCGGGCTGGCCGGGCAGACCAATCATCTGGTGACGGCCATGCAGATCCCGGTCGATCCTGAGTTTGAAGTGAAGTGAGGGGCGCTCCTCCAGGGCCAGGATTTCATGGACAAAACGATCAGATTTCCAATTTCGCTCGCCGGCTACGAGATTGAAGGGCTAATTGGAAACGACGCGCCGCGGCTGGTGCGGCTTTATCAGGCTTGCTCGGATTACGTCTTGCTGGAGCGAGGCGAGCTGCCCACTGCCGACAGCGCAAGGGAGGAGTTCGAAAGCTTTCCGCCCAACCGGACGGAGGCCGACAAGGTCGTGTTCGGATTGAAAGCCGTCGATGGTGAGCTTGTAGGCCTGCTGGCCTGCGACAGGGACTATCCGCACGCAGGGTGCTGGTGGATCGCCTTGCTGATGATCGACAAGGCCCTTCGCGGGCAAGGAGTGGGGCAGGCTCTCTGCGACGGCTTTTTCAGGTGGCTGAAATCACAGCATGTGGAACGGGTGGAGCTCGGTGTGCTCACAGAAAACGAGCACGGGCTTCGGTTCTGGCAGAGGCAAGGCTTCGAACCTGTGCGGATGGCAGGCCCGGTCAGCTTCGGCGCCAAACGGCATATGGTCCAGGTTTTGGGCAAGCAGTTATGAGCCGCTAAACTGGCCGGTACACCTTTTTCGCCGTGTTCCAGAAAATATCCGCCTCTGCGGCCGCGCCGTGCTTTGCTACTGCCGCGCGGTGCGCCTTGATCAGCTCGGCGTGGCTGGTCCAAAGTTTCTCAATCGGGAAGTTCGAGCCGAACATCAGGTGGTCGCTACCCAGAATGTCGATCGCATTGTCGACGATGTAGGCGATCAGATCCGGGTCGTTGCGGTGCACGAAGGTGCCGAGTCCCGACAGCTTGGCGTAAAAATTCGGCGCGGCTGACAGCGTGCGCAGGCCGGCTTTCCAGGCTTCGGTCGTCTCCGGCTCCATGCCTGTCAGCATGCCGGCATGGGTGAGGATGAAATTGGTCTGCGGGTTCTCGCCGACCAGCGTCAGCCCGTCCTTCATCTGGGCGGGAAAGAGCTGGAGGTCGAACGACAGGCCATAGTCCTTCAGCCACGCCACATTGGCCCGCACCTTTGGGTCGATGACCTGGTCGGCCGAGGCGGCGAAGCGGAAGGCCGGCGTCTCATGCCAGTGCAGCTGCATACGCACGCCGCGCAGCAGGGGGTATTTCATCAGCCGGTCGATCTGGTGCCGGACGTCGTCCACGGCCATGTCGGCATAGCCAACAATGGCATGCGGCCAGCCGGTTTCATCAGCGGTCTTCTGCAGGAAGGCGACCTCTTTTTCGAAATCCTCCTTGGCCCAGTTGGTCTGGACATAGACCGCCTTTTCGACGCCGGCGCCTTTCTGGTCGTCGAGAAACTCCGTGATCGGATAGTCGCGGCGGATCGGCTCGTACGGCCCGAAGATACGCGGCACCATCGGACCGACCAGCCAGGGCTGATCCTGCTGGCGCCAGATGTGGAAATGCGCGTCGATGGCTTTCTGCATCACGATACCCTTTTCCAGATTGTCGATGCCGCCGGGGCAGGGCGGGCTAGCGACAGGATGAAATCGGTGAGGCTGTTCAGCGACGAGCCGTCGATGAGATCGTCGAGGTCAGGCAGGATGGCGCGCAGCGCCGCTGTAGCCGGCTGGAAGCGCGGATCGCCGGCCAAAGGTGTTGCCAGCGAAAGCCGGAAGGCGCGGGCGCTCAGGCGGCGTATCGCGGTTTCGAGATCGGCATGGTCGCCGCGTTCCAGCGCATCCGACAGGATGACGACTGCAGCACCGCGCGCGAAGGCCGAGAAGCGCGGCACCGAGAGAAAGGCGAGCAGCGTCGGCCCCATGCGCGTGCCGCCGTCCCAATCGTCGACCAGTGCAGCGGCGCGCGCCAGCGCCTGGTCACGATCGCGGATGCGCAGTGCCGAGGTGATGCGGGTGAGCCGCGTGCCGAAGGTGAAGACTTCCGCGCGGTCGGCGCCTTGCACGGTCGCATGCGCCAGTTTGAGATAGTCGGCGGTATGCAGCTTCATCGAGCCGGAGATATCGATCAAGAGCAGCAGCTTGCGCGGCACGGTCTGGCGGCGGCGAAGCTGCGGCGAGGGGATGTCGCCATCGGCGCTGACGATTTCGCTGAGCGAACGGCGCAGGTCGAGCGCGCCGTGCGAACGGGTGCGCATAGTGCGGAAGGAGCGGCGCGCGGGCAGCGCGCAAGCGAGCTTGTGGCGGAAGGGGACAAGGCCATCATCGTCGCGCTGGAAGTCGCGGCTGCTCAGCTGTTCGATCGCCGACGACAATTCGCCACCTTTGTCCTGGTGCGTGGTCTGGTTGTTTTCCTCGCGCGTGCCGTGATCGTCATTGATGCGGGTTTCTTCGTCTTCTTCGCCTGCGATCGAGGGTCTGGCGTCGCCATAGAAATGGCTGCGGAAATGCGCGTCGAATTCGCCGCGGCGGTCGGGTGAGGGCGCGAGCGTTGCGAGCGCCGCCTCGCGGATGTCGGCCATGGAGCGCGGGCCGAGCAGGGTAACGGCCTGCATGAAGCTGGAGACTTGCTCGGGTGCGATGGGAAAGGCGTGGTGGCGCAGCAAGCGGGCGAAGCCGAGCAAGGGTTCGGCGGCGCGGGGCAAGCTCTCCTCGCGCCGTTTACGGGGAGAGGATGCCGGCAGGCAGGTGAGGGGTAGCGCCACCTTCTGCCCACCATGGCGCCGCCCCTCATCCGCCCCTTCGGGGCACCTTCTCCCCGTAAACGGGGCGAAGGGGTCGTTGAGGTCCCGGCTCACGCCAGCGCCTCCTCGACAATCCGGCCTAGCTCCGGCGTTATCACGGACAAATCCTCCTCGTCCTTGATCAGCACGCCGATGGCGAGGCGGAAGGCTTCTGGCCACGGGCTGCCGCCCTTCTCCAATATGGTGGCGGCATTGGTCCACTCTACGGCCTCGGAGATGCCCGGCGGCTTGGCGAGCGGGCGGCCGCGGATCTCCTGCACGGCATTGGCGACCGCACGCGCGGTGGACTCGGCGACAGCGCCGGCGCGCAGCATGATGATCTCGGCCTCGCGCGCGGCGTCGGGATAGCCGATCCAGTGATAGACGCAGCGCCGGCGCAATGCTTCGGCGAGTTCGCGGGTGCGGTTGGAGGTCAGGATGACGATCGGCTGCGCTTCGGCGCGGATGGTGCCGCGCTCCGGGATGCTGATCTGGAAATCGGAGAGGAATTCGAGAAGCAGCGCTTCGAATTCATGGTCGGAGCGGTCGATCTCGTCGACCAGCAGCACGCGCTGCTCTGGCGCTCGCAGCACTTGGAGCAACGGCCGGGCGATCAGGAAACGGTCGTCATAAATGTCGATCTCATGCTCGCCGGCATGGCGGATGGCGAGCAGCTGGCGCTGGTAATTCCATTCGTAGAGTGCGTGTGCTGCGTCGATGCCTTCATAGCATTGCAGCCGCACCAGATCTCGCCCGAGAGCTTCGGCGATGGCCTTCGCCGCTTCCGTCTTGCCGACGCCGGGCGCGCCTTCGAGCAGCAGTGGCTTGCCGAGCCGAATGGCGAGGAAGATGGCGGTGGCAAGACTGTCGTCGGCGAGATAGCGCGAGGCGGCGAGATGCTGCGCCACCGCCTCCGGTGAGGTCGCGACAGTCTCGGCAGTCACCTCCGGCATTTCCAGTCCTCAGCTCGCCGCTTGCGCCTTGAGCGCGCGCAAAATGCGCTCCGGCGTGATCGGCAGCGTGTCGATGCGTACGCCGACGGCGTCGAAGACGGCATTGGCGACAGCGGGTATCTGCGGGTTGGCGCACATTTCCCCCGGCCCCTTGGCGCCATAAGGGCCGTCCGCCGATGGGCGTTCCAGCACGATGACCTCGGTCTCTGCAAGGTCGCCCGGCCCCGGCATCAGATACTGGTTGAAGTCGGTGCCGCCATGGTCGCGGTTGGGATAATAGGGTTCGGTGGTTTCGTAGAGCGCATGGCTGATGCCCATCCAGGAGCCGCCGACCAGCTGCTGCTCGACCATTTTCGGGTTCAGCGCGCGGCCGATCTCGAAGACATTCTTGACGGTCAGCACAGTCACCTCGCCGGTCTCGTCATCGACCTCGACCTCGGCCACCGTGCAGGCATGGGCGTAGCAGGTCGAAGGCTTCATCGCGCCGGTTTCCTTTTCCGGATAGGAGCGCGGGATCAGGAACATGCCGCGTCCCGAAATCGAGCGGCCGCGCTTGAAATGCGCCGACAGCGCGACGTCGAAGATCGAAATCGACTTTTGCGGCGCGCCCTTGACCAGGATGTTGC
Organism: Mesorhizobium sp. CNPSo 4684; assembly: GCF_057784315.1. NCBI lineage: Bacteria > Pseudomonadati > Pseudomonadota > Alphaproteobacteria > Hyphomicrobiales > Phyllobacteriaceae > Mesorhizobium > Mesorhizobium sp. CNPSo 4684. The sequence goes on along the minus strand of NZ_JBWLUX010000002.1, from coordinate 10,109 downwards.
CTTCGCCATCCGTCTCGAGGTCGGAGGCGTTCACTTCCAGCTCTTCCGCGGCCACTTCCAGCATCACCTGGCGGGCTTCCTTGGCCGCCTGGATGACGGCATTGCCGGCGCGATGCGTGCCGCGCGAGGCGAAGGTGCCCATGCAGTGCGGACCGGTGTCGGTATCGGCGGTGTCGATGATGACGCGGTCGGTGGGCACACCTATCGTCTCAGCGCAGATCTGCGCCATGATCTGCTTCAGGCCCTGGCCGAGATCGACGGACGATAGCGTCACCATGAAATTGCCGGTCGGCGTCGAATGCACCAGCGCCTGGGTCGGATCGCCGCCGAGATTCATACCTGTCGGATAGTTGATCGCGGCGACGCCGCGTCCGCGCCGGATCGCCATCTCAGGCTCCCTTCTTGTAGGAGGACATCGCCATGTATTTTTCGGCCACCGGCCAGTTGGCGGCGCGCGAGGCCTCCTGCATGCACTCGATCAGCGCCGCGCCTTCGGTCGGCTGGCGATGCGCCTTCATGTCGCCGTCGCGATAGGCGTTGATAAAGCGGAATTCGAGCGGGTCCATGCCGATCAGCCGCGCCAGCTTGTCCATCTGCACCTCCAGCGCAAAGTCGCCGATGGTGACGCCGAAGCCGCGCATGGCCGACGAGGGCGTGCGGTTGGTGTAGACGCAGTAGGTGTCGATCCACACATTGGGGATCGTATAGGGCCCGGGATAGTGCGCAGCGCCCTTTTGGGCGCCATAGGGCGAGTGGCGCGAATAGGCGCCGGCATCGGTGTAACCGGTCACTTTGCGCGCGACGATGCGGCCATCCTTCATCACGCCGTCCTTGATGACGACCTTTTCGGCCGCGCGCGGTGACGAGATCTGCATTTCCTCTTCACGGCTGTAGATGAAACAGACCGGTCGTCCGGTTAGTTTGGCGCCGAGGATGGCAATCGGCTCGACGATGACATCGACCTTGCCGCCAAAGCCGCCGCCGACCGTGCCGCCGACGAAATGCAGCTTCGAGCCCGGCATCTGCAGGATGATCGAGGCGTTATCGAGGGTGAAGAACATCGCCTGCGTATTGGTGTAGCAGGTGAAGCGGTCATTGCCTTCGGGAACCACGACGCAGCCGGTGGTCTCGGTCGGCGCATGCTCGATCGGCGAGGATTGGTAGCTCTGCTCGAGGATATGGTCGGCCTCGGCAAAGCCTGCCTCGACATCGCCGAAGCGCACCTTGCGGCATTCGCCGCTGTCATAGAGATAATAGTTCTGGCCGTGATATTCGTTGACCAGCGGTGCGCCGGGTTTCAGCGCCTCCTCCATATCGAAGACGGCCGGCAGCACTTCGTAGTCAACCTTGACCTTGGCGGCGGCTTCCTGCGCCGCGCGTTCGGTCTCGGCCAGTACCGCCACCACGGCCTCGCCCTTCCAGCGCACCTTGCCATCGGCCAGCACCGTCTCGTCCTCTGGGCCGATCTGGATCAGGATCAGGATGGTGTAGACATTGTGCGGCACGTCCTTGGCGGTGAGGATTTTCACGACGCCCGGATGCTTCTCGGCTTCGGACGTGTCGATCGAGCGGATGCGGGCATGGTGATGCGGGCTGCGCACCATTTTCAGATGCAGCATGCCGGGAACGTTGCGGTCGGCGAAATAGGCGGTTTTCCCGGTGACATGGCCCGGCGAATCCAGCCGCGGCCGCCCCTGGCCGATCTCGTGCAGGCCGTCCTTGCGCTGATCGGCGAAATAGCTCTTGCGCAGTTCCATTCTCTTGGTCCCCTCAGAGCATGATGCCGAAAAGTGTGAGGCGGTTTTCGGACGACATCATGCTCTATCTCTTTGATTTAGAGCCGGATTCAGATTTCAGGTCGATTCGACCTGAAATCATCCGGCTCTAGGCGGCGTTCTGCGAATTGGCGCGCGCCGCGGTCAGCACCGCCTGGATGATCGGTTCGTAACCGGTGCAACGGCAGATGTTGCCGGACAGCGCCTCGACGACATCCTCGCGGCTCGGATTGGGCGTGTGGTCGAGCAGCACCTTGGCAGCCATGATCATGCCCGGCGTGCAGAAGCCGCATTGCGTGGCGAAGGCATCGAGGAAGGCGCGCTGCAGCGGATGCAGAACGCCGGCTTCAGCGAGGCCCGATGTCGTGGTGATGCTAGAGCCGCTGCAGGTTTCGGCCAGCGTTAGACAGGAGAGTTTCAGCTCGCCGTCGATGATGACCGAACAGGCGCCGCACGTGCCCTGATGGCAGCCGCCTTTCGGCGAGGTGTCGCCGATTTTGTCGCGCAGCGCATGCAGCAGTGTCGTGCCGCCCTCGACGAATTCGGCCTTCTCGCTGCCGTTGAGCGTGAACTGAACCGGAACCTTTGCCATGTTTTCCTCCCAGCGCGCCTGCCCGATTGATCGGACAGACGCGCGCCCCCCTAGCGGTGGTTAAGTAAGCAGCAGACGACCGAGATGGACCGGCAGGACCTCGGCGCGATACCAGGCGCTGGCGACCGGGTCGGTGATCGGCGAAGTGCCTTCACCTGCCGCAGCCAGTGCTGCTGCGATGCCGTCCCGGTCAAGCCGCCTGCCGATCAGCGCCTTTTCCGCCGCGCGTGCACGCGTCGGCCGGTCGGCCATGCAGCCGAGCGCGATCCGCGCCGAGGATATTGCGCCGTCGCCGGCCTGTTCGAGCGCGGCGGCGATGCTCAACACCGAGACGCCCTTGGGCTTCACCCGCGACACTTTCAGGAAGCGGAAGCTCTCGGCCTTCGGCAGCGCGAAGCTGACTGAGGTGACGATGGCGTGGTTGTCGTCCCGCTTGACCAAAAAATCCCCAATCGGCAATTCCCCATCATCGGTGCTGACGGTCGCATCCAGCGCCAGCAGCGCAACCGCGAAATCACCATAGGGCGCCGGCGCGAACAGATTGCCGCCGACCGTTGCCATGTTGCGGATCGCGGGGCCGCCGACGGCGCGCGCCGCTTTGGCGATGGCGCCGAGCTGCGGATGGCGGGCGATGGCCGCCATGGTCACGGAGGCGCCGATGCGGGCTTTGCCGCCGGCGATCTCGATGGCCGAGAGCGAGGGATCGGTGGAGCGGACAAGGCTGGTGACGGAGACATCGCCTTCATTGGTGGCGCGCACAACCAGCGTGCCGCCGCCGAGATAGCGCGAGCCGGACGCCTTCAGCGCTGCGTTGGCGTCCCCGACGGTCGGAAAGGTCTGGAGGGCAAGTGCCATGGCAGGCTCCTTGGTTCAGCTTTCGCCGGAAAAATGGCTCTTCAGCGCATTGAAGCCGCCCTGGAAGACATTGGCGCCCATGCCGGCGGCGATCTTGTCGGCCTCTTCGGGCGCGGCGTCGAAGCTCGCAGTCCATTCGGCATAGGTGCGGTCGCCATCGGTCACGCGGCGCAATTGCAGCGTCGCCTTGTGATTGGTCAGCGGCTGCGGCGTCTCCAGGATGGAGTAGCTGACGCGGAAATTCTCGTCGGAGAAGTCGAGCAGTTTTTCGCGAATACGGGCGCCGCTGGCGAGCTCGAAATTGCGCACGCAGCCGATGGTGCCGGCGTCCTTGCCGTCCTCGATATGGCTTTCCACCATGCGCGGATGCCAGCCCGGCAGGCCGTTGAAGTCGCGAATGCGCGCCCAGACCTTCTCGACAGGCGCGTCGATGACGCTGGATATGGTGACATCAACCATGAGCTCGTTCCCTAGCAATCGAATCTACATTCAAGGTAGGGCAGCGGCCGGTGCCGCGCTTATCAATGGGTCTTGCGGCCCTATCAAGGAGTCTGAAAAACGAGCGGCTTGCTCAGGCCATGGCCCGCGCCGCCTCGCGGTAAAGCGTCGGCGGCACTCCGACATGGTCGCGGAAGAAGCGCGAGAAATTGCCCTGGGTGGTGAAGCCGAGATTGCAGGCGACCGAGATCAGCGGCTCCTGCGACCACTGCAACTGCCGCACGGCTTCCTCCATGCGCAGCGTGTTCCAATAGACATTGGGCGTCAGATTGGTCTGTTCCTTGAACAATGCGAAGAAATGCGGCCGCGACAGGCCAACGCTGCGGGCGACGTCATCGAACGAAATACGCTCGCAGACATTGGCCTTCATCAGCTGGATCGCCTTGCGAACGCGGAAATCCTGCATTGTGTTGATGCGAATGCGCCCCTCTTGCGGCGCCGAAGCGTCGGCGGCATCAAGCACGCTATCGATGAAGCGCTCGATCTCGTAATTGGCGACGTCGTCGATGCTTTCATTGTCGCTCAAATGATCGAGCAGATTGGCGGCGGCCTGGTGCAGCCAGGGTTCGAGCGTGATCGCGGCCTGGGCAAACAGCGGCGCCGACGACGGCAGGTCGCGGCGCCGGCGCGCCCAGTCGGGATCGATGTAGAAGGCGAGGAACAGGCCGGGCCTGCCATTCTGCGACAGAACATGGCTGTGCGGCTGGTAGGAGTTGATCCCCGCGGCGGTGCCGGGTCCCAACGCCACCGTCTCGCGGCCGATGGTCATCTCGCCGGCCGTGCCTTCCAGCCAGATGATGATATGTGCCTCGACATGGGCATGGGTGACGAAGTCGCTGGCGACATTCAGGACAGAAACATGTCCGAACCGGCCCCAATAGAGCCTGATCGCGTCCGTCATGGGTATATCCTCCCGCAGACGACTGGCCTCCCTTCGCCTGCACCCGGGATTGTGCGGCTGAGTTCGGGCTCCCGTCAAGGCGCGGGGCGAAAGCAGGCCCTAGCTATCGGATGTTGCTGCGGATTTTCAGACTGAGCGATAGGTACCGAAACCAACAGCGGTCGCCGCCTCCTAGTTCTGAAAGGCCGGCTCCGCCCCTCATTGTCCTGCCGGTCAGCCCCCTTCTCCCCGTCACTATACGGGGAGAAGGTGCCGGCAGGCGGATGAGGGGCGGCGCTAGCCTTGGCCGAGAAATCCGTCCATCAAACCGAAGCCGTCATACCGCCGTCGACATAGAGCGTGTGGCCGTTCACAAAGGATGATGCGTCCGACGCCAGGAACACTGCGGCGCCGATCAGCTCGTCGACATAACCCCAGCGACCGGCAGGCGTGCGCTTTTCCAGCCAGGCGGAGAATTCCTGGTTGTCGACCAGTGCCTGGTTCATTTCGGTACGGAAATAACCGGGCGCGATGGCGTTGATCTGAAGCCCATATTTCGCCCAGTCGGTGCACATGCCACGGGTCAAATTGCGGATCGCGCCCTTGGTCGCCGTATAGGGCGCGATGTTGGGCCGGGCGAGTTCGCTCTGCACCGAGCCGATGTTGATGATCTTGCCTTTTCCGCGCCCGATCATGTTGCGGGCGACTGCCTTGCCGGCATGGAAGGCGCCGGAGACATTGGTCTTGAACAGCCGCTCCCATTGCTCCTCGGGAAAATCCTCGAGCGGGGCGCGAAACTGGATGCCGGCATTGTTGATCAGGATGTCGATCGGACCGATCTCGGCCTCGATGCGGGCGACATCCGCATCGACGGCGCGAAAGTCCGTCACGTCGAAGGTCGAGGCGTGCGCCGTGAAGCCGGCATCACGCAAACCTGCCACCGCATTGGCAACCTTGCCGGCATCGCGGCCATTCAGCACGACACTTGCGCCATGCTCGGCAAGGCCGCGCGCCAGCGCCAGGCCGATGCCTTGGCCGGAGCCGGTTACCAGCGCCAGCCGCCCGTCGAGGCTAAACAGGGATTTCGATGTCAAAGCAATGGTTTCCAGCGGAAGGTTCAGTCATTGCGCCTGAAGTTGCGGATGCGGTCGAACAGCACCGCAAGCAGGATGGCGCCGCCGATGAACACACCTTGCCAGAAGGCATTGATGCCGAGCAGACCAAGGCTGTTGCGGATGACTTCGATGAGCGCAGCACCGACTATCGCGCCGAAGGCCGTGCCGACGCCGCCGGCCAGATTGGCGCCGCCGATGACGGTGGCGGCGATCACCTGCAGTTCCATGCCGGTGCCGAGATTGGTGGTGACGGCGCCCAGCCACCCAGTCTGGACGATGCCGGCAATGCCGGCCGCCAGCGCCGAGATCATATAGACGGCAACCTTGATCTGCTTGACGGGAACGCCGGTCAGCGTCGCCGCGTGCTCATTGCCGCCAATGGCAAAGATGTGCCGGCCGAATTTGGTCCAGCGCAGCGTGAAGCCGGTGATCAGCGCCAGAAGGATCATGTAGAGCACCGGATTGGCGATGCCGAACACCCAGGCGCCGCCGCCCAGCGCCAGAAGCTTGTCGTGGTCCGGGCCGAACTGGAAGACGACGGTGTTGTTGGAGGCGACCATGGCAAGGCTGCGCGCGATCGACAGCATGCCGAGCGTCACCACGAAAGGCGGAAAGCCGAGATAGGCGATCAAAATGCCGTTGAAGGCGCCGATGGCGAGCGCGGTGGCGATCGAGGCGAGGATGCCGATTTCGATCGAATAGCCGGCATGCATGGTGACGGCCAGCACCATCGACGACAGGCACAGCACCGAGCCGACCGACAGATCGATGCCGCCGGTGATGATGACGAACGTCATGCCGAGCGCGATAATGGCGACGAAGGTGATGTTGCGGGTGATGTTGTAGAGGTTTTTCTGCGTCGCAAAAGCGTCGGTGGCAAACGACAGGAAAATGCAGGCGAGGATGACGGCGATCACCACCCAGAAGGTCTGGCTGGCGAACATGCGCGAGAAAAAGCTGTGCTGTTTCTGCGCGATCGTCTGGTCAAGCGTGACTGCCATTGTCGACATTTATCCCCCTAATCAGACCTGTTCGATCGCGCCGGTGATCAGCCCGGTGACTTCCTCGGGCGAACTGGATGCGATCCTCTTGTCGGCGACTTTCCTGCCGCGCCGCATGACGATGACGCGATCGGCGACGTCGAAAACGTCGGGCATGCGGTGGCTGATCAGCACCACGGCGATGCCCTGGTCGCGCAGATGGCGGATCAGGTTCAGCACTTCGGCGACCTGGCGGACCGAAATTGCCGCCGTCGGCTCGTCCATCAGCACGATCTTGGCCTGCGACAGCATGGTGCGGGCGATGGCAACCGCCTGGCGCTGGCCGCCCGACATCTGCTTGACCAGGTCGCGCGGCCGCGTCTCCGATTTCAGTTCGGCAAAAATCTGCCCGGCGCGCTTGTACATGGCGGCATAATCGAGGATGCGGAACGGGCCGACGCCCCGGCGCAATTCGCGGCCGAGATAGACGTTTGCTGCGGCGGTCAGATTGTTGCACAGCGCCAGGTCCTGGTGGACGATCTCGATGCCGTGCTGGCGCGCCTCCACCGGCTTGTGCAAGATCAACTCCTTGCCGTCCATCTGCATCGAGCCGTGGCTCGGGCGGAAATTGCCGGCGATCATCTTGACCAGCGTCGACTTGCCGGCGCCGTTGTCGCCCATCAGCCCGACGACCTGGCCCGGCTCGATGGACAACGAGACGTCGTTGACCGCCTGGATGGCGCCGAAATGTTTCGAGATGTTGGTGAGTTCGAGAACCGCCACCAGCCTTCTTGCCTCCCCGTTACTTGGATCTGGGATGACGTTTGGTTGAAACGTCATCCAGGTCCAACACTTTGTTGTTGGAGCATGATCTCTTCCGAAAACCGGTTCCCACTTTTCGGGATCATGCTCAGACCGCCGGTTCTGCCCGCGGCCTCGCTCGCCCAGCTCCTCCCGGGACAGCGATGTTGAATTCCATTTACGCAAATGACTGCACGGGCGTCAATCGGCAGGCGGAATCTAAAAATCCGTTTTGTAGGACAAATACCATTGACGTTGGCCACAAGCCGATATTAGCTGGAGGGCGGAGGAGTAACCTGCCGACCCCGTGCCGGTTTGCGTGTGGGGTCAGCAGGAATGCATCGGTGCCAGCCGGCCTCTTTTCGAACCGGCTGACCGAAATGAAATGCTTATCGACCTGGCTTGCCGACAAGAGCGCTCGCATAGCGACCCTCTGTCACCGTATTCCGGGTTGGTTCGTGTGGCGGGCACGTCGTGTCCGTCTGTTTCCAAGGGAGGACTGATATGAGGAAAACAGTTTTGCTTGCCGCCGTCGCCGCCATGGCGCTGGGCGCCGGGCCGGCTTTGGCCAAGAAGCAGCTCGTCATCGTGGTGAAAGGTCTCGACAATCCGTTCTTCGAGGCCATCCACCAGGGCTGCGAGAAGTGGAACAAGGAAAACGCCAGCTCGGAGTATGAGTGCTTCTACACCGGCCCAGCGTCGACATCCGACGAGGCCGGCGAGGCGCAGATCGTGCAGGATATGCTGAGCAAGGCCGACACGGTGGCGATGGCGATTTCGCCGTCCAACGCGCCGCTGATCGCGCAGACGATCAAGACCGCCAATCCGACGATCCCGATCATGACCGTGGACGCCGACCTGGCCAAGGAAGATGCAGCACTTCGCAAGACCTATCTCGGCACCGACAATTACCTGATGGGCAAGAAGATCGGTGAGTACATCAAGAAGGGCAAGCCGAACGGCGGCACGATCTGCACCATCGAAGGCAATCCAGCGGCCGACAACATCCTGCGCCGCGCGCAAGGCATGCGTGATGCGCTGTCGGGCAAGGAAGGCCTGGCGGCACTCGCCGGCGAAGGCGGCTGGACTGAAGCCGCCGGCTGCCCGGTGTTCACCAATGACGATGGCGCCAAGGGCGTGCAGGCGATGACCGATATCCTCGCCGCCAACCCGAAGCTCGACGCCTTCGGAATCATGGGCGGCTGGCCGCTGTTCGGCGCCCCGCAGCCCTATCGCGACCTGTTCGGGCCGCTCAAGGACCGCATCGCCAGCAATGATTTCGTCATTGGAGCCGCCGACACGATCGGCGACGAAGTGGCGATCGCCCGTGACGGTCTGGTCACGGCGCTGGTCGGTCAGCGGCCGTTCGAAATGGGCTACAAGGCGCCGTCGGTGATGATCGATCTCATCGAAGGCAAGGCCGTCGCCGATCCGGTGTTCACCGGCCTCGACGAATGCACGAAGGATACGGTCGACACCTGCATCCAGAAATAGCCAGCGATACCGGGGGCGCCCTTTCAGGGGCGCCCCGTCATTTTCCTCAGGGACAAGGACAGGCAACATTGTCGGGGCGGCAAGCTCCGGCTTTGACGGGCTCATGCGTCTTGCTTTCGGCGAAGGGCACGGACAATTCCGGACGGGTTCCCTGCGACAAATTGCCGATGCCGAAGATGCCGGACGACAGACCAAGAAGGCGATCCGCCACGATTGATGTGCCCGCCGGCCCGGTTGCCACCGCTGTTCGACGACCGGATACGGCCTGGCCCCCTGGCTCCAGTGTACACGCCTCGCTGGCCAACGAGATCGGGCTTCGGATCGTGCGCGGCGACTATCCGCCAGGCGCCATCCTGCCAAACGAAGCCAAATGGGCGGAGATGTTCAACGTCAGCCGCTCGGCGGTGCGCGAAGCCATCAAAATGCTGATGGCCAAAAGCCTGCTGGCTTCACGGCCCAAGATCGGCAGCTGGGTCGAGCCCAGGGAACGCTGGAACCTGCTCGACCGCGATGTGCTGGCCTGGTATGCGACTGGCCCGGACCGGGAGGCGTTCCTGCGCACGGTGCAGGAGTTCCGTCACATCATAGAACCGGAAGCCAGCGCCTTTGCCGCGATGCGACGCAGCGACGAGCAGATGGCCGAGATCAGCCAGGCCTGCCGGGAAATGGGCGAGGCGCTGAGCCTGCAGCAGCGTATCCGCGCCGATACGCGCTTTCACCTCACGATCCTACGCGCCTCCGGCAACGATCTTTTGGTGCCGCTCGGCGTGCTGATCGAATCGGCGCTCGACCATCTCTTCGTCTTCACGACCATACAGGTCAGCGACCAGCAGCACGCCCAGAAGCTGCACGAAGCGATCGAGAAGGCCATCCGCCTGCAGCGGCCCGACGCGGCCCGCAACGCGGTGCGAAAGTTGCTGGCCAATACGGATGAGGGGATCGGCAAGGCGCGGCGGTGAGGCAGCGCGACCTCCCCCCTTGTGGCAGGGCTATCGCATATGAGTAAAGAGGTCATAGAAGAAGTCTTTGCTCCAGTTTGCCCTTCGCATCTTGCTGGCGATAGGTTTGTCGAGCGGATGGGCAGCCAAGATGTTTTGCGCGAGCCTTCGGATGACAGCC